>NZ_JALAHI010000084.1 GCF_022711995.1 Enterococcus sp.
AAATGAAGTTGATATAGCAGTCTTTTGTAATGAGTTAAAAAACTATTCTCATTTTTGTCTTATTTTGGCGCCATTTTTGAAAAATAATCTAAGCAAATTAACCTTGTAAAATTAGCAAAATGGGAATAAACTGGCATTTGTGAATTTTCAGAAAAATTTCTAAATTTGTTTTTTTATAAGGAGCCAGTAATTATGGAAAAAGAAAAGACTTTCCTAGGACAACCACGGGGGTTGTCAACACTATTCTTCACTGAAATGTGGGAACGATTCAGTTATTATGGGATGCGTGCAATCTTAGTTTACTTTATGTATGATGCTGTAACGAATGGCGGATTGGGTCTGCCTAAGTCAACAGCTGTAGCGATCATGTCCATCTACGGTTCATTGGTTTATATGTCCAGTATTGTTGGCGGCTGGGTCTCGGACCGATTATTAGGATCGAATAAATCCGTTTTTTATGGTGGGATCCTCATTATGTTCGGGCATATTGTTCTAGCGGCACCTCTTGGTATTGCTGCATTATTTGTTTCGATGATGCTGATTGTTGTTGGAACAGGTTTGTTGAAGTCGAATGTTTCAGGAATGGTCGGACATCTATATTCGAAAGAAGACGTCCGTCGGGATGCCGGATTTTCGATCTTTTATATGGGTATCAACATTGGCGGACTTTTAGCACCGATCATTGTGGGAATTTTAGGGCAAAATGTCAATTACCATTTAGGTTTTTCAATAGCAGCTATCGGAATGTTCATTGGTTTGGTGCAATATTATGTTCAAGGAAAAACCACTTTGAAAAATGTGGCGACCACACCAACTAATCCATTGTCTGCGCAAGAGAAAAAAGTCTTTTTCCGTAACGTATTCATCGTATTAGTGCTTGTAGCCTTGATTTTTGGTGGTGCGGCTGCGATGGGGTATCTGACCGTTGACTTCTTTATCAATTGCATCAGTATCTTAGGTATCTTTTTACCCATCTATTACTTTACCAAAATGTTGCGTTCTCGTGATGTGACAGCGGATGAAAAGAAAAAAGTTTTAGCTTACATTCCTTTATTTTTAGCGGCCATCGTTTTCTGGTCTCTAGAAGAACAAGGCTCATCGATTTTGGCGCTTTTTGCAGCCGATCGGACGCAAGATACGTTGTTTGGTATTACCATTCCAGCGAGTCTTTATCAAACGCTAAATCCATTATTCGTGGTTCTGTTGACACCCGTATTCGTTTGGCTGTGGACGAAGTTAGGCAAAAAACAACCTCGAACGGAAGTAAAATTTGCGATTGGGTTGATTTTAGCAGGTTTGTCTTTTGTTTTATTGATGTTCCCAAGCATGTTGTTTGGGGTTGATCAACGTGTGAGCCCATTATGGTTAGTCTTTAGTTTCTTTATTATGATTGCCGGCGAAATGTGTCTTTCACCAGTTGGACTGTCTGTGACGACCAAGTTAGCGCCAAAAGCCTTTGAAGCGCAAACCCTTGCGATTTGGTTATTGGCTGATGCTTCTTCCCAAGCGATCAATGCTCAGATTGCTCGTTTCTATACACCACAAACGGAAGGTGCTTATTATGGCATTGTGGGTGGTGTAGCAGTTGTTGTAGGGATCATTCTTTACATGGCAAGAAAACCAATTCGTAAGCTGATTGGGAATATTCATTAATCAACGGACTTGATCTTGAAAAGGATCAAGTCTTTTTTTGCACTTTCGGGCAAACTATGAGAAAATAAATGGGAACGTAGGTTCTGTAGGAGGGGATGGAATGCATCGACGACGCTATAAAACGATTCTTTCACCAAATAACACCATGAATCTCTATCGAGGGTGTACCCATGACTGTATTTATTGTGATAGTCGCAGCAGTTGCTATCAGATGGCCCACCGCTTTGAAGATATCGAGATCAAAGAAGAGGCAGCTGCGATTTTGGACCAGCAATTAAAGAAGCGCCGTCAGCCTTGTATGGTGGTTACTGGTGCTATGTCGGATCCGTATATTCATCTAGAGCAGCGTTTGAGACAAACGAGACAAGTATTGGAAGTAATCAAAAAGAACGGTTTTGGGGTTGCGCTATTGACTAAATCAACGCGGGTATTAGAAGATCTTGATTTATTGGTGCAAATCAATCGTCAAACGAAAGCAGTTGTTCAAATGACACTGACGACTTACGATGAAACGTTATGCAAGAAACTGGAACGACAAGTATCCACTACCTACCAGCGCTTTTTGGCTCTCAAGGCTTTTCAAGAAGCGGGGGTCCCTACAGTTGTTTGGTTATCGCCTATTTTGCCCTTTATCAATGACACAGAAGAGAATCTATTAGGTATCTTGGATTACTGCCGACAGGCGGGAGTGAAAGGCATCATCTGTTTTGGCTTTGGGGTGACGATGCGGGAGGGAAATCGCGCATACTTTTATCAGCAGCTGGATCGCGACTTTCCTGGGATGAAGGAAAAGTATCAGCAAGCTTTTGGTGATCGGTATGTTTGTAACAGTCCGAATCAGCAAAAGCTAATGGCAATTTTTTGTGCATATTGTCAAACCCACCAAATCCTGTACCGGCCAGAAGAAGTCTTTGCCTATATCCAGCGTTTTGAAGACCAGCAGTTGACCCTTTTTTAATTCACATCTTTTCAACAAATGAAATAGCCGTAGGGGTTGAGAGTGTTCCAGTTCTCTTACCTTGCGGCTTTTTTTATTTGATTTTTCTGCTATCAATTCCTTATGGTGAAAAAACGAACGTAATCCTCTTAAAGGGTCTGCCAATCGATGGGCTGCCGCGTGACTTCCTGGTCGCGGATCAGCAGCATGTCTTGGAAAGTTTGTTTTAGAAAATAGCGATCATGGCTCACAGCAATCAACGTCCCATCAAATCGTTGGATCAATTCTTCAATTTCTTCACGAGCATAGATATCCAGATGATTAGTAGGCTCATCTAATAGCAGGACATTGATTTTATTATGAAAAAGTTTCAGCAGATAAAGACGAATCTTCTCACCGCCAGAAAGATCCTGAATGCGTTTGGAAACATCTTCCTGATAAAAACCAATTTGTGCCAGCTGTTGTCGTGCAGATTGTTCATTGCCTATGAATTGATAGGCAAAGGATAGGACCCGCATAGCAGGATCTTGAAATGAGAGCTTTTGAGGCAGATACCCGATCAGCAGATTACTGCCAGATTTGATCGTTCCCGCGTCAAGCGCCAGAGTCCCTAGTAAAAGCTGGATCAGGGTCGATTTCCCAGTGCCATTTTCACCAATGATCGCTAAGCGCTCGCCCCGGTAAATCGAGAAACTACTGTCTTCAAAGAGTAGTCGATCGGCCATGACTTTACCGATGTTACGGGCGATAAAGACTTCTTTGCCTGTTCGATCACTTTGATTGACCGTGCGAATTCTTTTTTTAGGAGGCAGCGGGGGCTTGACGAGAGTGATCTTCGCTAAGCGCTTTTCAATTTCTTTGGCTTTACGGAAAAAGGCCTCATTGTCCCCTTCATTTCCCCATTGGCGATAACGGCGAATCATATTTTTAAGCCGCTGACATTCTTTTTGCTGCAGCTCATAGTTCTTAGTCAGTTCAGCGATTCGAGCTTGTTTCAATGACCGATATTGGCTATAGTTTCCCGGATAAGAAATCAATTGACCATCTTCAATCTCACAGATCCTAGTCGTCACTTTGTCCAGAAAAGCGCGGTCATGAGAGATAACGATATACGCTTTTTTCGTATTGATAAGATAGTTTTCCAGCCAATGCAAACTAGCTAAATCAAGATGATTCGTGGGCTCATCCAGTAAAAGCAGGTCATGCTCTGTCAATAGCAATCTTGCTAGTTCTACTTTGACTCGCTCCCCACCACTTAATGCCTGCAAAGAAGTTTCTTGCAACTGCGCTATTCCCAATCCTCTTAAACTAGCAAGAATCCGGTCTTCTAACAGATAGCCACCGTGTTCTTCAAATTGCAGCTGTAATTGACCATAGCGGTCCAATAATTTCGATATGTCAGCGGCAGGGTCGCTCATCTGTTGTTCACAACGTCGCATATTGCGACTTATCTCTTGCAGTCGGGGGGAAGAGGTTTGTAAATACGTCAGCACCGTTTCTGAAGAGGGCGAAAATTCTTGTGCCAAATGACCAATAGAAAGACCTTTACGTCGGCTGATCGCTCCAGTATCATTTTTCTCGGTTCCGAGTAATAAATCTAAAAAGGTTGTCTTACCAGAACCATTGATGCCGATTAAACCAATCTTTTCACCAGGATCAATTTGGAAAGTTAAGTGTTCAAATAGCGGAGTACCGCCAAAATTTTTACTGATTTTATTTGCTTGAATTAGCATGATCTCACTCCTTGAGACCACTCAAAAAGGCCATGGTTATCCATGGCCTGTGTTATTCTTATCTGATGTTATTCGAGATAAACACCTTGAGATGGCCATTGATTTTACGAATATTCAACTGTTTTAGGCAGACTCGTCCCTAAAACGGTTTTTGTAAAACCAATTGCATGGCTAAATGCGATATGGTAACGCTGATAGTTGACGTTACATGTTATTTTAGTCATGCGCATCATGGTGTTTCCTCCTTTGGCTTATTTGCCAATAGTGTACCGCAAGTGACCTTACTTTGCAATTAGTCAGTCAGTTTTTTCTTGACCGGAACAATTTCAGAAAGGTTACTTGCCTTCGGTTGCCCAATCACTAATGGAACGGTCTCATGGACCACATCGCTGTAAGTGAGTCCAAACCAACGTTCCGGTGAAATAGTATGCCGTTTGATAAAGAGTTTGGCTAACATTACTTGCCGCTCCCAGCGAGTTAATGAGGTGACATTCGACAACTCTTCTTCGATCAGAACAAACTGGAAGTCCCCAACTTGACGGCCTGGGGTCAGTGAGTATTTTTGCGGCTGTTTTGGTAAGCGACCGTCTTTCATCAATTCTTGAATGATTTGTCGGATGTAGACATTGACTTCTTGAGAAACCCGAAAGCCTAAGTAGAGTTTCAATTTTACGATGAAATCTGTCTCAGCCATCGAGACTTCGTACTGTTTTGTATAAGGTTCATCTGTGACTTCCACATTTACAAACCAATAAACTTTGGCGCGTTTCGGCCGTTTATCAAGGATCGAATAAATGAACTGACGGCCAATCGTATTTCCTTGCAGTTTCGGAACTAAAAAGACGACATTGGTCTGAGAAAATGGCAATGTCTCGTCATTCCGCAATTCCTGTAGTTGGGGAATGTATTCGGTCAAGTCAACTTCTTCGGCAGCTTGTTCTTGAATGTGGTTGCCCCATTCCCAAATCAGCATGATGGCAATAATCAAAGTGGCCATCAAAACTGCAACGAACCCACCGTGGAAAAATTTTGCGGCACTCGAGATGAAGAAGATGCCTTCGATAGCTGCAAAAAATAAGGTAATAAAAGGAGCGATAAAACGCGCTTTTTTGAATTGACGCAAAAAGAAATACAACAAGACTGTGGTCATCAACATGGTTACTGTAATCGCTAAGCCATAAGCGGCCTCCATGCGCGTGGATGTTCGGAACAAGAGAACGACACCAGAACAAGCGATCCACAGTATCAGGTTAAGCGCGGGAATATACATTTGTCCGATGGAAGAACCAGGATACATGATCTGCATCCGCGGCAGCAAGCGTAACTTAATTGCTTCCGAAACTAACGTGAAAGAGCCGGAAAGTAAAGCTTGGGAGGCAATGATTGCGGCTAATGCAGAAAAGCCGACGCCAAAAACTGTCCAACCTTGAGGCAAAGCCTGGAAAAAAGGGTTTAGGTTTTCAATCTGTTGATAGGCAGGATCTTGATAAACCTTTAATAACCAAGCAGCCTGACCAAAGTAATTAAGCATCAAACAGATTTTGATGTAAGGCCAGCTGGCATAAATATTCTTTTTGCCTACATGTCCCAAATCGGAATATAGTGCTTCAGCACCAGTGGTTGCCAGAAAAATATTTCCGAGAATGAACAAACCTGAAGTATTATCAGGACTAAACAGCAGTCCGATGGCATAACGGGAATCCAACGCGCGAATGACAGATAGATCACCAGAAAAGTTGATCAAACCAACGATCCCCAAAAAGGTGAACCAGCCAAGCATGATCGGTCCAAATGCTTTACCTACGAATTCTGTCCCAAAGCGTTGCAGGCTAAAAAGAACGAAAAGGATCGCTAATGTAATCCAAACAATAATGGATTGATCATTGCCAAAATGATTATAAAACATCGGAATGCCTCGCAACCCTTCAATGGCCGTCGTGACTGTGACAGCAGGAGTCAGTACGCCATCTGCCAATAATGCAGCGCCGCCGATGATTGCCGGAATAATCAAATAACGACTTTGCTTGCGAACAAGTGTATATAAGGAAAAAATTCCTCCCTCACCGTGATTATCCGCATTTAAAGCGATTAGGACGTACTTAATCGTGGTAAGCAGAGTCAGAGTCCAAAAAAAGAGGGAGACACTTCCCAAGACAAAGTCTGGGGAGAGTGTCTTCAACCCGCCGTTGTCTTCAACGATTGCTTTCATCACATAGAGTGGGCTGGTCCCGATATCTCCATAGACCACCCCCATGGCGACCAAAAGGCCTCCCGCGGTTAATTTTTTCATTTTGCTCATAGATTTTACCTCCAAATTGAACTGCAAAAAGACCTAAGAGGCCCTTTGCCACCTAGGTCTTGCAAGAAACATCATAGACCAGCGGATTCCCGCTTGCTGTTGATCTATGATCATGGAAAAACCCATGTGCTACTCCCCTAAATTGCTATAATTATCTTTGTTTTGCTGATTCCTGTCAACTTTTTTCATTTATAATGTAAATAAACATTTTAAATTTTCTGTTTATTCACGTAAAATTACGTTAAGTCTTATTTCTAAGGGGGATAGTAAATGATTGAATTGAAACATGTAAGTAAAACGTATGGAACAAAAAAAGCATTGAAGGATCTTTCTTTGACGATTCAGCAAGGTGAGATTTTTGGCTTTTTAGGCCATAATGGTGCAGGGAAATCAACGACCATCAAGAGTCTAGTTAGTATTTTACAGCCGACGAGTGGCGAAATCGTTTTTGATGGTAAAGCATTAGCCCAATACCGAGAAGAAATCAAAAAACAAATCGCTTATGTCCCAGATTCGCCGGATATGTTTTTACAACTGACTGCGGGGGAATATTGGGATCTGATCGCAGCTGCCTATGAGGTGCCGGATGCTCAGAAAAATCAGCGTTTAGCTGAGTTATGCCAGCTCTTTGATATGACAACGCATGTTGAAGAAACCTTAGCCAGTTTTTCCCATGGGATGCGGCAAAAAACCATTTTGATCGGGGCATTGGTACCAGATCCAGATATTTGGATTTTGGATGAGCCTTTGCAAGGCTTAGACCCGCAAGCTGCTTTTGACTTGAAGGAAATGATGAAAGCCCACGCTGCCAAAGGTAAAACAGTTATTTTTTCCACCCACGTGTTGGACACTGCCCAACAGCTTTGTGATCAGCTAGCCATTTTGAAAAAAGGCGAGCTACTTTATAACGGGTCTGTTGATGCGTTACTTGCGCAAAATCCGGACCTTTCTTTGGAAGCGATCTATTTAAAAATGACAGGTAGGAGTGCGGAAGATTCCTCTTTGATAGAACAAGGAGGCGAGGTTAAATGAACAAGCGTCAGTTACTGACATTGACGAGTGTCAATCTTCGATATGCGAATCCGCAAATCACAGATAAAGCGCGTAAAAAAGGAAAAAGCGGCAAACAGTTGACGCGTTATTTGATCCAGCAGTACCTATTATCTGGGCTCATTTTTTTACTGATCTATGGTTTGACAATGGTGGCACTGGACTTTAGCCGCTTACCAGGTTTTTTCACTTTTTATGTGGCCCTTTTTGGCGCTCTAGGATTTTCTCAAGGCATTTCGACCATTTTTAATGTTTTTTTTGAGAGTCAAGACTTGCCTGCCTATTTGCCTTTGCCCTTTCGACAAGCAGAAATTTTTACCGCCAAGATTCTAGTCGTCTTTTTAACAGTGGCGCCATTTGTCTTTCCGTTACTGGTTCTCTTTCTTTTAACGGGGCTGCGATCACAGGTTTTTATTTTGTTAACACTTGTATTAGCCGTTGTCCTCTTTGTCCTCGTTCTCGTGATTGTTTTTAGTATCTGCAGCTTGATCGTTTTTGGCTTGGCTCGAACAAAACTGTTTCGGGAACATAAAAAAATGATGACGAGTTTGTTGTTGGGAATTTCCATGATCGTAGTAGTGGTAGGGATCATGATGATGAATCAAACCAGTTCCTACGATACACAGATCATGGATCGCAGCGCCATTGCTTTTTTACTGCCATTTTTCTATATCATGAACAATCCATTAACAGCTGCCGGAATCGGGAGTTTCGCTATTGTTCTAGTGGTTTGTTTGTTGCTGTTAGGAGCAATTCGTTTCTTTATTTTACCGAAGTTTTATGATCAAGTAGCTGTGGCAGTGCCCGATCATGGGGGTGTGCGGCGAAAGCATAAGTCTGGACAAGGGTTGTCGCAATTGTTGTTCAATTACAATTCCCAGCTTGTTCGTGATCCCAACTTGATTATGCAAGTATTGTCCACATCTTTGATGACACCGATCATTTTTATTGTGACATTTGCTTTAAGCGGGGCACTGGATTTTGGGCAAATGGATGCTCGTTTTTGCGGGGTGTTCTTTTTGGCAGGTATGGCATTAGCTGTGATGATGGTCAACCCGTCCTCTTTTATCAGTACACTAATTTCGTTGGATCAGCAAAATTTTCAGTTTGTCCGCTCATTGCCGCTGTCCATGAAAAACTATTTGCAAGCCAAATTCCGATTTGGTCTGCTACTCCAAATGGTTTTGACTGGTGTGATCGCATTATTGGCAATCCTACTCTTTAAGATGCCGATTCTATTGGCAACGACTTTTTTATTGGGTGCTTTGTTAGGCTGTTACTTGCTGTGTTTAAAATATTTTGCTCGGGATTATCGCTTGCTCTTACTGGATTGGACCAATGTTAGTCAGCTGTTTACGCGAGGTGCGGGGAGTGTTGGATTGGTCTTTGGTATGATGGGGGCGCTGTTTCTGAGTGTCTTATTGTTGGCTGGCTATGGATTTGCGACCATGTTCTTTCCATTTTGGCTTGTAAATGGTCCGGTCTTTTTCTTATTGGTGCTGGGGAGTGTCTTGTGGTATCGCTATTACCAGCAAAAATTCTGGCAACTGATTCGCTAATATTACCGACAGTCAAGTTTGCTAGAAAACAAGGTGATCAGAAAATTCAGAAAAAACTTTACAAGCAGAAAAAAACATGATTAGATAATAAATACCTATTACTTTGCTTTTAATTTTTGCTAGCAAGCTTGCGCCACAAGCTTGTTGCAAGAGACTGTGCCAGAAGTTGTTTGACGTTGCTGAACAAATGCCAGAAGTAACTTGCTTCAAAGAAAGGCTATTTGAACAGTGTGAGGATCGACGGACTTCTGGGGCAGTTTTTTTATGGTGAAAAAGCAAAAAAATCTCTCACAAACGAGCAATTGTCCGTTTGTGAGAGATTTTTTATTTTGCTCAAGCCGGGATATTATACTTCCTCTTTATCACCGGCAGTTGGTAGTTGGTTATCGAGGTCTGTCCGTACGACCAATACGTCGCAGGAGGCATGACGAATGACATATTCGGAGACAGAACCAATAAAGATCCGTTCGACTGCATTGAGACCAGTAGCACCGATCATGATTAAGTCGATTTGATTCTCTTCAGGTATTTGTTTCGCAATGATTGGTTTCGGTGAACCATATTCAATCACCGTTTTCACTGTATTGACTTGATTCTTGCGGGCATAGTCTTCATAATCTTTCAATGTTTGCTTTGCCATTTCAGTTGCTTGTTCAGCTAGCATACCATCAAAGGAAGAGACCGTTTGAAAGGCACGAGTATCGATTACATGGGCTAGGACAAGCTCAGAATTATTCCGTTGAGCCACATTCACAGCTTTTTTGAAAGCTAGCTCTGACTCACTTGAGCCATCGACGGCAACCATGATTCGTTGATATTGTTGTAACATAAGAAACACTCCTCTCAGATAACTTCACCTTTATTGTAAAACTTTTTGACTAAAAAGAAAAACCTAATTATCTGTTTTTTTCATTTTACGGGCAAATAGTAAACTAAATGAGGCGGAACCAATCAGTAAAATAGCTAGATAGAACAGTGCGATTAGCTTTTTGTCTAAAAATGCAACGATGACTGCAAGAATACCTAAAATACCATGAAGATAGCCATAAATGCTCAAAAAAGTCTGATTTTTAGTATTTTCAGGAATAAGAGAAAAGAAAATAGCTTGTTTTGCTAATAGCAAGTAGCAGACGCCGAACAGTAAAATAGCAGCGACTAAAAATAATAAAAAAATCATCCGTGAAATCCGTCCTTCTCTTGTAAGATAGTTTTAGTATAGCGAAGTGTCAAAGGAATAGCAAAGGACACAAAAAAGCCACCTACCTAAGTAGATGGCACATTCAATAAAGAATGGGTAATATCCGTAGATGCCGTTCTTTTTCCCGTAGTATTGATCCCGCAAATTCTAGCAGGTGGGTTCCACGGTCTAAGCATCGAACTACCAAATGAAAAGGCATGTTACCAGCTTTGACACAAGACGGATCCCAATATATCAATAAAAATGTTCGGTCAACACACAAATGGGACAACTCGTACATCACAGATTTCCCACCTTCATAGTAGCATAGGAGAACAAAAGTAGCAATAAAGAAGATTGAAAACGGTGACAAAAATATCCCTCGCCCTCGCGAGACCTTTAGGCGGGTTAAGGACGTTTTTTTCGCTGTTGCAATTGCTGGTATCGTTGACCTAGCGCTTGCTCGTATTTCCCGGTAGCTTTTGGCTGATAATAGTGTGCCTGTTTGATTTTATCCGGCAAGTATTGCTGATCGACCCATGCATCCTCAAAGTTATGAGGGTACTGATAACCGACGCCACGATTCAAGGATTCAGCTCCTTTGTAATGGCTGTCTCTTAAATGGTCAGGGACATCTCCGGCATTGCCGGCACGGATATCTGCAATGGCAGCATCTAGTGCTAGATAAGCAGAGTTAGACTTCGGTGACAGACAAAGATCCACCACGGTATCTGCCAAAGGGATCCTGGCTTCTGGCAGACCTAGTCGTTCCGCGGCTAAGACGGCGTTGACTGTTCGGGCGGCAGCAGCTGGATTGGCTAGCCCAATATCTTCATACCCGATCACCATCAGGCGCCGGCAAATAATCGCCAGGTCTCCTGCCTCTACTAGACGCCCTAAATAATGCAGAGCCGCATCAACATCGCTGCCGCGGATCGATTTTTGAAAAGCAGAGATGACATCATAATGGGCATCGCCATCTTTGTCATGAGTCAATGCTTTGCGCTGAACGCATTCTTCAATAACCGATAAAGTGAGATGAATCGTGCCATCTAAACTTGGTGGCGTGGAGCGTGCCGCAAGTTCCAATCCATTCAAGGCACTGCGGAGATCCCCATTGGTGGCTCGTGACAGATGGAGACGAGCTTCTTCGGTCAACTGGATGGATGCTGTTCCCAAGCCTCGGTCTTGATCCGCTAATGCGGCATCGATGGCAGTTAAAATATCCGCTTCTTGCAGTGGTTTGACTTCAAAAATTTGTGTCCGGCTACGGATCGCCGGATTAATAGTGATATAAGGATTTTCAGTGGTAGCGCCAATCAAGATGATTTTTCCGCTTTCTAAATGAGGCAGTAAAAAATCCTGCTTGGTTTTATCCAATCGATGAACCTCATCTAAAAGTAAAATGACTGTGCCGCTCATTTTAGCTTCTTCGGCCACAATCTGAAGGTCTTTTTTCGTATCGGTGGCAGCATTGAGCATTCGGAATGCATAACGGGTGGAACCGGCAATCGCACTAGCGATACTGGTTTTTCCGGTTCCTGGTGGACCATACAGGATCATGGAAGAGAGCATCTTGGCCTCAACCATCCGGCGAATGATCTTTCCGGGACCAACTAAATGCTGTTGACCTACGACTTCATCAAGGTTTCGAGGACGCATGCGGTACGCAAGTGGTTGTTGCATAGTAAGCTCCTTTCGTTTTCTTTAGTATATCATAAGAACGTACATTCCCATAAGGAAGAGGACGGTTTCCCTCAGGAACTGAGCAAGCAGTGATCGAAAGGTCAAACAATTGATAAGATGATCGTAATCGATAGTAAGTTCCATGAGAATTGTGTAAAATAAAGAAGGTGAAGAAAATGAATGAGATGGAACAATTATTTGCCCAAAAATCTACAACGGCAATTGCTCGGCAATTATTAGGCATGTATCTGGAACATGAGACCCCCCTGGGAAAATTAGGTGGATATATCGTAGACTGTGAAGCTTATCTAGGACCAGACGATCTTGCGGCTCATAGCTTTGGGATGCGGAACACGCCGCGGGTTCGAGCCATGTATGAAAAGCCGGGAACGATTTATTTATATACGATGCACACCCATTTGATTTTGAATTTTATCACGCAGCCTGAGGGAATCCCTCAAGGAATCATGATTCGGGGATTGGAACCCGTCGAAGGAATTCTACAGATGGAGGCAAATCGCGGGAAATCCGGTCCAGATCTTTCTAATGGTCCCGGAAAGCTCGTAAAAGCATTGGGAATTACGCCGGATTATTATGGGCATTCGATTTTTAACAGTCCACTGCACCTGAACAGCGACAAACGGCGAAGGCCAAAAGAAATCCTCGCTGTTCCTAGGATCGGTATTCCGAATAAAGGAGAGTGGACCCACAAACCGCTGCGCTTTGTCGTAGCAGGCAATCCATATATTACGAACAGCAGAAAAGCTGCTGTCCAGCCGGATCATGGCTGGCAATAGGAAAGAAGGAATGTACAATGGCTAAAGAAACAATGCTGACTTATTTAGACAAACAATTGACCAAAAAAATCCCTGAGTACGATGTTGCTTTGGATTGGGACGCAAGGAACCATACTATTGAACTTGTTTTACGCTTATTTGCAGAGAACCCGAATCATTTGCAGGTAGATGATGCCCAAGGAGTCGCTTCAGAAGAAGAGGTTATCGAATTTGAAGATGGTATTTTATTGTTTGATCCTCAGAAATCTTCTTTTGCAGAAGAAGATTTTTTGGCAGTCATTCCCTATGCAGGAAAAAAAGGAATCCAAAAAGCTTTGTTGGACGCTTTAGTAGATTACATCAAAGAAATCTTAACTGAAGGGGAGAGCGATTTGCTGGACTTTTTGAACGATGTGAGTGAAGAGGCAGTCTTTGAACTGGCTTTTGATCAAGATCAGCTATTGGATCGCATGAACACCTATCAAGAAAAAGATGGGGAATCCTATATTCCTTATCCAAGTTATTAAGGAGCAAAGAAATGAAATGGAATGAAGTGAAAGTAGCTACTGCAAGTGAAGCGGTTGAAGCAGTTGCCAATATTTTGATGGAACAAGGGGCTAGTGGTGTGGCAATTGAAGATGTTCTTGATATTGAGAACTTTAAAAGCGATGCCTATGGCGAAATATTAGACAAAGAAACCTATACGACACTAGATGAAGGCGCTCAAGTAACGGCTTATTTTCCTGAGACCATCTTTCTGCCAGAAATTTTGCCATTTATTGAAGCGGCGGTCGCTCGCTTGCCGGAATATGGGTTAGCCATTGGCAAAAATGAGATTACTTACAGTGAAGTGGTGGAAGAGGAGTGGGCGACGGCTTGGAAGAAATATTATCATCCCGTACGGATCACGCGCTATTTAACGATTGTCCCTAGCTGGGAGAAATATGACACCACAGATCCTACCGAAAAAATCATTGCGTTAGATCCAGGGATGGCTTTTGGAACTGGCACACACCCAACGACGCGCTTGACGTTACAGGCACTAGAAATGTACCTGCGAGGCGAGGAAACGGTTTTGGATGTTGGGACGGGATCAGGAGTTTTAAGTATTGCCAGTCGTCATTTAGGGGCGAAACACGTGTATGCTTATGACCTTGACGAAGTGGCTGTTCGGGCCGCAAAAGAAAATATGGCACTGAACCCAGTTGCCGAAACCGTGACCGTTGCTGCCAATGACCTCTTGACCGGTATTGAGATTGAAGCAGATATCATTGTAGCGAATATTTTGGCGGATATCATCTTACTGATGATCCCAGATGCGTGGCGATTATTGAAGCCTACGGGAACATTGATTGTTTCGGGAATCATCGAAGCGAAAAAACAACTTGTGATCGATGCCATGACAGCGCAAGGATTTGTCGTGGATCAAATCTTGAACCAAAAAGACTGGTACGCGATCGCACTAAAAAAACCAGAGTAGGTAATGGCATATGCAGCGATATTTTTTGAATGAGGATTATGAGGCAAAGTCTGTTTATGAAGTAGAAGGAGAACCTTTCCATCACATGGTACGGGTGATGCGGATGGTTCCGGGTGATTGTGTCTATTTAGTTTTTCAAGACCAAGTAGCGATCATTGCGAAAATCCAGCAGATCAGTGAACAAATGGTCCAGCTGATCGAAGTTGAAAAGGAACAGCAGGACAAGGAATTACCGATTCATGTCACAATTGCCAGTGGGTATCCCAAAGGAGACAAATTGGAGCTGATCGTGCAAAAAGGCACGGAGCTGGGGGCCGCCAAATTTATCGGGTTCCCTGCTCAGTCTTCGGTGGTGAAGTGGGATCACAAGAAGCTGCAAAAGAAACAGCAGCGGCTGCAAAAAATTGCCCAAGAGGCTGCCGAACAAGCACAGCGGCAACGAACACCGATCGTTGAGTTAGCAGCGACGGACAAAGAGCTGTGGGATCGGTTGACAGAGTATGACCATGTGCTCGTTGCCTATGAGGAATCGGCTAAAAGCGGCGAAAATGCCAAGCTGGTGGAACTTTTGTCCACAGCCGCTCCTGGCAGCCGAATCTTGGCGATTTTTGGACCAGAAGGTGGTTTGACACCTGCTGAAATCACTCATGCGCAATCCCAAGGCGCGGTGATCTGCGGGCTAGGACCACGTATTCTGCGAACGGAAACCGCACCCTTTTATTTTTTGAGCGCTGTCAGCGTACTAACTGAATTGATAAGGAAGTGATCAGGTGAAGCAATTCAAAGACGTGCTTAGTTTTCGATTTTTACAAGCTGGTCTGACGGATTGGCTATTAAAAGATACGATTACTGAATTTAAAGCGCTAGGTGTCCAAGAAATCATTGTCTTGCCTAGTGACTTACGCAGAGTGAAGCAGTTGCTCGCTGGCTCTGAGATCCAAGTCGGCTGTGTCGTCGACTTTCCTTTGGCACAAGGGACAATCGCGAAAAAGGCTTTTGAGATTGGACGTTCTTTTATGGATGGGGCTGATTTTCTGGAAGTCTGGTTGCCAGCGACCCTCTTGGCGGAAGAAGAGCAAGTCGCTGATTTGGAAGAATTCATGGAGACGAGCCGCTCGCTAGCCCTGTCAGGCGGGGAGATTCGCTGGGCGATCAATACTGCATTTATGAATGAATTGGCAAAGATTCAAGTAGCCCAACATCTGAAAGCATGGAACTGGCCGAGTATTACTCTTGGTCAGACGCTATCTGTTTCAGAGGCTTTGCATGATGTGTCGATTTTTGCGTTAGATGGCGGTTCGCAACTAAGAATCCAAGTCAATGTGGCAGGTACTGAGGGAGATCAGCAACCCCTTGCAGCACTTTTGCAGGCAGGGGCGGCCAAAATTGGTTTGCCATTTACGGAGTCAACAGTCCTTTTGACTGAATAACCCTTGTACGGTCTTCTTTGAGCAGGATAGGGAGAATTGAAAAAAAACAGAAAAGTTTGTATAATGGCACTAATCATAAAAGAAGATGGCCAGGCAGAAGCGCATTGCTTCAAGAGTTCTGCTACTCAGAGAGTTTGGGATAGCGGGATTTTTTAGAAGCGGCTTCTGTCTTGCTTTTTGAAAATAGGAAAAAGGAGGCGCGTTTCATGGCAAAAGAAGTGATATTATCTGGACCTGGCGTGATCAAGCTTGTCGCCCACTATATGAGCGAAGAACATGTCGCATTTGTACAAAAAGCTTTAGATTATGCGACAGAAGCCCACAAAGATCAGTTTCGCAAGTCCGGCGAGCCTTACATCATCCATCCTATTCAAGTAGCAGGGATTTTAGCGGAACTGCAAATGGATCCTCATACAGTCGCCACTGGTTTTTTGCATGATGTGGTGGAAGATACGGAAGTGACTCTAGCAGACTTGAAAGAAGTCTTTGGTGCGGATGTAGCGATGCTGGTCGATGGTGTGACAAAATTAGGGAAAATCAAATACAAGTCCCATGAAGAACAACTGGCAGAGAATCATCGCAAAATGCTGATCGCGATGGCTCAAGATTTGCGCGTGATCATGGTCAAATTAGCGGACCGCTTACATAATATGCGTACATTGAAGCACCTGCGGGAAGACAAACAACGGCGAATCGCCCAAGAAACGATGGAGATCTATGCGCCATTGGCACATCGTTTGGGGATCAGCCGGATCAAGTGGGAACTAGAAGACATTTCACTGCGTTATTTGAACCCACAACAATATTATCGCATCGTTCATCTGATGCAAACCAAGCGAGAAGAACGGGAAGCCTATGTGTCAGAAACAGTGGAACAGATTCGGCTTGCTACCGAAGAATTAGATATTTTTGCTGAAATCTATGGGCGGCCGAAACATATTTATTCGATCTACCGCAAAATGAAAGATCAGAAAAAGCAATTCAATGAAATCTATGATCTTTTGGCCATTCGGGTGATCGTTGATTCCATCAAAGACTGCTATGCTGTTTTGGGAACGATCCACACAAAATGGAAACCAATGCCGGGTCGGTTTAAGGACTACATTGCCATGCCCAAGGCAAATATGTATCAGTCATTGCATACGACCGTAATCGGACCCAAAGGCAATCCGGTAGAAATCCAGATTCGGACCCACGAAATGCATGAGATCGCTGAGTTTGGGGTTGCGGCTCACTGGGCGTATAAAGAAGGTCGGACGGAGAAAGTCAAAGCAGACAAAATGACCCAGCAAGTTGGCTGGTTCCGCGAAATTTTGGAACTGCAAGATGAAAGCTATGATGCTTCTGAATTTATGGAAGGTGTCAAAGGGGACATTTTTAGTGACAAAGTATACGTGTTCACACCGAAAGGCGATGTCACAGAATTACCTCAAGGTTCAAGTCCGCTAGATTTTGCCTACAGTATTCATACCGATATTGGGAATAAAACCACCGGTGCAAAAGTAAATGGTAAGATGGTCCAGTTGGATTACAAATTGAAAAATGGCGACATCATTGAAATTTTGACATCACCAAATTCATTCGGTCCAAGCCGAGACTGGATCAAGCTTGTTGCTACCAGTAAAGCGAAAAACAAGATCAAACGCTTTTTCAAAGCCCAAGATCGTGACGAGAATATTATCAAAGGACATGAAGCAGTAGTCAAAACACTGTTGGATATGGGCTTTGTACCAAAAGAATTTTTAACAAAAAGCAAGATGGCGGAAGCTTGTGAACGGTTCAATTACCAAACCGAAGATGATCTATTTGCTTCTGTCGGTTTTGGCGAAGTAAGCCCGACCACGCTGGCGAATCGTTTGACGGAAGAAGAGCGCCGCGAAAAACAGATCGAAAAACAAAAACAACAAGTACAGGATATGATCAATCAGCCAGCGAAGAAGGAACCGGAGAAAATGAAAGTCCGTCACGAAGGCGGCATTGTGATCGAAGGGGTAGACAACTTACTGATTCGGATCTCTCGCTGCTGTAATCCAGTTCCTGGTGATGCGATCGTCGGCTATATCACGAAAGGTCGCGGCATCTCGATTCACCGCAGCGACTGTCCGAATGTCCAAAGCAAAGAGAACGCCAATCGACTGATCGATGTCGAATGGGAAGATACTTCTAACAGCGGCAAAGAGTATGATGCTGACTTAGAAATCTATGGCTATGATCGTTCCGGATTATTGAATGATGTTTTGCAAACGGTCAATGCAGTGACGAAACGCTTGGTCAGTGTCGAAGCGAAAACCAACAAAGACAAGATGGCGACAATCAGAATCACCGTCTCGATCCAAAATCTAACCCATCTGAAATCGATCGTAGATAAAATCAAACAGATTCCAGAAGTATATAGCGTTAGAAGAACGAAGGGGTGAGTCAGCTATGCGAGCAGTCATTCAACGTGTTAGTCAAGCTAGTGTGGCAATCGATGGTACTACTGTAGGCGCCATTCAAAAAGGGTTCTTGGTTCTCTTGGGAATCACCCATGAGGATACCCAAGAAGATGTGGATTATTTGATCCGCAAAATCTACAATCTGCGGGTATTTGAAGATGAAGCTGGAAAGATGAATCAATCCGTCGCAGCTATCAACGGCGCCATTTTGAGCGTTTCCCAATTTACATTGTATGGTGAAACCAAAAAAGGAAACCGACCGAGTTTTATTCAAGCCGCCCGCCCAGACGTGGCAATCCCCTTGTACGAAGCGTTCAATGCTGGGTTGCAAGCTGCTGGCATCGAAGTGGCTACTGGTCGTTTTGGTGCAGACATGCAAGTTTCTTTGATCAATGACGGTCCGGTGACGATCTTGATCGATACGAAAGAGAATGGTCCACGTAAGTAAGCAGAGGATGCTTCGCCAACAGTGCCAATGAAACGAAAAAGATGACCGCAAGTTCATTTACGAATTTGCAGTCATCTTTTTTTACGTTCCGTCTGTTTGGTCCAAATGAAACATTTCTTAATCTATCTTACGAAAATGTAAGATATTTCTAATTGTTTAGAAATAGTTATTTAAGAGCTGAATAGGATGACCTTCGCAATGGTAACCTTTGCAAAAAAAGTTATTTTTTGACGGGATTTCTAAAAGATTTTTCTTAAATTAGATTGTCCTTAAAGCGCAAATGTGAAATAATGGTTAAAAAATAATGTCACTGGAGGAAATGACAATGAATTTTTGGCAGCGTGCATTAAAAAGTGTTACTCGAAGGAAAGGGAAATCGTTCATTTTATTTTTAGTTATTTTTATTTTGGGAAATGTGATCGCAGGTGCGGTAGCCGTTCAACAATCGACGATGAACGTGGAACGGGAAACGAAAAAGAAGATGGGAAACATCGCTACAGTAGAATTTGACTACGAACAGTTTGAAAAAGACAATGAAGGAAAATCGGATGAGGAAAGGTATTCTGAAGACAATTATCCGAAACCGCCGACAACGGAAGACTACGACAAGGCAGGAAAATTAGATTACGTCAAATACTACGACTATACCATGATAGGCTGGTTGGAGACGAAAAAATTTAAAGCTTACACACCGGAAGATGAATCCTTTGGCATGGCTGGTGGCAACTATTTCAGTGTGAAAGGCGGCAATCGCTTACAACCATTAGATATGGAAGAAGGGAATATCAAGCTGATCGAGGGCGAGATTTTCAGTGAAAAAGACTTGTCTGAAGCAACAGGATCCGTTTTGATCAGTAAGGAAGTTGCTGAAAAAAATAATTTGTCTGTGGGTGACCAAGTCGTTTTGGATATGCGCAGTGAGATGTATAACGATGTGAGTGTAGATGACTCTGGGGAAGGGACAGAAGCAGATGAATCAACAGAAGCAGATGACCTGGAACAAAGCACTTCTCAAGTGGTAACTGCGGATTATCCGGTGAAAATCGCGGGTATTTTCAGTGTGGTCAAAAAGGAGTCAGACAACAGCAACGCATCCCAAGAAGAAAAGGCCAACCAAATCTGGCAAGCGGTTGACCAAATAAACACGGTCTATGCCACCAATCAATTAGTAAAAGATTTGAATAAAGTGCAAACCGAAAAAATGTGGGGAGGCACAGAAGCGGATACGAGTGAACAAGAATATTATCAGGCAATGTATGTGCTGAACTCTACCGATGATGTCGAAGCCTTCAAACAAGAAGCGAACCCATTACTACCTGATTACTATCAGGTAGTGGCTTCGACAGATCAATACGAACAGATTGCCGGTGGTATGAACCGTCTGGGAACGATTTCTCGTTATATCGTGATCATTGCTGCTATTGCTACTGTCTTCATCATTTCTTTAGTGGTTCTTCTGTTCTTGCGAGATCGCAAACAAGAGCTTGGAATCTATCTCTCTTTGGGAGAAGGAAGAGGAAAAGTGATTGGTCAAATCGTGATCGAAGTGGTACTGGTCAGCTTGCTTGCTCTCATTTGTTCATTGGTGACCGGAAATCTGTTAGGAGGCGCGGTGTCCAACACATTGATGCAAAGTGACTGGATGACAAATCTATCGCAAACAGACACTTATTATTCCAGTGCAATGATGTCGTCTACCCTCAGCTATTCGGATATTCAAAGTGCTTATAAAGTCACCTTCTCCGTAGGCTACATCGTCACTTATTTGCTATTAGGATTAGGTACCGTCTTATTGTCCGCAATCTTGCCGCTATTATATATTTTGCGGTTGAATCCAAAGAAAATCATGATGTAGGAGGAAGAAAAAATGGCTTTGTTGGAAACAAAAGAAGTAGATTACTATTATCAAGATGGCGACCAGCGGCGCTATATTTTGAAAGAAACATCCGTGGCGTTTGAAAAAGGAAAATTCTACGCGATTTTAGGCCAGTCTGGGTCAGGGAAAACCACATTTCTTTCCTTGATCAGCGCGTTAGACACACCAAAAAGCGGCGCAGTTCTCTTTAATGGTGAAGATATTCAAAAGATTGGTCATGAAAAATATCGTCGGGACGACATCAGTATCATTTTTCAAAGCTACAATCTGATTCCTTATCTGTCAGCTGTAGAAAATGTGCTGGTTCCGATGTCCATCACAGACAATCAATTACCCGATAACCAAAGAGAAGTTGCTTACAACTTATTGGATTATATTGGGATCACGAAAGAAAAAGCAGACCGTTTGGTCAATCAATTATCTGGTGGGGAACAGCAACGGGTGGCGATCGCTCGTGCATTGGCAACAAATGTCGATATTATTTTGGCAGATGAACCAACCGGAAATTTAGATGAAGAAATGGAACAGGAAATCATCGATATTTTCAAAGACTTGGCGCACGTTCATAACAAATGTGTGATCGTTGTGACCCATGCAAACGAAATTGCTCAACAAGCTGACGAAGTGCTCTATTTGCGTAAGGGTGTGTTGAATAAAGATGAGTGATTTTTTATCAAATTTCAGTCCGGATAATTATGATGGGAAAAAGAAGGAGATCGTACCTAAACCTTCTGATCCAGATGAAAAAACAATGCCGGCAGCAGAAATTTCTGAAGCCGCTACAGCGGATCAAAGTAGCACTGAGGAGACCGTAGAACCTTCGCCTGAAATGAAGCGAGCAACTCGGAAAGCGACCTCTTCTCAGCCAGTCAGTCGATTTGGAAAAGAAGAAACAGAGTTTGATCCCACCTACCGCAAGCAGCAACAAAAAAAATACTTGTTGATTGCCGGAGTGATCCTTGCACTGATTGCTATCAGTAGTGTGACCTATTACCAATTGACCCATGTGAAGGTTCCTGATTTTGCTAAGAAAGATTTATCGGAAGCCCGAACATGGGGCACGGAAAATGGCGTGGCGATCAAAGTAGATCAAGTCTATGACTTTGATGTGGAGACCAACCAAATCGTTAGTCAAAGTGTTGCCGCAGATCAGAAAATCAAAAAAGGCAAGACATTGACGGTCAAAGCAAGCTTGGGTCCTGATCCGGAAGAAATCATTGAATTGCCGGACTTTTCATCGCTGACAGCTGAAACGGCGAAAGAATGGATCGAGAAACAAAAGGCTGAAAATGTTTCATTGATCGAACAGTATAATGACAAAATCGAAGCAGGTGCCTTTATCAAACAGGAAGCCGCAAACAAAGAGCAAGACCTTGATGCGTACAAACGCAAAGATCGTCTAAGCGTCTATTATTCCAAAGACAAAGAAGTGTTTGAAAAGAATATCGAAGTCACTGACTTTACAGGCAAAACCAAAGGGGAAGCGCAGGAATGGGCGAAGAAAAATGAATTGAAATACAAAGAAGAAGCTGTTTTTTCTGATACCGTTGCGGCAGATGTCGTGGTTTCCCAAGAGCCGGTTAAAGGCAGTAAGCTAGCTAAAAAGGATCAGTTTCTTGTCAAAGTTTCTAAAGGGAAAGCGATAGTTGTTCCTGATTTTTCACAATATACGATCGAACAAGCACAAGAATTAGAGTCGAAAATTCCGATCCAAGTCAAGACGGTCTACTCGGATCAGATTGGCTATGGCAATTTCATCAGCCAATCGGAAGAAGCTGGCAAAGAATATAGTGACAGTGATACACTGCCGACGGTGAAAGTGGTTTATTCACTAGGACAACCTTATTTGAAAGATATTCGCTATCAAGCAACAGAAGGCGATCTGCCGAAACTGTTCTTTGATGAGTATAAATCGAAAGGGGCTTACGTTTATTACGATGTGTACTATGTGGATTCCGCAGAACCTAAAGGAACCGTGGTTGAGATGAGCCGTTATGGTGAATTTATTCCTATGGAACTATCGATCACGATTGGAATCAGTCGTGGAAACTTGCAAGGCAGTCCTGTAACGCCATCTACTGACAGTCCGGAGGCAGATTCGACAGAGACGCCTGCAGGAACGGACAGTTCAGCTAGTGAATGAGGTTCCCAGTGATCTTCCAGTAACGCCTACTAAAACCTAGCAATGAGTTAGTAAATTACCTAAATGAATGTGTTCCCTGTTTGTCGATCCCTTCAGATCGAAGCAGAAGAATCAGCATTCATTTAGGTAGTTTTTTTAGCTTTTTTAGGGAAGATTTTAAGGGCTACATCAGGACTCTGTATAGTCAAAAAATTCTGTTTTTTCAAGAAAGAGTGCTTGAAAACCTTGGATTGATAAGGTAAAGTTGATTTAACTACCAGCTGATAATCGGTATTTTATCTAGAGAAGGGACGAAAAAAATGATCAAGAAATTACTAGCAAGTGTTGGCGATTATAAAAAAGCCAGCCTATTGACGCCGGTCTATGTTGCTGGCGAAGTGGCACTAGATGTCATCATGCCGCTGATCATGGCAATGATGATCGACCAAGGGATTGAAAAGGGACACGCAGGCGTCATTTTACGCTATGGCGGTCTGCTTTTTTTGTGCTCATTGTTGGCACTATTGCTGGGGACTTTAGGCGGACGAACCGCAGCGATTGCTTCTGCTGGCTTTGCCCGGAATCTTCGGCACAACCTGTTTAGCAAGATCCAAGATTTTTCATTTTCCAACATCGATCGGTTTTCTTCTTCTAGTTTGATCACAAGAATGACCACCGATGTGACCAATGTGCAAAATGCCTATCAGATGATTATCCGAATCTTGGTTCGCAGTCCTTTGATTTTAGTTTTTTCACTGATCATGGTTAGTACCATCAGTCCCGAGTTGATGCTGATCTACTTAGTCGTCTTACCCATTTTGGCGATTGGATTGGCTTTAGTGATTCGCTTTGCTCATCCGCTTTTCTTAAAAGTGTTTCGTATCTATGACCGACTGAACAATGTGGTCCAAGAAAATCTGCAAGGCATTCGCGTCGTCAAATCCTATGTGAGAGAAGAGCAGCAAGAGGAACTTTTTGATGAAGTATCAAACGATGTCTACCGTAACTTTACACTGGCACAACGGATCGTTTCTTTCAATATGCCACTGATGCAATTTTCAATTTATAGCTGTATGTTACTGTTGTCATGGTTTGGAGCCAAATTGATCGTTGAACAAAGCAGTCTGACAACTGGTGAACTGGTCAGTATGTTCAACTATACGATGCAGATCTTAATGAGCTTGATGATGATGTCAATGGCTTTTGTGCAGATTTTGATTGCTCGGACTTCAGCCCAGCGGGTCGTAGAAGTGTTGGATGAAGAAAGTGACTTAAAAAATCCAGAGACGCCATTGACGGAAGTCAAAGATGGTTCGATCGTTTTTGAAAATGCGTGTTTCAGTTATGCCAACGACCAAACAAAATTGGCATTGGAAAATGTTAATTTACGGATTGAATCTGGCGAGGTGATTGGCATCATCGGCGGAACCGGAAGTGCAAAATCAACGTTGGTGCAATTGATTCCGCGCTTGTACGATGTGATCGAGGGCCGTGTCCTTGTTGGCGGGGAAGATGTGCGGTCCTATGATTTGGTCGCTTTAAGGGACCAAGTCAGTATGGTTTTGCAGAACAATGTCCTCTTTAGCGGCACGATCAATGAGAATCTTCGCTGGGGAAATGAAGAAGCGACGGATGAAGAAATCCAGCGGGTGGCAAAAATTGCCCAAGCGGATCCGTTTATCCAAGAATTTCCCGATAAATATGACACCATGATCTCTCAAGGAGGAAATAATGTCTCCGGTGGACAAAAACAGCGCTTAACGATTGCACGGGCGTTGTTGAAACGGCCGAAGATTCTGATTCTTGATGATTCTACCAGTGCAGTAGATACAAAGACGGATCGCAGCATTCGGGCAGGATTAAAACAAGAGATTCCCGGAACAACAACGATCATTATTTCTCAAAGAATCAATTCTATTGAAGATGCCGATCGCATCATTGTGATGGATGATGGCAAAATCAATGGGATTGGAACGCATGAAGAGTTGTTGGCTAACAATGCGATTTATCGTGAAGTTTACGATTCGCAGCAGAAAGGATTTGGTGAAGGTGAAGAATAGACAAGCAGCAAATCCCCAGCGCACGTTGAAGCGATTGTTGGCGACCATGTTTGGCGATTACAAATTGCAATTGATCATCGTAGTGGTCATGATTTTGCTCAGTGCGTTTGCCAATGTCCGCGGCTCGCTTTTTTTGCAAGTAGTGATTGATGATCACATCACGCCGCTGTTAGGGAAACCAAATCCTAACTTTAGCGGCTTGCTGACAGCCATCATTCAGATGGCCGTCATTTATCTGGTGGGAATCATTGCAGGATTGACCTATAACTTTATGATGGTCAAAATCAGTGAAGGGACGCAAAAGAAAATTCGAGATCAGATGTTCAAGCATATGCAAAAATTGCCAATTGGTTATTTTGATGGGCACTCTGATGGGGATATGATGAGTCACTTTACAAATGATACGGACACATTGCGTCAGATGATCTCGCAAAGTATCCCCAATCTGATGATGGCTGCCGTGACATTTTGTTCGGTATTCATTGCCATGTTTTCCATCAGTATTCCACTGACTTGCTTTGTCCTGTTCTCCGTGATTTTGATGCTAAATGTCATTCGAATCATCTCTCGTAAAAGTGGCCGCTTCTTCGGCGCTCAACAACGGGATTTGGGGGCAGTCAATGGCTATATTGAAGAAATGATGCATGGACAAAAGGTGGTTAAGATCTTTAATCACGAGCAGGTGGTCATGAAAGAATTTGATGCGTTAAATGACCAGTTGCAATCCAGTGCGACAAAAGCCAATGTCAATGCCAACACATTGATGCCGATCATGATGAACTTACTAAATGTTCAATATGTATTGATTGCCATCATTGGCGGTCTCTTTGCCATCAACGGTGTTTCGGGATTGACTGTCGGAATGATCGCTTCTTTCTTACAGCTTAGTCGTTCGCTGAATGGACCAATCAGCCAGATCTCACAACAAATCAACTTTGTGATCATGGCTCTGGCAGGAGCAGAACGTATTTTTCATTTGTTGGATGAGACCCCAGAGATTGATACAGGGTATGTCACGCTAGTCAATGCGAAATGGGAAGCCGGCCATTTGGTGGAAACAAAAAATCGCACAGGGCTTTGGGCTTGGAAACATCCTCATGAAGATGGTACGGTCACCTATACGGAATTGACAGGCGATGTCCGTTTTGAAGCAGTTGATTTTGGCTATGCGGATCATCAAATGGTTTTACACGACATCAATCTTTTTGCCGAACCAGGACAGAAAGTGGCTTTTGTAGGAGCTACCGGAGCGGGTAAAACGACTATCACTAATTTGATCAATCGGTTTTACAACATTCAAGAAGGAAAGATCCGCTACGATGGGATCAATATCCAAAAAATCCAGCTGGAATCTCTCCGCCGCTCACTAGGGATCGTTTTACAGGATACACATTTATTTACCGGAACGATTCGCGAAAATATTCGCTTTGGTAAACTGGATGCCAATGATGAAGAAGTTGAGGCAGCAGCAAAATTAGCAAATGCAGATATGTTTATCAATCATTTACCTGAGAAGTACGATACCGTGATCACGGGAGATGGCGAAGGCCTGTCGCAAGGTCAGCGGCAATTGCTGGCAATTGCCAGAGCAGCCATCGCTGATCCGC
This sequence comes from Enterococcus sp., assembly GCF_022711995.1. Classification (GTDB taxonomy): domain Bacteria; phylum Bacillota; class Bacilli; order Lactobacillales; family Enterococcaceae; genus Enterococcus_D. The sequence continues at coordinate 26,329 of NZ_JALAHI010000084.1, forward strand.
CAGTCATGATCTTAGATGAAGCCACGTCTAGTATCGATACACGAACAGAGCGGATCGTCCAATCAGGGATGGATCGGCTCATGCAAGGACGAACGGTTTTTGTGATTGCTCACCGTCTTTCAACGATTCAGAATTCCGATGTGATCATGGTGATGGATCATGGGAGAATCATTGAACGAGGGACTCATGATACGCTATTGGCAGAGAAGGGAACTTATTACCAACTGTATACAGGGAAAATTGAGTTAGACTGATTTTTTCCGAGGAAACGAAGACCAGATTTAACGGTCTTCGTTTTTTTTCTTGCCGCTGTGCTATACTAAAGAAAAAGCCTACTGCTGTTAGGTTCTAGAGGATGGGAGGAAACAGCATGCACTTAACGGTTTCAAAGATCCAACTGAAGGAAGAAATGTATGAGTTAGGCTATACGGATAAAGGTGTGGCTTATTTTGGTCGTTTAACAGAACATGCGGAGCTAGCACTTTTTTTTCCATTTGCAGAGATTCGCGAATCATCTCAGACTCCAGAGATTTATGCGCAGCCATTGACCGCCTATTTCAACGGGGAGCCAGTCGCGTTTTCGTTTCCTTTTGATTTTATCGGTACCCCATTCCAGCAAACGGTGTGGCAGGCTTTAACGGAGGTCCCTTATGGAACGACTGTCAGTTATAGTGAATTAGCTGCGAGAGTCCAACGACCGACTGCTGTTCGAGCGGTTGCCAATGCCGTTGGCCGCAACCCGATGATGATCATTGTTCCTTGTCATCGTGTCTTGGGAAAAAATGGTCGTTTGACGGGGTATCGGGGAGGATTAGCTGTCAAACGACAATTATTACAATTGGAAGGGATTCCTTTCAAAGAATAAATCCATTCTTTCTGGTGAGAAATCTGTAGCCATCTTTTTTGAATATAGGCGAATTTATGAGGCTATCGGTTTAAAAGTAAAAAATACTAAAAAGACGTTTCTTTTTGAGCTACCTTTGATATAATGGAATTGTTTCCGGTTACAAAAAAGGAGTGGAGAAAATGGAGCGAATGAAGTTGCAAAATGGTTCAGATATCCGGGGTGTTGCCCTTTCGACAGCAGAATTTACAGCAGAGTTAACAGAAGATGCAGTGAGAGAAATTGCTTCAGGGTTGCGGACGTGGTTGCTGCAGCACTATGCGGCACCGTTAAAAGTTGCTGTTGGTCGAGATAGTCGTTTGAGTGGTGAAGCACTGCAACAGGCGCTGATGACGCAATTGCAAGCAGAAGGCGTCACGGTTATCGATTGTGGTCTGGCTACGACACCGGCATTATTTATGAGTACCCAGTTTGCTGATTTTGATTGTGATGCCGGAGTGATGTTAACAGCGAGCCATTTGCCTTATTACTTTAACGGAATCAAAATTTTCAGCAAAGCAGGCGGAGCAGAAAAAGAAGATATCACCTTTATCTTGAGTCATCCTGAAGCGCATCTGGCAGATCAGCCCGGGACGTACCAACAGCGAGATTTGCTGACCCCCTATGCAGAAGACATGGTCGTAAAAATCCGTCGTGGGATGCAGACGGAAGAAGAGCAGCCATTGGCTGGCATGAAGATCATTGTGGATGCTGGAAATGGCGCAGGCGGTTTTTTTGCAGATAAAGTATTGCGACCGCTTGGAGCAGATACGAATGGCTCGCAGTTTCTGGAACCAGATGGTCACTTTCCAAACCACATTCCTAATCCGGATAATAAAGAGGCCATGGCAAGTATTACGGAAGCCGTTTTACGCGAGCAAGCAGATTTGGGCATTATTTTTGATACGGATGTTGACCGATCTGCTGTTGTGACTAAAAGCGGTCAGCCGTTAAATCGCAACAATATGATTGCTGTTCTCAGTAAGATCATCCTTTCAGAGCATCCTGAAACGAGTATTGTGACAAATTCACCGACCTCCAATCATTTAAAGACATTTATTGAATCGTTGGGTGGTCATCAAGTACGTTATATTTCAGGGTATCGCAATGTGATCAACAAAGCGATCGCCCTTAATGAAGCTGGGATCGATGCTCAGCTAGCGATTGAAACTAGTGGTCATGCGGCATTTAAAGAGAATTATTTTTTAGATGATGGCGCCTATGTGATTGCGAAAATCTTAATGTTGTTACCTGCACTTCGCAGGCAAAACATCAGTTTAGAAGACTTGATCGCTACCTTGAAACAGCCAGCTGAAACGCAAGAGTTGCGTTTTAAAATTCACGCTTCGGATTATCGAAGTACTGGGGAGCAGGTCATCGCGTCGCTGGCGCAAGAACTTCCAGCTGGTTGGCAGATTGACCATGAAAATGAAGAAGGTGTCCGGATACAGTTTTCGGCCCCTTACGGAGAAGGGTGGTTTTTACTGCGTCTGAGTTTGCATGAACCATTGTTGGTCTTGCAGATCGAAAATGATGAGGCAGGCCATTTGCCAGCGATCGTCAGCAAGATCAGTGACTTCTTATTACCTTTTGAAGCAATTGATCAATCAGCAATCAAACAGTTTTTTAAAAAATAATGAATAGAGAATGAAGGGTTAATGTTGGTATTTATTATGTTAGTGATCATGGTGGTCACTTATGGTGTGAATCTTTTTCTGATAGCATACATGAAAAAACGGCCGCACATCGATGTAGTTGAACGGTTGTCTATGTTACTGGGTGTCAATATGAGTGTCTTGTTTGTAGATGGGATCCTTTTATTTGTAGGAAAATTGTTATTGGAAGCTGCAACGATAATTGAATAGGCAAAAGACTCTTGAAAGGTCAGATGAAAGAAAGATTGATCTGACTGATTCGAGAGTTTTTTTGCTTTTTATAAAGCTGTGATTATCATTCGCTTTCGATTTAGATATTTGTTAAAGTAAAGAAAAGAAATGGAGGGAAACATTCCGATGGCAAAAATCATGGTAGTAGAAGATGAAGCAGTTATTCGCCAACTGATCATCGAAGAACTTGAAAAATGGCAATTTGAAACATTTGGGACAACGGATTTTCACCAAGTTTTTGACGACTTTGAAGAGCAAGCCCCCCAACTGGTTTTAATGGATATCAATTTGCCGGTCTTTGACGGCTATTACTGGTGTCAGAAAATCAGAGAGACATCCAAAGTGCCGATTATTTTTATTTCAAGCCGCAATACGAACATGGATATGATTATGGCAATGAACATGGGGGCAGATGATTTCGTGACGAAGCCATTTGAGATCGATGTCTTGATTGCAAAAATCAATGCACTGCTGCGCCGTTCGTACAATTATGTTGAAAGTAGCAGTGAAACGCTGGTTCACAATGGACTGACATTGAATATTGATAACAGTAGCATGCAGATCAATGACGAAGTGATCGATTTAAGCAAAAATGAGTACCGATTGCTGTATATCTTGATGAAAAATCATGGAAAGATTCTTAGTCGGGAAAAATTGCTGCGGGCCCTCTGGGACGATGAGCGCTTTGTTGATGACAATACATTGACGGTCAATATCAATCGCTTGCGTCGAAAAATCGAACAAGCAGGGATGATGAATTACATTGAAACTAAAGTAGGGCAAGGGTATATCGTACCATGAAAAAGCCATTGTCATTTTTTGATTTTTTAAAAGATCGCTGGTTGTTTCTGATTGGCTGGGCAGTATTTTTCATACTGATGGTGCTAGTGATGTGGCTGACACCTAACTTTCCCATCGACTGGGGAACTGTCGGTTACTTGCTTTTGCTGGAATTGGTCGTTTTATTGGTGTTTCTAGGTATTTCCTATATCATCAAGCGCCGCTTTTGGCAAAAACTGATATTCCATGAATCAGACAGTCTTTTGCAAAACTACATTCAAGGGGCGCGCTCATCTGAGGAAGAATTGGTTCAACGGTATATCAATCAGATGTTGCGTGAACACCAAGACTTGATGCAACAAGTGGTCAGCAACCAAGAAGAACAAAAAGAGTACATTGATTCTTGGGTCCACGAGATCAAGGTGCCTTTGGCGGCCACTCGTCTTTTATTAAATTCGATCGAATTTGATATTCCTGATGAAAAGTTTATTTTACTGGAAAACGAAATCAATCGGATCAATGAGTATGTAGAACAAGTACTGTATGTGGCTCGTTTGGATAGTTTTTCGAAAGATTATCTGGTCCAAGAAGTGTCATTGAAAGCCACGATTCAGCCAGTTATACGCAGTCAAGCCAATGTGTTTATTCAAAAAAATATTCGTTATGCGATCGAAGGAGAAGACCAACAAGTATTGACCGATGGCAAATGGTTAAGTTTTATTTTTCGCCAAATTCTTAGTAATGCGTTGAAGTATACCCCACAAAATGGTCAGATTCTCATCCATATTCAAAGGGATGGACAGGGAACACGTCTGATGGTGGAGGATTCCGGTATCGGCATTCCCCCAGAAGATTTGCGCAGAGTCTTTGACAAAGGATTTACTGGTGAAAATGGTCGCAAGACCGATATGCATTCAACAGGTCTAGGTCTTTATTTGGCTAAAAATCTAGCCAAAGAGTTAGGAATTGAGCTAACGATCTCTTCGGTGGTGAAAAAAGGAACGATCGTCACCCTTTACTTCCCTCTGCTAAGCTACTATCAAGAAACTCGCTAAGTGTCAGAAAATCGTTAAATGATTTTTTAAGGAAAAATTCGATTTTATTCTTTTTTTGCAACCTTTTTACTGATACACTATCATTTGTGTATAAATTGAGCAGATAAGGATGGATGGAATGAGTATAATTATTGCTTTGATCCCGATGTTTACTTGGGGAAGTATCGGATTAGTCAGCGGGAAAATGAAGGGGGATGCGAACCAGCAGACACTGGGAATGACACTAGGTGCGTTTGTCTTTTCAGTGGTGGTCTTCCTTGTGACAAAACCGGCAATCGATGGCTGGATCTTGTTGATTGGGCTGTTAGCAGGAATTTGTTGGGCCGTAGGGCAAAACGGTCAATTTCATGGTATGCAATATATGGGTGTTTCGGTAGGATTACCCATGTCAACTGGGATGCAGTTGATTTTAAGTACGATCATCGGCGCTTTATTTTTCGGAGAATGGACGCAAGTGAGAGATTATGTTTTGGGGATCGCTTCATTGATCTTGCTGATTTCAGGAGCATACTTGACGGCCCGCAAAGATAGCAACAAAGCTCCAGAGACCGAAAATAAGATGTTGGATTTTACAAAAGGATTTCGGGCATTGATTTATTCAACGATCGGCTTTGGTGCCTATATGGTCATTATTACTTGGGCAGGGATCGATCCCATTGCTTTTGTACTGCCTCAAAGTGCTGGGATGCTTCTAGGAGCGAGCTTTTTTGCTTTTGGTAAAACAAAGCTAGATGCAAGCGTTTTGAAAAATACCGTTTCAGGATTACTGTGGGAAACGGGAAATATCAGTATGCTGTTGACGGTACAACAGATTGGTTTAGCAGTCGGCTTTTCACTTTCGCAAATGGGGATCATCATCTCGACACTCGGCGGAATCTTTTTACTAGGTGAGAAGAAAACTAAAAAAGAATTCAGATATGTGGTTTTTGGTTGCTTGTTTGTTATTTTTGGTGGTATCCTTCTAGGGTATATGAAAGCTACATAATTAGCAAAAAGTAGTGAAATTTAGGAGGAACTATGGATTTATTTCGTAAAAAAACAATTGAAGCCAATCCAGTAAGCCATTTGAACAAAGATCTGAAGTTAAAAGATTTAATCATGTTGGGGATCGGAGCCATCATCGGCACAGGGATTTTTGTTGTGACCGGTACTGCTTCTGCAGTATATGCTGGACCAGCGCTGATCCTATCGTTTGTCCTGGCAGCCTTCGTCGTTATCTTATCCGGTCTCTCTTTTGCGGAATTTGCTTCTCGCATTCCCGTATTAGGCGGCGCCTATTCCTATATCTATGTCGTATTTGGCGAGTTTATAGCATGGTTGGCTGGTTGGTTTTTACTGTGCGAATTTATGCTGGCTGTTGCCTCGGTAGCTTCCGGTTGGTCCGGATATGTCCAGGGTTTTTTGACAAGTATCGGTGTGCAGTTACCCAAAGCGCTGACGGCTGGTTATAATCCTAGTCAAGGAACTTATATTGATTTGATCGCAGGACTCGTAATCATTTTCGTGACGATTTGGGTAAGTCAAGAAGCCAAAAAAGCTTTGCGCTTAAACAATGCCATGGTTTGGGTCAAGTTTGGGATCATTGCACTTTTTATCTTTTTTGGTGTATTTTTTGTGAAGCCAAGCAACTGGCAGCCTTTTATGCCTTTTGGGTTTTCAGGGGTCTTTAATGGTACGGCACTGGTCTTCTTTGCCTTTTTAGGGTTTGACGCGGTGGCGATGGCGGCAGAAGAAGTAGAAAATCCGCAAAAAGATGTACCACGAGGCATTATCGGATCCATTGCGATTGCCACCTTGTTATACATCGTGGTCACGCTGATTTTGACTGGCATTGTTCCCTTTACCGCATTGGATGTCAGTGATCCTGTAGCTTTTGCTATGCGTTATATTGGTCATGGGGTGATTGGCTCCGTGATTTCCGTAGGAGCGATCCTAACTTTGCTGACAGTGACGATCTCTATGATGTATTCGTTGGCGCGTCTGCTTTATGCAATCAGCAAGGATGGCTTATTACCAAAAGCCCTTCAGGAAATCGATCTGAAACAAAAGACACCTAAGAAAGCGACCTATATAGCGGGCATCGTGGCCTTCTTTTTTGCCGCAGCTTTTCCACTGAATATTTTAGCAGAATTAACAAATATCGTGGCGTTGTCTTACTTGATCTTAATGTCATTAGGCATTATCAAATTACGTAAGATGATGGGCATGCCCCAAAAAGGGGAATTCAAGGTACCCCTTGTCCCTTTGTTGCCACTGCTATCTGTCGCTAGTTGCTTATTCTTGATGACGCGGTTGCAGAAAGCAACTTGGATCGTTTTTGGAATTACGATTGTTATCGGATTACTGATTTACTTTATCTATGGGTACCGTAACAGTGCCTTAAATGAAAAACAGGAGGGTTAGCATTTGCTAGCGCTCTTTTTTTATGATTTGCTTCAGGAAAAACAGCAAGACAAAAAACTACCACTGGGAAGTTTTCCCAATGGTAGTCTAACAATACGTCAGTCGTCTAAAATTATTTGTTTCCCGTCAAGTCTAATAAGCGATCTTTTAGGTCTTCTTCCAAGTGACCCAATTCCACTTCGGCCGCTCGCCGTTTTTCTTTGCCTTCTTTTTGGATACGCAATGTTTCCTGGATCGTTTCGACAAGATCGTTTTGCGTTTTTTGCAGTGTTTCGATATCAACGATTCCTCGTTCGTTTTCTTTCGCTGTTTCGATCGCAGAGACCTTCAGCATTTCAGAATTCTTACGTAAGAGATCATTGGTTGTTTCCGAAACTTGGCGTTGTGCCGTAACCGCATCTTTTTGACGCAATAAAGTCAGCGCGATAACGACTTGGTTTTTCCATAAAGGAATTGCTGTATTGACAGATGCTTGAATCTTTTCTGCCAATGCTTGGTTGGTGTTTTGGATCAAACGGATCTGTGGTGCTTGTTGGATCGTGATCTGACGGGCCAAGCGCAAGTCGTGGGTCCGTTTATCTAAACGATCCAGAAACTGCGTGTAGTCATTGGCAATTTGAACATCCATCTGATCATTTGTTTCTTCGGCTTTTTTCATTGCTTCAGGAATAATGGTCGTTTGTAGTTCTTGCATTTTTAATTCACCGGCAGCGATATAGATATTCAATGCATCAAAGTAATCTTTGTTTTTTTGATAAAGTTGTTCCAACATCAAATTGTCTTTTAACAGACCATCTTTTTCTTTGTCCAATTTGACAGCGATTTTATCGATTTGGGCACCGATTTTTTGGTATTTTGCGGTGATCTCAAAGATCGATTGTTTCACTTTCCCAAACATTCGTTTGAAAAGATTGCCTTCGCCTGCGCGTAATTCATCCGGATTGGCTTCTTGTAAACGATACATCAACTCTGTCAATGAATCACCCACCGGGCCGATATCAGCTGCTTGAACATGATTTAGCATCGATTGCGAGAATTCTCCCAACTTGGTTTGAGCCGCTGCACCATAAGTGATGACGGCCTGTTGATCGGTTGGATCAATCTTATTCGCTAACTCTTGCGCTTGTGCTTGCCGCTCAGGCGGTAGTTTATCAATCAAGCGAGGGGCTTTTTGCTGTTCTTGCAATGCATGGATCTCTGCTTGTTGGGTTGTTGTCAATGTGTCTACAGGGGTTGCAAATGGATTGTTCAATAAATCATCAAGCGTATCATTTACAGGTTTAACTTGATTTGGTGTATCCGTCATTCTAACTCCTCCTAAGTCTTGTTTCGAAAAAAATCTAGCCTGGGCTAGATTTTTTCATTGGATCGCTTCATTCGAAGGTCGAACAAAGGCATCCATCCCTATTCATTATCTCGTTTTATGCTTTGTTTGGCAATGGATAACTCAATATCAAGATCATCTAAATCATCAGCCACAAACTGTTGATAGTCTTTAGCGATCAATGAGGCCATTTGCTCAATGATTTGGGTACTTTCTTCAATTTTTTCATAGGTTTCACGGCTTTTGATCTCATGCTCATTGATTTCAATAAACTTATCTGTCAGATCCACCATGTTCGGCAAGTGGGTGTAAAGAAAATGACTCGCCGAATGTAATTTCGTCGGTTCTTTGACCAATTCTTTGAAGAGTGCTTTCGATGCGCGCAATGCATCGTGCCGCAAATCGATTGCTTTCAATTTATTGTTGCGGTTGATGTTTTGTTGCAAACGTTCGATCTGTTGTTTGGTTTGATTCATTGTTTCGCGAAACAGTTCGATTTCACTTGGAGACATCCCGCTTTTCAAGTAATGTGCTTCTTTTTCTTTTGTCAGCGTAGGTAATACATTGGGGTTTGCTTCTACTTTGCGCCCTTTTAACCCGATGAACACCAAAGCCGCGCCAACGATCAGCAACAAGACAGTAAATAAATCAGTGCCTGTGGAACTGATAAAGGCCAAAAGAGAGATGACAGCGATCGCAGAAACGATCAGCCAAATAGTTTTTTTCATTTTTCCTCCTCCTAAAATTCTTTGGACAAGTAATATGGGGATTGTTCGACATCCTTATTTTAGCATGTTACTTAGTAGAAAAATATCAGACTTGGGGTGGATTTTCTGATATTTAGTAAAATCATAATCTTTCTTGTTCTTTCTTAAGAAGATATTTTGGCGAAACTATGCTAAAGTATTTTGTAGAAAAGACGTTAGATAAAGGTCAGGTGGAAAAATGTTAACCTATAAAGATTTTGAAGAAAAAACAATTTCAAGAAAAGAAATTTTTCACGGAAAGATTATTGATGTCGTTGTCGATGATGTTGCATTACCTAATGGAGGGACTAGTAAGCGTGAATTGGTTTTTCATCCAGGGGGTGTTGCCGTGATCGCTATTACAGAAGAAGACAAAATGGTCTTTGTCCGCCAGTTTCGTAAGCCTTTAGAAAAAGTGATCTTGGAGATTCCTGCAGGAAAGATCGATCCAGGTGAAGGTGCACAGCCAGAATTGACTGGAGCCCGTGAGCTTGAGGAAGAGACCGGTTATCAAGCAGGGGAGATGGAACACGTGAATTCAATGTATCTTTCTCCAGGTTTTGCCAATGAAGTCTTGCATTTGTTTCACGCGAAACAATTAAGAAAAGTAGAGAACCCGCTGCCTCAAGATGAGGATGAAGTATTGGAAGTCTATGAATTGACAATGGAAGAAGCCAAAGCAGCCATTGCAGAGGGAACGATCTGTGATGCAAAAACGATTTTTGCTATTCAGTTTTGGGAACTGTTAGAATTGAAACGGAGGAACAGCCGTGCCTAAAGAACCACTGATCACCCGCTCCGAATTGCGTCGACGTCGTGAAGAAGAACTGGCTGCTTCCGAGCGAAATCAAAAGATCGTTGCTAAGCAAGCAAACAAAGAGTGGAAGCAAAAGGAAAAACAAATCGACAATCATTATCGGAAAGTCCGTAAAAAAAATAAAGCAATCACTAAAACCAGAACAGAAGAAAATCAAAAGTCCCGCAACTTGAATACCTTTTTGATCAAGGCGATCGTGGTGGTGGCGTTGCTGCTGATTGTGGTTGCATTAGCAATCTTTTTGCTTTAAGGAACACGATTAATCGGGTTTAATCCGTTGATCAGCGCATGTATCTACTCAAAAACCAGCACGCAGAGCATCAGCGCTCAGCCTGCTGGTTCTTTTGTTTTATGGCTGGGATGGCTTAGCAGCACTATAGAGAAAAAGCGAGGCATCTTGCCTCATAAACAACTGTGGGCCTTCAAAAAACGTTTCATAACTCACTGAATCAAAACCTGCTGCTTCTGCTAGCTGAAGCAACGTATCCTGCTCAAATCCATTGTGTACTTTAGGATGTGAGACGGAGTGGTTTTTATTAAAATCAACGATCAGCAAACGTCCACCGGGTTTTAGCAACTGATACAGTTGTTGTAGCAAGTGCTGTGTATCAGGAATGTGAAGCATGACCAGTGACAATAGGACTATATCTGCTTCTTCATGAATCGATTCCTTGGTTAAATCATGAAGCGAACCAGAAACATTGGTCAGCCCTTGCTGAGTGATCTTCTCTTCAACAATCGCCAGCATTCTTTCTGCGGTATCCCAAATCTGTAGTTGCTGGACTAAAGGGGCTAACGGCAGACTAACAAGACCTGTTCCGCCACCGTAATCAATCAGTGTTTGTTGGCGGCTATTTTTCAATTGAGGTCTTACTGCTGCAGTAAGCTTTTCCGCTAGAGCAATTCTTGGGGGTGTATCATAATGGTTGGCCATATGATTAAAAATTTCAGACTTGAAAAACCTCCTTAAGGGTTTGATAAAAAACTGTTCCTTTGATTAAAACTAGTTTATCATAAAAAGAAAAGGATCTTTGATTAAGTAACGTATGAGATCATCAGGAGGCTACAGGATGAAAATTGGTATTATCGGCGCAATGGAGGAAGAAATCAAGATGTTGCGGGAAGCATTAGAGGCTCCCTTATCTTGGGAGCGAGCTGGAGCTTTATTTATTTCCGGCAGTATCGGCAATCATGAAGTGATCGTTGTTCGATCTGGAATTGGGAAAGTTGCCGCTTCACTGACGACAAGTTTGCTGATTCAACAGTATGGCGTCAATATGGTGATCAATACCGGATCTGCTGGGGGAATCGGTGCTGGATTAGCTGTCGGCGATCTTGTGATCTCAGAAAAGCTGGCTTATTTCGATGTTGATGTCACTGGATTTGGGTATACGTATGGCCAGCTTCCAGGGGGGATGCCGTTGTACTTCGAGGCCAGTCGCTACTTGATCAGTGAAATGACCAAAGCCGCACAAGCAACGAATCACCAGGTGAAAAATGGCTTGATCGTGACTGGAGACAGCTTCATCAATGACGGACAAAAAGTACATGAGATCCTTGAACATTTTCCAGACGCATTGGCTTGCGAGATGGAAGGCGCTGCGATCGCTCAAACAGCGAAGCAATTCAATATCCCTTTCCTTGTTGTAAGAGCCATCAGCGATACAGCGGATCATGCCGCAACGGTTTCCTTTGATGAATTCATTGTGGAAGCTGGCAAGCGTTCAGCAGAAATGGTACTCGCTTTTGTGAAAAGACTGAAATAGCAAAAATGGAGGAGATCGTAAATGAAAGCACTGCTCTCAATTGATTATACAGTTGATTTTGTTGCTGACAATGGACGGTTGACGACGGGAGCGGCGGGGCAAGCGATTGAAACAGCCTTAGTAGCGCAAACGCAACGCTTCATCGACCAAGAGGATTTTGTCGTCTTTGCAATTGATCGCCATGATGCAGCGGACGCTTATCATCCGGAAAATCGACTGTTTCCGCCCCATAATCTGGCAGGGTCAACTGGCCGGAATCTTTATGGAACGTTAGCTTCACTGTATGATACTCATCAAGCGCAAGAAAATGTGTATTGGATCGATAAGCGCCATTACTCGGCATTCAGCGGAACGGACCTTGATATTCGCTTGCGGGAACGAGGCATTACCGATATTTATTTGACCGGTGTCTGTACCGATATTTGTGTGCTGCATACAGCCGTGGATGCCTATAACCTTGGCTATCGGTTGTTTGTTTTCAGAGATGCTGTCGCAAGTTTCGACCCCATCGGTCATGATTGGGCACTGCGTCACTTTGAACAAACACTAGGGGCGACTATTCTCTAAAAGGAGATGACTGAAATGGGATTTATGGATCAATTAAAAGAACAGTTTAGTTTTAGTGAATTAACGGGATTGTATCAGTCCTATAAAAGTGGTGAACTAGATGTTGCCGCGATTTTGAATGACGAATTTATGCAGAAGTATACAGATTTTGATAATATGGCAGCATTTATGACAAAATTGGGGATTCAAGACAAAAATCAATTCATTGATTTTATGAAGGATAGAACCAATCGACAACATGCGGACCAAGTCGTAAAAGAGCATTCCCAGTTTGACTCTCTAATCGAAATGGCCAAAAAAGCACTGGAAAAATAAAACGACCGACCTCCCAAAGTTAGCGGCTTTTGCTAATTGTGGGAGGTCGGTTTCTGTCTGGTTTTGTAAGAAGGGGTCGGATTTCTGCTTGAGAGACCTCTTTTAATCAGTGCCCCATTTTTGCTAAAAGAGGTGGAACCACTCAGTTTTCATTCGTACACGCTGCCAAAGAGCGGATCAGTCAACCGGTGTTTTACCAGATGCGCACGCGGTCTTCAGGGGCACGGTACATACCATCTCCAGGTTTGATATCGAATGTCGTGAAAAAGGAGTCAATATTTTGGAGTTGGATGTTGGCCCGTAATTTTGCAGGACCATGGACATCAACTGCCAACAGCAATTGTTGGTATTGTTCTTTCGCTTTTGTGCGCCAGATTTTTGCCCAGTTGATAAAGAAATCTTCTAGTGATACGTCAGCTTCTTTTTCGGCTGCTTCTAGTGCACAGCTTAAACCACCAGCATCGGCAATATTTTCCGATACAGTTAGCGTTCCATTGACCGTACCGCCGGCAAAGGACAAGCCATCGAATTCATTGATCATTTCTTGCGCCAATGTCTCAAAATGAGCTAGATCCTCTGCTGTCCACCAATTGTTCAGATTGCCAAATTCGTCAAATTTGGCGCCATTATTATCGAAGGCATGAGAAATCTCATGAGCGATCACGGCACCGATCCCACCGTAATTGGCGCTTGCGGATTGAGACAGACTATAAAAAGGTGCTTGTAAAATCGCTGCAGGGAAGACGATCACATTTTTGAAAGGGTGGTAATAGGCATTGACTGTTGCTGCGGACATTTCCCATTCATCACGGTCGACGGGTGTTTGCCATTTGCTAAAAAGATCCTCTCGGAAAATACGGCCAAAACGCAGCGCATTTTGTAACAATGATGCATCAGGATCTGTTTGCAGCTGATCATAGATAGCTGGGATTTTATCTGGGTAACCGACATGGATCCCCAGTTTATTTAATTTAACGATGGCTTTTTGCTTGGTTTGTTCACTGAGCCATGTATTGTTCGTCAAACGATCTTGATAGACGCCAATCATGGTTTCTACCATATGCTTGACATCGTTTTTGGCTTTTTCACCAAAATACTTGCGGCCATAGTAAGCACCGACGACTTGACTAAATTGTCCGATCGTCAGGTAATAAGCGGCTTTTTCTTTCGGCATTGCTTCATCAACGCCAGAAAGATGCCGATTGTAGGCCCCGCCGAGTTGCCGTAGTTCTTCACTAAGGTACCCCGTGTAGCGTAAACTTTGATTCACGATCATCCAGCTTTTCAACAAGTCAAAGTGGGTTGGAGAGACAATGATGTCAAACGCTGCAAAGTACTCAGGTTCAGTTACGATCAGCTCTTCTGGCTCGGCCTTTAATAAAGCAGTTAGTGTCTTTTTGAAGTCCAGCTGCGCTGAATGTTGTGCAAAGGTTTCTAGGCTTTGCGGATTGTAGTTTTTGCTGTAATCGGCATTTTCTTCCGCACTGCGGACATGAGGAGCGATCAATTTATCAAAAGCGAGGGTTTGTTCGACCAATGACTCTGCTTCGGACTGTGATTTTCCTAATTTTCTCAAGAGCGCAACGGCATTGTCAAAGAAAACTTGCAGCAGCTCTTCTGCTTGCGGATGGTCCGTATAATACGTTTTATCCGGCAAGATCGTTGCTGGCGGATAGGCCAACAGTGTATTCATTTTGGCATTCTTCATATCGGAGTCGATATCAAAGGCAAATGGTAGTTGGATGCCGTCAAGGATGAATGCAGGTAACTGTGCATTTAATTCGTCATAAGACGCAAGAGCTTCGATTTTTGCCAAAATCGGCAATACTTCTTGACCAGCGCTTTCATCACGAGTAGTAAAATCGCTGGCTAAGCGATAAAAAGCAACTGCATCTTTCATTTTTCCTTTAGGTGTTGCTAAAGGATCTGCGGCCATATTCTTAAATTCAGCCATCATTAATTGCTCGATCCCGTCTACCAAATCTTGAAAACCACCAGTTGCTGGTTTATCTGCAGGGATCACCGCTGATTCCAACCAATCGCCATTCACATAATCGTAAAAATCATCTTTTAATAAAGTTGTCATATGCTTCGCTCCTTTTCATGCTTTCTCCTATTATGGAACAAAATTTTCAAGTACGCAAAAAAAGTTTATTTTTTTCTTAACCGAATCGTTTCTTATTGTCGGAACTAACGGATCTCCGTGGTACTATTAGAGTATAGTATGATGAGGAGGAATGGGTGATGGAAGGAATTGAGAAGGCAGACAACTGGCAAGGTATACCAGAGGAACGCTTCCGACGTTACAAAGGTTGGGTGACACCTTCCGGCTATTTGTGCGGAACCTATGCGGCAACCGTGTTTCTGGCTTATTATCAAGATTATATCGATGAGCAGATCATCCCTAAAACGGTGAGAAGAAAAAATCAGCTGCAGCCGGGGGCATTGGCAGAGATGCTGCGACTTTTGATCCAACCCAATGGATTGCCAACGATTGCTTGGCAGGTGGCGCATGGACTCTCCCGCTTTTTTACTCATTTTGATCAACCTTATCGGGGACGGGCTACTGTTGTCGGTGGTTGGCACCGAGCTTGCAAACGGATCGATCAAGGAAAACCAGTGATTGTTGGTTTGTTGAAGCCTCTAGGTAGTACCTATGGCAATCATTGGGTCGTTGCCTACGCTTATTTGGAAACAGAAGCTGGCCGGTATTTAAAAGTGCATGACAATTGGGGAAACTACAATAAAGTGATCCCAGCCAGCTGGATCAATGGGACCATCTCATTGCCTTAAATTAATTTAATGAAAAAAGCTCCTATAATGTGCTAGAATAAAAGAAACAATTCACTTCACTTGGAGGAAAACATGGGCGAAAGTTATAAAGATAGTTCATTGAAAATTTTCAGTTTGAACGGCAACAAACCGTTAGCCGAGAAAATTGCAAAAGTTTTCGGTACAGAGTTAGGAAAGTCAAAAGTAACACAATTTAGTGATGGAGAGATCGCGATCAATATTGAGGAAAGTGTTCGTGGCGATCATATTTTTATCATTCAATCAACCAACGAACCCGTTAATGATCACTATCTTGAATTGCTGATCATGATCGATGCCATGAAACGTGCAAGTGCGAAAACCATCAACATCGTTTTGCCATACTATGCGTATGCAAGACAAGACCGAACGGCCAATCCTCATGAACCGATCACGGCAAAATTGATTGCCAATATGTTAGTGGAAGCTGGCGCAACACGAATCTTGACATTGGATTTACATGCTGTACAGGTTCAAGGTTTCTTTGATATTCCTGTCGACAATTTATTCACGATTCCGCTTTTCGCGCATCATTATCGCGAGAAAAAAATGATCGGAGACGAATATGTCGTTGTCTCGCCCAAAAATAGCGGTGTTCAGCGGACCCGCAGCTTAGCCGAATACCTAGACACGGCCATTGCCATCGTTGATCAAGATGAGGCAGAGGGAGGCTATGTGATCGGAGATGTCGCTGGCAAAAAATGTATCTTAGTAGATGACATTTTGAATACAGGCAAAACATTGTCCAAGGCGGCAGATTTGTTAAAAGAAGCGGGTGCTAGTGAGATTTACGCCTGTGTCTCTCATGCTTTATTGTCACCACCAGCCAAAGAGATTCTTGATCAATCTGTTATCGAAAACATTTGTGTCACAGATTCTTGCTGGACTGCTGAAGAACGACACCCAGAGCGTTTGTCTTATCTTTCTTGTGCAGAGTTAATGGGAGAGGCAGTTAAACGTATCCATGAAAATACACCGATGAGTCCATTGTTTCGGTTAGAAAGCAAAGATTACAAATAAGCAGTTAGAAAGTCCGTTTCTTGCGGACTTTCTAACTGCTATTTTTTTTTGAACCATTGATGCAGACGGAACAAACGAGTTTTCCCAATGAAAATCTCTTTCGGCAGCCAATGCCGGTGAGGGCAACCGTCGTTTCATGAAAGGACGGTTGCCTGAGACCATCATAGCGGTATTTGCTGCCAGAACAATAACGCTGTTAACTCTTTAAGCAGCCTTAAGCTAAATCATTCAGGTTCAAGACCGTTTCGCGTTTGATCAATTTATGGGGCACTACAAGCTGAACGGCGTTGGATCCTTCATGATTGAGTTGCGCCATCAAGCTTTCTGTAGCGATTTTTCCAAGTGACAAGACATTGATATCAATGCTTGTCAAATAAGGATGAGTCAATGTAGCAAAAATCGAGTTATTGAAGCTGATCACAGATAGATCATCCGGAACTTTGTAGCCAAACATCGTGGCAAGTTGGATGATACGAACAGCAAAAAGATCATCGATCACTACGATTGCTGTCGCCTTTGTTTCTTTGATCATGGTCTCAAAATTGACATAGTCTTCAGCCTTTTCAAATGTCAATGCAGGGTAAAAAGGGAGATTGGCTAACATCATCGCTTTTTGATAACCAAAGAAGCGTTCAAAATACAAATTTTCGTGGGTCGTATTGGTAGCGAACAATATTTTAGAATGACCTTGGGAAATCAGGTATTCTGTGGCTTGTTTTCCCAGCATTTGGTTGTCGTTATCTACAAACACAATGTTTTCTTCATTGCTGTAAGGATGGCCAATCAATGTGAAAGGAACTTTCTTGCGCACCAAATAATCAATGATCGGATCTTTTTCATCGGAATAGACTAAGATAAAGCCATCCACTTGTTTTTGAAGGTGCATCCGTTCCACGTTTTTCAATAAGGTCTCAAAATCACGGGCAGAGGCAACCGCAACCGTCATTTGGTGGTGGCGAGCTTCTTCGTTGATGGCTTCGATGGTTTCTAAATAAAAAGGGTTTCCTAGCCGTTCCTTCGAGTCCAAAGGTGGTAGGATAACGCCAATCGCACTTGAAATCTGTTTGCCTAGATTTCGAGCAGCTAGATTGGGTACATAGCCCATTTCAGCCATGATTTTACGGACTTTCTTCTTTGTTTCTTCAGAGATACTAGGATGATTGTTTACCACCCGAGAAACAGTTGAAGTAGCCACGCCGGCTTTTTTGGCAACATCTTTGACAGTTACGCTCACTGTTTTCCCTCCTTTTTTAGCTTATAGTATCATAAAGTGGTCTTATTTTGGTAGATGGAAAGAAGAGAAAGAAGAAATGCAGGCATTTCTTCTTTCTCTGTTCCAGAGGGCCACTTAAGCGATAGCGACTGAGACTTCTTCTTCCAACAAGTGATTTTTGCCATAAAGTTGAACTGTCAGTGGTTCGCCACTGATTTTTTTCAATGTGACCGTGTCTTCTTTGACAGAAATGAACAATAAGCGTCCTCGGTAATTGATATGGAATGCGTAACTGTTCCAAGTCTTCGGTAGAAATGGTGCAAAACCTAGATGGGCATGATCGGTCTTCATTTGGGCAAACCCTTGAACGATCGCCAACCAGCTGCCAGTCATGGAAGTGATATGCAACCCATCATCTGTATCATTATTGTAGTTGTCCAAATCTAGACGAGCCGTTCGTTCGTACATTTCCAAGGCTTTTTCCTCCATTCCTAGCTCAGCTGCTAAGATGGCATGAATACTCGGAGATAGGGAAGATTCATGAACGGTCATTGGCTCATAGAAGTTGAAGTTGTTCCGTTTTTCCTCTTCTGTAAACTGATCCCCAAAGAAATAGATTCCCTGTAAGACATCTGCTTGTTTGATGAAACATGAGCGCAAGATATGATCCCATGACCAGTTCTGATTCAATGGCAAATATTCCGGATCCAACTCAGTGACCGGCATCAAATCTTTGTCCAAGAAGGTATCGTGCTGAACGAAAATACCGAGGTCTTTATCCTCTGGGAAGTACATCTTGTCAATGATATCCTGCCACCGGGCTTGTTCTGTTTCTGAGATCTTCACAATTGCTTCTGCTGCATATTTTTTATAGCTTTGCAAGGTATAATCGAGGACCCATGTCGCAATTTTATTGGTATACCAGTTGTTGTTGACATTATTTTCATATTCATTGGGTCCTGTCACGCCATGGATCATATATTTTTGCTGGTGTTTGGAGTAGTGGACACGATCTGCCCAGAAACGAGCGATGCCCGTCAATACTTCCAATCCTTCTTTTTTCAGATAACTCGTATCGCCAGTGTAATTCGTATAGTTATAGATGGCATAAGCAATGGCACCATTTCGATGAATCTCTTCAAAAGTGATTTCCCATTCATTGTGGCACTCGATTCCTGTAAATGTCACCATAGGATACAGTGCGCCAGCCAAGCCTTGTTTTTGCGCATTGATATGTGCTTGCGGCAATTGATTGTGACGATATTTCAACAAATTACGAGTGATTTCAGGTTTTGCCAATGCTAGATAAAGCGGGACCGCATAGGCTTCGGTATCCCAATAAGTAGCGCCACCGTATTTTTCACCAGTAAAACCTTTTGGTCCGATATTTAAACGCTCATCTTCGCCATAGTAGGTCGAGAAAAGTTGGAATAAATTGAAACGAATTCCTTGTTGTGCAGCAGCATCGCCTTCAATGATAACATCAGCTAATGCCCAGCGGTCTTTCCACGCATCGACTTGTTCTTGCCGTAACTCTTCATAAGGTGCACGGTATATTTGGAAAAGCTCTGCGACTTTTGTCACTTGGTCGTGAGGAGTGACATCGCGACTGGTGACAATGATCACTTCTTTTTGCAAGTGGAAGACAGCTCCTGCTTCCCCTGTGAAGGTAAAGGCATCTGAAATGGCTAATTGACTAGTTTCGGTAGTTTCAGGTTCTTGACTATGCCGCATCGCAGCAGTGACCGTAAATTGCTCGATGTCAAAGTTGTTTTCGACTGTGCGGGTCGTCAGATAACGATAGCTGTCCGTGCTGCCATGGTCTAATTCTTCCCAGAAACGTTCTTCATAATTGCTGTCTTCATTACGGACATTGTTGTCCAACTTCGAAAGAACCTTGATTTCTGCTGATCCTTCAAGAATCTCGGCATTCATCGTAATCACTGCGAGTTCTCGCTTAACGATGCTTAAAAAGCGTTCAAAAGTAAATTTAACCGTGGCGCCAGCTAAGGTCACCGTAAATGTCCGCCGTAAAATTCCCGTTTGCATATCTAATTCCATATAAAAATCACTTGGACTGACTTTTGCAAGGTCAACCGCTTGATTATTGATGAATAGATCCATAGCAATGAAGTTGACTGCATTGATCACTTTTCCAAAATAATCCGGATAACCATTTTTCCACCAGCCAACGCGAGTCTTGTCTGGGTACCAGACACCAGCCAGATAGGTACCTAGATGATGATCACCACTGTATTGTTCTTCAAAGTTTCCCCGCATCCCCATGTAACCATTGCCAATACTTGTAAGCGACTCTTGCAGTCGACGATTTTCTTTATCTAAGGTGGTAGTAGCGATTTTCCAAGGATCGATATCGAATAAACGCTGGATTTTTTTCATAGGTTTCTCCTCCAAAATCTTTTTGATAAGTCTATAATAAATGCAAACGATTGCGTTAGTCAAGCGTAAATCATTGCTTTCTCTGCTTTTTTAGGTGAAAGGGTGACAGTGGGCTGTTTTTGCGCATTTTTATAAATTAGTGACTGCGGAGATTATAAATTGAAATTTCTCGGTTTACAAAATTTTCAATCTCCGCTACAATGTGGTTATTAAGAAACCGATTGCGTAAAACGGTGGAGGAGGAAGAAAAGAATGAAGAAATTATTCAGCTTTGAATTTTGGCAGAAATTCGGAAAAGCCTTAATGGTTGTAGTAGCTGTTATGCCTGCCGCAGGACTGATGATTAGTATTGGGAAGACGATCCCCATGATCAATGCCGATTGGGCCTTTTTAGCAACGACCGGTGGTGTGATCGAAAATATTGGTTGGGCAATTATTGGAAATCTGCATTTATTATTTGCATTAGCTATTGGTGGAAGTTGGGCGAAAGAACGAGCAGGCGGGGCATTTGCTGCTGGGATCGCCTTTGTTTTGATCAATCGGATCACAGGTTCGATTTTCGGTGTGACAAGTGCCATGCTGACAGAAAAAGGCGCGTTTACTCATACATTGTTCGGTACGAAAATCATGGTGGACGGCTTCTTTACGAGTGTCTTAGAAGCCCCAGCATTGAACATGGGTGTCTTTGTAGGGATCATCGCCGGATTCGTCGGTGCGACTGCTTATAATAAATACTATAACTTTCGGAAACTTCCCGACGCACTCTCATTTTTTAATGGAAAGCGCTTCGTTCCATTTGTAGTTATTGCTCGCTCGGTAGTTGTTTCAATCGTTTTGGCGATTGTTTGGCCTTACATTCAAGCAGGAATCAATAATTTTGGTTTATGGATCGCACAATCACAGGAAAGTGCACCGATTTTAGCGCCATTTTTATTTGGAACATTGGAACGATTACTATTGCCTTTTGGCTTGCATCATATGTTGACCATTCCAATCAACTATACCGAATTGGGCGGCACCTACACGATCTTATCCGGTGCACAAGCAGGAACTCAAGTTTTCGGTCAAGATCCTTTGTGGCTGGCTTGGGCAACAGACTTAGTAAATATGCGAAATGCAGGGGATACGTCACAATATCAATTCTTAATGGAAAATTTTGTGCCGGCACGTTTCAAAGTCGGACAAATGATTGGTTCTTCTGGTATTTTAATGGGACTTTCTTATGCTATGTACCGCAATGTTGACGCTGATAAGCGTCATAAATATACGTCAATGTATTTATCTGCAGCCGTTGCAGTCTTCTTGACAGGTGTAACAGAACCGTTGGAATTCATGTTTATGTTTGCGGCTGTGCCGTTATATATCGTGTATGCCGTCGTTCAAGGGGCAGCATTTGCTATGGCAGATATCGTACATTTGCGGGTCCATTCCTTCGGGAATATCGAGCTGTTGACTCGTACACCCATGGCGATCAATGCCGGTCTGGGTCAGGACTTGATCAATTTTGTGTTAGTAACGATTGCGTTTGGAGTCGGTATGTATTTCTTAGCTAACTTCTTAATCAAAAAATTCAACTTTGCAACACCAGGGCGCAATGGCAACTATGAAGTAGACGGCGCTGAGGATACCGTAGGAACAACAGCTTCCGATGGAACGTTAGATCCAAACTCACAAGTTGTTAAGATTATTCAACTGTTAGGGGGACGCGAAAACATCAGTGATGTGGACGCTTGTATGACGCGACTACGGGTCTCCGTCAAAGATCCTAGCTCAGTAGGAGATGAAAAATCTTGGAAAGGCGCCGGTGCGTTAGGACTGATTGTAAAAGATAACGGGGTCCAGGCGGTATATGGTCCTAAAGCCGATGTCCTTAAATCAGATATTCAAGATCTTTTAGATTCCGGTGCAGCAATTCCTGAAGCAGTTATAGTAGAAGAAGTTGTTAGCGCTAAGAAACATGAAAGTAAAGGGATAACGGTTGAGGTTGCTTCTGTGGCCGATGGACAAGTGATTCCAATCACGGCTGTCAACGACCCAGTCTTTGCAGAGAAAATGATGGGGGATGGCTTTGGTGTGATTCCCGATAACACGCAGGTGTATTCACCGATTTCCGGGAAAGTGACCAGTGTTTTTCCTACGAAACATGCGATTGGCTTGCTGTCAGATGAAGGGGTCGAAGTGTTGGTTCATATGGGCTTAGATACGGTGGCACTTCAAGGGGCTCCATTTACGGTTGCTGTCACTGAAGGACAAAAAGTTGCTAAAGGTGATCAATTGGCTGAAATGGATCTTGCAGCTGTCAAAGAAGCAGGTAAGGATACGACAATCGTTGTAGCAATGACGAATACCGATCAAATCGATTCCTTTGAATTGACTCAATCCGGTCAGCAAAAAGCAACAGTAGTTGTTGGAATCGTCAAACTATAATAAAATGACTAGGTGCTGTGTCATCAGTGTTTTACCAAACCGAATATCCGAAAGTAAGTGTGTTCCTGCAGTCTGGTAGGTCCTCGTTGCAATGTTACGAGAAACACAGCCAACTCAGCCCTTGCGGATAGTTTCGTCTGGTTTATACTTATGGCACAGTACCTTTCTTTTAGCTACATTTTGAAAGAAGACAATCAAACGCAGAGGAGCGTTATTCATGAAGGTTTTGACGTTGAATACCCATAGCTGGTTAGAAGACAATCAAGAAGAAAAATTAAAAGTGATCGCACAAGAAATCGCCGCGGGGGAATATGATTTGATTGCGTTGCAAGAAGTCAACCAATCGATTGCCGCTGAAACGATCGTTCCAGATGGACTGTATTGTCCAACGGATGCAATCCTTGAAATTAAAGAAGACAATTTTGCATTACGTCTAGTAGAAGAACTACAGATTTTGGACCATGATTATTATTGGTCATGGACTTACAGTCATGTAGGCTATGATATCTATCATGAGGGGAATGCCTTGCTATCCAAAAACCCGATCATTGCCAAAGAGTATTTGGCTTCTGAAACTAGCGATGTCTGGGATCACACCACCCGCAAAAACCTTAGCGGTCTTACAGAAGTAGACGGCAAAATGGTTCAGGTGTTAAGCTGCCATTTTTCTTGGTGGCAGGAAGGTAAATTTGCTTATGAGTGGCAGCAGACGGAAGCTTTTTTAGCTGAGCGTGCAGCATCCTTATTGCTTTTAGGGGATTTCAATAATGATGCCGACAGCCTAGGCTATCAATTGGTGAAGGACAGTTCATTGCAGGTGCAGGATAGTTTTCTTACTGCAGCAAAGACGATTGGTGAAGCTTCTGTGGTAAAAGCAATCGATGGCTGGCAAGACAACCGTGAGGCGCTACGGATCGATTATGTCTTTGCCTCACAAAATGAACAGCCAGTCGAATACGAAGTGGTTTTTGATGGCCAACGGTTGCCAATCGTTAGTGATCATTTTGGTGTCCGAGTTGTTTTTGAATAACCAAGAATAGAGAAGCCGGCTCCGATTATTTGCTGACCATCGCTTGAATCAACTAGAGATTCCGGAGTAGCCAATCAACAAAAAAGGATGAAACCAGAAATGAATTTCTGATTTCATCCTTTTTTTGATCAAATGTCAATCGAACCATAGCGATTTTTTAGAGCAGTACGAATCAAGCGTTCGGCTAAATGTTCATTGCGAGCAAGTAATGGTCCATGGAAATAGGACCCAAAAACATTGCGGTAGACTACGCCTTCTGTTTGATCTTCGCCATTGTTTCCTTGGCCTTCAATGACTTTCCCTAGTGGTTTTTCTCCTTTGCCGAGGAATGTTCGGCCATTATGATTCTCAAAACCGTAATAGGTCTCATCGAATTCTTCATTGTGGATCACGATATCACCGATGAAGCGGTTGTTTTCTTGACTTAATGTGTAGTGATCCAAAGCACTAATTCCTTTGATCTTCTCTCCGTTAGCTCCCATGTAGTAATGACCTAACAACTGATAGCCGCCACAGATGGCCAGCATGACTCCATCGTTTTCGATGTATTCCGTCAATGCTTCTTTTTTTGTTTGGATATCTTCAGAAACGATCAGCTGTTCAAAGTCCTGTCCGCCGCCAAAGAAGACTAAGTCATACTTCTGCGGATCAAAGGGTTCGTGGATGCTGACGACTTCCGAAATGAATTCTACACCCATTTTTTCGGCTACATAACGTAACATCAGCAAATTGCCATTGTCTCCGTAAGTGTTCAATAAATTTCCGTAAAGATGAGCAACATTCAAGCGATAGTTAGCCACGATCCATCCCTCCTTTGATATAGCCTTTTTCTGCCAATTTTTTGCGTAATTGCAAGACAGCTGTATAAGTTGCCAGAATATAAACTTTTTCAGTTGGTAGATCAGCGATATCTTTAATGACTTCATCAAGGTCTTTTGTTTCGGTGATCTTTTCTTCAGGGATCCCAGCTACTTTTAAGCGCAACGCCATGTCTTGATGGCGGTCTCCGCCGGCAATGACTTGTGGGATCGCCATTTCAGCGAAAGCTTCGTGGTTGCCGTCCCAGATCCAGCTAACATCAATACCGTCCGCATAATTGGCATTCAAGAGACTGACAAGAGAAAATGGATAAGGAGACAGACCGATCATATCGATGACTTGATTCAGTCCTACCGGATTTTTGACTAACACCAGTGTGCATTCTTTGCCATCGATAGAAATAATTTCTTGACGGCCAAAAACTTTTTCATCATAGGCCAATCCAGCTCTGATTTTTTCAGGTGCTACTTGATAATATTCCGCTACAGCAGTTGCTGCCAATGCGTTATAGACATTGTACATCCCACCAACTTCGATACCATAAGAATTGCCGTCGATGACAAAATCAGCAGAAGTATTGTCCATGGCTGTGATATCCGTCAATTTATAGTCTAGTTCCGGACGTTTGAAGTCGCAATTTGGACAATAGTATTTACCTAGATTTGCGTAAGTGATCATTTGGTAATGTAAGATATGGTGGCATTTCGGACAAAGGACGCCATCTGTATTGTAATGCGCCATTTGCTCTTGGTCAGGCAAGTGGTCAAAACCATAGTATTTTCTCGGATTAACTGTTGTGACAGAATTGAATAACGGAGAATCACCATTGCACAAAATGGTTGCGGTAGGTGAATTGGCTGCCCCTTCAACGATCATTTTATAGGTTGTATAGATTTCACCATAACGATCCATCTGATCACGAAAAATATTTGTGAAGACAAATAGCTCGGGTTTGATATACTTCGTTACTTTGCTGAGACTAGCTTCATCGATCTCTAGTACTGCAAACTTTTTGCCGCCCTTCGATTTGGCAGATAAGAAGGTAGACACGATTCCTTGGACCATATTGGCACCTGTTGGATTTGTCAGCACATCATCAAATTCTTGCCGCAAAATATTCACCGTCAATGCAGTGGTCAAGGTTTTTCCATTCGTACCAGTGATAACGACAACTTGGTAATCTTTTGCTAAATGATCTAAAATATGCGGATCAATTTTTAATGCTATTTTCCCAGGTAGACTGGATCCGCCTTTAAAAAAGTTTTTTAATACCCACTGAGAGGTCTTACCGACTGTGACAGCCAGCTGACTTCTTAACCCCATAGTTGAACCTCCAAACGAGATGATTGTCTTTTTAGTTTAAATTCAATTTATCATACCATATGTTCTAAAAAAGGTTAAACGGCTTTTCGATTTCTTTAAGTTTCTGCAAAGAGTTCCGTTTATTGTACCAAAAAGGCAGAGACATTCGTTACAAACAAAATGTCTCCGCCGCTTCAGTGAGGAACAAGGATCGTTTCTCTAGGATTGCTCCCGCAAATTCCTCAATCACGCAAATCTGCTAGCTTTTAACCGATAATGATCTTTTCTGTCGGGTACTCATAGCCCAAATCTCGGGTTTCTTTTGGTACAAACAACAACAATGTGTAAAGCATACCGACACGTCCAATGAACATCAATAGGGCAATCACTAACTTACCTACGCTGGAGAGATCATCAGTGATTCCTAAGGACAGACCGGTGGTCCCAAATGCAGAAGCGACCTCCACAATGATGGCAATCAAAGGGATGTCCTCTGTAGCCGTCAAGAAAAGTACGCAGAAAAAGCACATTCCCAAGGACAACATGAAGACGACCACCGACTTACGGACATCATCTTCATCGATCCGGCGTCCAAAGATGTTGATATTGTCTTCACTCTTTAAGAAGGCATAAAGATATAGTCCGATGATGGCGATGGTTGTCGTTCGTATTCCACCACCAACTGAACTAGGACTACAACCGATAAACATTAGGAGGGAAAAAACGATCAATGTCGTGGTCTGGAAATTTCCTAGATCATGGATCTGCAAACCCGCATTACGGGTAGTCATAGAATAAAACATACTGTTGATCCAAGTGCTGGTAAAGCCATAATCTTTGAATAGATGGTCTTTTTCCAGGAAAAAGATCGCAATCGTTCCACCGATGAACAAAATCACAAATGCCAACATCGCAATTTTTGTAAACAATGAAAAACGAAAAGGCAGTTGTCGCCGATTTTTTTTCAGCTTGAAGAGGACCCATTCCCGGAAATCCATAATGACGGGAAAGCCAATTCCACCGATAAAAATCAAAAACATGATACAGATCAAAAAGAAATAATCGTGGGCAAAGGGCAGGATCGAATTGCCTGTCACATCAAATCCAGAGTTGGTGACTGCTGAAACAGCTTGGTAAAAGCCATAAAAAAGGGCACCACTCCACGTGTCATAATAGCCGTTAAAATAAAAATAAATAGAAAAAATAGCACCGGAAATGACTTGGCAGAGCAGGATGATCGTAAATGTGATGCGAATCATTCGCACGATCCCACTTAGTTTGGGCTGATTCATATCCGTCATGATCAGCTGTCGCTGCTTTAAGGAGATTTTTCTCCGGGAAACGATGGCAAAAAAGGTTGAGATCATCATGATCCCCAAACCTCCGACTTGAAAAAGAACTTCAAGCAGGATCACACCACGGTCATTAAAGACATCATCGATGGGAAACGTCGTCAATCCGGTCACACTGACGGTACTGACAGCCATAAAGAACATATCGATGAACGAAGCGTGGGAGTGAGGCTCACGAAAAAAAGGCAGATAAAATAAGCCTAAGGAAATGATCGTCATCAGAATATAGTAAAAAACGATCACTTGGATCGAAGACACATTCTGTGCAATAAAAAATTTACTTCTACGTTGTGTCAAACGAGCAAAGCGCGTGAAATTCATAACTGGTCTCCTCACTAAATAAATTACCCACAGTATACCAAAGAACGCCGCAGTTTAAAAAGAAAGCGAGATGTCAAAATTCTCAGAAAACGGAAACTAGAGACAGTCACCCAAAGGATGCTTTCAACTGGTCGCCAGTCTCATCAAAGAAAAGGCTGTTCCCGGTGTCACGATTCTGTCAATCCTGAGAGAAAAAGTATAAAAAGAAGTAAATGATTCCTATACGGATACTGACGAATAAAACCTCCGATATTTCCCAACAAAATGAAGCGACCCCCGAAAGTTAGATTTTTGGTCTAACTTTTGGGGGTAACTACAAAATCAGGAAAATACCGGATGTTTTAGAGGAATGTTTTATAATGCTTCTACAGCTTCAATGGCACGAAAGACTTTTTCCGGAGTGATCATCGGGTCAATCAAGATAAAGGTTTCTTCTTCTTTTACAGCGTAGGTCAAGACAGGTGCAAAATAGTCCCGGTCTAATCGAGTGACATGCAAGTCTTTTAATTTCATCGGTAAGTGCAGTGCTTCGTAGAAGGGGCGCAGTTCTTCAATCACAGCAAAATCATTGGTGTAGGCAAGCTGTACCCAGATGCAGTAGGCGACTTTGTTGCCGTGTAGAACGCTATGGGTTTCACTCAAATAAGATAATCCATCATGTAATGCGTGGGCCCCAGAAGTCCGTCCGAATTCGACAGCGAATCCGCCAACTTCTCCTGCTAAAGCGATAATGGCATCTGTAATTCGCGCAAAAGCAGGCGTTAAGCGACCGGCTTCTAAATCACTGACGGCTTGGATCGCATCAGCAATCAAAAGCTCCTTGATCAGTTTTGCACTTTGAAAACCAAGACGAACGAGGGCAGTTTTATCATCTTCTGCCATTGTGCGTACAATCGCTTCCATCTCGTAATACTTTGCTAGTGTGTCTGCAATGCCAGCGATGAAATAATCCACTGGTGTTGCCAGTAAGAACCGAGTGTCGACAATCGTCATGTAGGCGCCTTTTTTGGCATAATCGATTTTGCAGATCGTATGGTCTGGATAATAGGCAACGATTACCGGTGTGAAAGGCGCGCAGTTGGAGACCAATGTAGGGATAACGATCAGCTCTGCGCCCAATCGTTCAGCGGTGATTTTTGCGGTATCTGCAACACGACCGCCTCCAATCGCTAAGATTGCATCCGCATGCTTAATTTTATCTGCTAGCTCCTGCGCATTCTCATAGCTAGAGGAACCGTCATAGCGATAAACGGGATAATCAAACGGGTGGGGATAATAAGCTTGAAAAACGTCAAAGGAACGCTCTCCAGTAATGACAGAAACAGCATTAAATTCATTGAGGTATTCCGGTAAATCCAAAAGCACAGATTCCCCAGTAATATACCGGTTTGGTCCAGGTCGAACTTCATTGGCTAACATAACACAACACTCCTTGGCAGTCGTCGGAATTTTCTAATTAGTGTAACGCGGAATAGCGCTTGCTGTCAATTGTTCTTTGAGAGAATTAGGAGGGACAAAGACAAGAAACTGCAGTCAGTTCTTGGGGACAATTGGAGGGCTCAGAGATGGAATAGCGCTTGTTGTCAATTTATCTGGAAAATCGACTAGTCAAAAGTGTCCTTTTATGAAGGGCAGGCATGAAGAGCATGGACGCAAAAAAGACCCCAACAAATGAGAGACGCTCTAGGAGGGTCCTCCATCTGTGGAATCAATTGATAAAATTCTGTTCTTCCGCGGTTGCCATAGTGAAGCAAAAGATCTGAATTGGTTTTCTGAAAAAAGTTTATGCCCAGTTTTGGCGAATAAAGCCAGCGCGTCCGGAACCTTCACGATAAGCGTTGTAATGCGCCGCATTTTTCTTATAAAAATCTTGATGATAGTCTTCTGCTGGGTAGAAAGGTTCTGCAGGTTCGATCTTCGTTACGATCGGACGGTCAAAGCGGCCACTTGCCTGCAGTGCGGCTTTGGAAGCTTCTGCGATTTTTCGCTGTTCTTCACTATTGTAATAAATGACTGGACGGTAAGAATCCCCGCGGTCTGCGAATTGACCAAATGCATCTGTGGGATCCGTTTGTTGCCAATAGATAGCCACGAGTTCTTCATACGTTATTTGTTCTGGATCAAAAGTGATTTCAACCGCTTCTGTATGTCCAGTGGTTCCAGTTGTTACTTCTTGATAGGTAGGATGAGGGACATGTCCACCGGTGAAGCCTGAGACTACCGAGAGAATTCCTGGCAAAGAATCGAAGGGTTTGACCATACACCAGAAGCAGCCACCGGCAAAAATTGCAGTATCTTTCATTGTGATTCCTCCTTTGGTTTTATGGTATGCTTCTTATAGAGAAAGACAAGCGATATGCTTACAAGAAATTGCCAAAGGAAGTGAGGTTCGCTGTGGACACAATACTCATTTTATTGCGAGGAAATTCTGGTAGCGGAAAAACGACAGTGGCAAAAGCGCTGCATCAACAATTAGGGGCAGAAGCGGTGTTGATCTCACAGGATGTATTTCGCCGAGAAATTTTTCACGTGAAGGATACGGCTAATAATCCTGCTGTAGGCCTAATGGTTGAGGCTCTTTTATACGCACAAGGAAAGGTTTCTTTCATTATTGTTGAAGGGATTTTTGCCCGTGAGAAATATCATGATTTCTTGCTGTTTTTACTGGAATCATTTGAAAAGTGTCTCATTTATTATTTTGATATTCCTTTTCAAACAACCCTTGAGAGGCACCGTTCAAGGCCACAGCGAGCATTTTTTTCTGAAGCATCGCTGCAAAAATGGTGGCTGGAAAAAGACCTTCTCTTTGGGGAAAAAGGCATAGCGTCCAACAACAATGATCTATGTAAAAAATCAGTCCTCGCAAAAGAGCAGTTGATTACAGAGACACAGACAATATCCGAAATTGTTGCGATGATCTTGGGGGATTTGAAGCAATTTCAAGAATAGCTTTGAAACAAACTGTCTGTCATTCCAAAAAACTAAAGGGAGGTATCTCTATGTTAGACAAATCAATTCCCTATGCCGAAATTTGGATGAAACGTACGGCTGAGGATAAAGTAATACCGGTTCCTGATTCAAATCACTACGTCATTCAACCTTATCAATCTGGTGATGAGAGTGAGTGGGCACGGATCGAGACAGCAGTGGGAGAATTTGATACAGAAGCTGAGACGCGTGCATATTTTGAAAAGGAGTTTCTACCCTATGCATCTCAATTGCCGCAACGGATGTTTTTTGCAGTAAATCCAGCAGGAACAAAGGTAGGCACAGCGACGGCTTGGTGGAAGAAAAAAGACGACGGCAGCATGGTTTCTCTGGTTCACTGGGTAGCAGTCGTACCCAGTGCGCAGAGACAAGGAATCGCGCGGGGGCTTGTCACCAAAGTTTTGGAAACTTTTCAGAAACAAACAGCACCCGGAGCAGCAACGACGGCTATTTATCTTCATACGCAAACATGGAGCCATGCTGCAATCAACCTGTATCAACAACTAGGCTTTGAACTGATTGCCACCGACTATCAGGGACAGATAAATCCCGAGTACGAACAAGTATTGGCTATTTTGAAAGAAGTGACCCAAAAAGAAAGCCAGTAACGCCAATCATCGGCAGACTGCTTTTTGTTAATTACGCCTCCTGCAGGCTTCTGAATTTAAACCTGTAAAAATTCCTTGTTTTCAAGTATAATACCAAAGGAGTAAGAGGAAGGATGGGCAAGATGGCACAACTTTTTTTTAAATATGGCGCGATGAATAGCGGCAAAACAATCGAGATTTTAAAAGTTGCACATAATTATGAAGAACAAGACAAGCCGGTCGTGATCATGACTAGCGGCATCGATACCCGTAGCGGAGTGGGAACTGTATCCAGTCGGATTGGTTTAGAACGTGACGCCATTCCGATTTTCGATGAGACCGATTTGTATCATTTAGTAAAAGATCTGGGCTATCAACCTTATTGTATTTTGATTGATGAAGCACAGTTTTTGAAAAAACATCACGTCTTGGCGTTTACTAAGATCGTAGACGAATTAGGCATTCCTGTGATGGCATTTGGTTTAAAAAATGATTTTCGCAACGAACTATTCGAAGGCTCTAAATATTTGCTTCTTTATGCAGATAAAATTGAAGAGATGAAAACGATCTGCTGGTTCTGTCATAAAAAGGCGACCATGAACCTACATTACATTGACGGCAAACCAGTCTATGAAGGCGACCAAGTTCAAATTGGCGGAAATGAAGCCTATTACCCTGTTTGTCGCAAACATTATTTTCACCCTGGAATCAAAAAAGAAGGAGAATAAAACATGTACGATCAGTTACAAGCGATTGAAGACCGTTATGAAGAATTAGGCGAGCTGCTTAGCGACCCAGCCGTTATTTCAGATACGAAACGCTTCATGCAGCTGTCTAAAGAAGAAGCCAACACGCGGGAGACGGTAGAAGTCTATCGCCGTTACAAAGAAGTCGTTGAAGGCATCAAAGACACAGAAGAACTGCTGGGAGAAAACCTAGATGCTGATATGGCCGAAATGGCCAAAGAAGAGCTGTCTGATTTGAAAAAAGAAAAAGATGTACTTGAAGAACGCATCAAAATTTTATTATTGCCAAAAGACCCGAATGACGACAAAAACATCATTATGGAAATCCGTGGAGCTGCCGGTGGTGATGAAGCGGCCCTATTTGCCGGCGATCTCTTCAATATGTATCAGAAATATGCGGAAACACAAGGCTGGAAAGTCGAAGTGATGGATGCCAATGTTACCGGCATCGGTGGTTATAAAGAAGTCATCATGATGATCAGCGGTGAGAATGTTTATTCAAAATTGAAATATGAAAGTGGCGCACATCGTGTCCAACGGGTGCCATCGACTGAATCGCAAGGACGAATCCACACTTCTACCGCTACCGTAGTCGTGATGCCAGAAGCGGAAGAAGTCGAGATCGAAATGGCCGATAAAGATATCCGAACAGATATCTATCATGCTTCAGGTGCCGGTGGACAGCACGTCAACAAAACGGCATCAGCTGTTCGTTTGACCCACTTACCAACAGGGATCGTCGTTGCCATGCAGGATGAGCGCTCGCAGTTGAAAAACCGTGAGAAAGCGATGAAAGTCTTGCGGGCAAGAGTCTATGATCAAATCCAGCAAGAAGCACAAAGCGAATACGATGCGAATCGTAAATCGGCAGTAGGAACAGGAGACCGTTCCGAACGGATCCGTACGTATAACTTTCCACAAAATCGCGTGACCGATCACCGCATCGGGTTGACTATCCAAAAATTGGATCAAATTTTGGCCGGAAAACTTGATGAAATCATTGATGCACTGATCATGTATGATCAAACATCAAAACTGGAAGAAATGCAAAATGGGTAAAACCTATCGAGAAGTCCTTTCACGGGCTTCTTCTTTTTTAGAAGCAGAAGGTCTGGAAGGGTATGCGATCCAATACCTTTTTCTGGCTCGTAAAAATTGGCAAAAGCTGGACTGGCTGCTGCACATGGATCAGCCGATCTCGCAAGCCGATGAAGCGCAAATAGAAGCAGATCTGCAGCAGCTTTTAGGGCATCGTCCTCCACAATATCTTTTGGGGTACGAAGAGTTTTATGGCCATCGCTTCAAGGTGACGGAAGATACTTTGATTCCTCGGCCGGAAACCGAAGAATTAGTTGCTTTGTGTTTAGATCAGACGGATGCAACGGCAAATCTGCGGGTAGTCGACATTGGGACCGGTACAGGTGCGATCGCGGTCTCATTGAAATTGGCACGTCCTCATTGGCAGATCGCAGCTGTGGATCTCTCGGAAGCTGCATTGGCGGTCGCCCAAGAGAATGCGTCAGAATTAGGTGCAGCGGTTGCGTTTTATCAGGGTGATACGCTGACACCTGTGAGAGATCAATCATGGGATATGATCGTATCGAATCCCCCGTATATCAGTGAGCAGGAGTGGGAGCTGATGGATCCTAGCGTCCGTCAATTTGAACCTCAGATGGCCCTATTTGCTGCGGAAAATGGTCTTATCATGTATCGCAAGATTGCCGATCAAGCAAAAGAATGTTTAACACCTAACGGAAAAATCTTCCTTGAAATCGGTTTTCAACAAGGAGAATCTGTCCGGCGAATCTTTTCCGAGGCATTTCCTGATAAAAAGGTTGCGGTGATCCAAGATTTATCTGGAAAAGATCGCATAGTCGCAGTACAATAATCCACAGTATGTGGACAACCTTTTTTTTAAAAATTTTTTTGGATAAAAAACAGTGATAGCGTAAGACTTACTTGCAAATAAAAGTTATGAACAGGGTTATCCACACTTGACAAACGATTTATCCACAAAATGTGGATAAAAACCAAAAAAATGTTGATAAGTGTGGAAGTCATTAAAAAAAGGATGTGGATAAACTGTGGAAACAAAAAAATTCAGTGAAGAACAATTACCTGAAGCAGCGAAAATTCTGGCTGATGGAGGTTTAGTCGCTTTTCCGACAGAAACAGTGTATGGCTTAGGGGCCAATGCACTTTTACCCGAAGCGGTAGCACAAGTCTATGCCGTCAAAGGAAGACCCAGTGATAACCCGTTGATCGTCCATCTTGCTGAAGCGGCACAACTAGCTAATTATGTGGATAACTTTCATCCGGCAGCAGAAAAACTGATGGCAAAATTTTGGCCTGGACCCTTGACGTTGATTTTTTCAATCAAAAATAACAGTATGCCGTCAATTGTGACTGGGGGGTTATCCACAGCAGCATTCCGAATACCAGCCAATAAAAAAACACTTTCAGTCATCAAACAGGCACAAGTTCCACTGGTTGGACCTAGCGCAAATACCTCGGGAAAACCAAGTCCGACATCAGCCGAACATGTACTGCATGACTTGAAAGGAAAAATAGCGGGTGTGATTGATGACGGCGCGACGGCCATCGGCGTGGAATCGACCGTGGTGGATCTAAGTGATCCAAATAAAAAACCAATGATCCTGCGTCCCGGAGCAGTGACGAAAGAACAATTAGAAGCCGTCCTAGGCAGTGAAGTTGAACTAGACAAGCATCTCGTAACCGAAGGAGAAAAACCAAAAGCCCCTGGGATGAAATACAAACATTATGCTCCAGACACACGGGTTATGATGGTTCAACCAGAGAATTGGCCCGCAGCTCTCGATTGGGTCAAAAAGAACCAAGTGAAAGCCGGGGTTTTGGCAGGCCCATCCATTTGTGAAACGGCTCGATTTGAAACGGCAGCTGTTTACATGTATGCGGCTGACACGGTTGAGGCGGCAGCAAAAGGCCTTTTTGCAGGTTTACGGGCCTTAGATGAATCCATCGCTGGCTTAGAGATTATTTTAGTCGCTGCGTTTCCTGAAGTCGGGATCGGCAGTGCCTATATGAATCGCTTGAAAAAAGCAGCCAACCAGAGTTTTTTTCAGATAAATTAGAAAAACGTGGCTTTGATCGTAGGTAGTGTTTGGGAAATATGATACAATGCTAGCATTAAGGTAAAGGGGTGTTGTATGAATGGACTATCAAACGTTTGATCCTGATTTATGGCAAGCCATTGAAAAGGAAGCGGATCGCCAACAAAACAATTTAGAGTTGATTGCATCTGAGAATATCGTCTCCAAAGGTGTCAGAGCGGCGCAAGGCAGTATTTTAACAAATAAATATGCCGAAGGGTATCCAGGTCGCCGTTACTACGGTGGTTGTGAATTTGTCGATGTTGTTGAGAATTTAGCCATTGATCGTGCCAAAGAGTTATTTGGTGCGGCTTACGCGAACGTACAGCCACACTCAGGCTCACAAGCCAATACAGCAGCATATTTAGCATTGATTGAACCAGGAGATACAGTGATGGGAATGGACCTATCCGCAGGTGGGCATTTGACTCATGGTTCTCCTGTCAACTTTAGTGGAAAAACCTATCATTTTGTCAGTTATGGTGTAGACCCATCAACGGAAGTGATTGATTATAACGTTGTACGGATTTTAGCTAGAAAGCATCAACCAAAATTGATCGTTGCAGGTGCCAGCGCGTATTCACGAACGATCGATTTTGCCAAATTCCGTGAAATCGCCGATGAAGTCGGCGCGAAATTGATGGTAGATATGGCCCATATTGCTGGATTAGTCGCTGCAGGTCTGCATCCAAATCCAGTTCCTTATGCAGATATCACAACATCAACGACCCACAAAACCCTTCGAGGTCCGCGTGGCGGCTTGATTTTGACCAATGACGAAGACTTAGCGAAAAAAATCAACAGTGCGGTCTTTCCAGGCATTCAAGGCGGTCCATTGGAACATGTGGTTGCTGCCAAGGCAGTCGCTTTTAAAGAAGCATTGGACGACGATTTTAAGAGTTATTCGGAGCAAGTGATCAGAAATGCGCAGGCGATGGCAAAAGTCTTCAATCAAGCGCCGCAAGCTCGGCTTGTTTCTGGTGCAACGGACAACCATTTATTGTTGATCGACATTCGTGGATTTGAACTGAATGGCAAAGAAGCCGAAACATTGCTTGACCAAGTGAATATCACGGTCAACAAAAATTCGATTCCATTTGAAACTCTTAGTCCATTTAAAACAAGCGGCATTCGTATTGGAACACCAGCGATCACCAGCCGTGGATTTAAAGAAGAAGATGCTGTGGAAGTGGCAAAGCTGATCGTCAAAGTCCTAGAACATCCAGAAGATGCTGCTGTTTTGGAAGAAGCAAAAACTCAGGTCAAGGAGTTGACGGACAAGTATCCGTTGTATTAAGATGTAGCAGGTAAAGGATTTGAGCCGATGCTCAGATCCTTTTTTGAAGGAGCAAGAGATAATGCAAGGTTGTATCCATCGTTGATTTGCTTTAAAATAAAAGAAAAACCAAAGGAGACTTTTAAAATGGGTAAATTCCAAGTAATTGACCACCCCTTGATCCAACACAAACTAACAATGATTCGCGACAAAAACTGTGGCACAAAAGTGTTTCGTGAAGTTGTCGATGAGATTGCCATGCTGATGGCTTATGAAGTATCCCGGGATATGCCGCTTGAAGATGTAGTCATCGAA
Source organism: Enterococcus sp. (assembly GCF_022711995.1). Lineage (GTDB taxonomy): Bacteria > Bacillota > Bacilli > Lactobacillales > Enterococcaceae > Enterococcus_D. The sequence continues at coordinate 62,609 of NZ_JALAHI010000084.1, forward strand.
ACACCAATTGAAGAATCAACCCAAAAAACACTTAGTGGGAAAAAAGTAGCAATCGTGCCGATTCTACGGGCTGGATTAGGAATGGTTGACGGTATTCTAGAATTGATCCCAGCAGCTAAAGTGGGACATATCGGAATGTACCGTGACGAAGAAACTTTGGAACCGCATGAATACTTTGTTAAATTGCCTGAAGACATCGATACTCGCCAGTTATTTATTGTTGACCCAATGTTGGCAACTGGTGGTTCAGCAATCATGGCCATCGATGCATTGAAAAAACGCGGCGCTTCAAACATGAAATTTGTTTGCTTAGTTGCTGCGCCAGAAGGTGTGAAAGCATTGCAAGATGCTCATCCTGATGTGGATATCTACACAGCAAGCTTAGATGACCGCTTGAATGAACATGGCTATATCGTCCCTGGATTAGGCGATGCCGGCGACCGTTTATTCGGAACAAAATAAAAAATAGAGCGTGGAACAAAAGTAAAAATACTTTTGTTCCACGCTCTAAATACGTCTAAACAGCAGGATCAGGAGCAACTCCTTCGGAAATCAGGCGACATATCCAAAAATTTGAAAAGCAATTTTCGTGTATACCTGCTTATTCCCGGAGTGTAACATTTCTGTTCCAGCCTCTTTTTGAACGAACTACATTTTCGTTAACTGTTTATAATTAATGATCAACACACCATTACTTTGCGTAACAAGCTTCTGATTCTCCGCAGTCTGATTCAATTCAACAACCGCAGAGTTCTTGAGTTGTTTCGTGACTGTACCGGTTTGTTTCGTTCCATGGATCGTGAACATGACAGGAGTAGCGACCTCAAAATTTGCACCTTCAGCTGACGGGACAACGGTTGTTTCGAATTTACCAAATGTTGCCATGTAAAAACCTCCTTGATATAATTAAATTATACCACATTTTTTGAAAATTTTCAGTAATGCTATTTTTTCCCTAAACTTCTCTTTACAAAATTGTTTTTTTTTCTTATAATCGTCTTTGTGTTAGTTGCCAGCTTAGCTCAGTTGGTAGAGCAACGCACTCGTAACGCGTAGGTCACAGGTTCGAATCCTGCAGCTGGCATTGAAGCAGTCTAACTTAGACTGCTTTTTCTTTTTTTTAGCGTTTTTTTTGATAAAAACGTTAAGGTTTCTAAATTTTTTCTGAATGAGAACAGGGAATCCTTTCTTTTCTGCGCAAACATCACTATAATGGATAAAGATTCTACAGGAGAGAGTGTGGGCATGGAAAATACACGAATAAAAAAGAATGATAATCGAATTGACTACGGTGTGATCTTACCCGTATTTTTATTATGTTTGATAGGGTTTGCCTCCTTATATGTGGCTTTGGTGAATGACCCAAGAAATCCATCTGTGGGGAAAACCTTAGGATTTCAAGCTTTATGGTATGTATTAGGCGTCATCGCAATTATTGTGATCATGCATATCAAATCCAAGTGGTTGTGGAAGTTGACCCCCTATATATACGGCGCGGGATTGCTAGTCATGCTGGGGCTCTTGAAGTTCTATGATGCAGGGTTAGCCGACTCTACGGGCTCGCGAAACTGGCTGCGTTTTGGCGCCTTTACAGTCCAGCCATCAGAATTGATGAAGATCGCGTTTATTATGATGTTGGCATTGGTGGTTACCCACCACAATGTCCGTCATCGAGACCGCGATTTGAAAACAGACGGGTTATTGATTGCGAAAATGTTAGCTGTAACCATTCCGGTGCTTGTTTTAGTCATGCTGCAAAAAGACTTCGGAACGATGTTGGTCTTTTTAGCTATTTTTGGCGGAATCTTTTTGATGTCCGGAATTTCTTGGCAGATTGTCATACCGGTTATCGTGGCCTTTGTTTTGATTGGCGGCGGCACCATCTTTTTGGTCACAACAGATGTGGGACGAGAGTTGCTGTACAATACAGGGATCTTTAAAGAATACCAATTCGCCCGTATCGATTCTTGGTTGGATCCGTTCCATGATACTCAAGGTCAGTCATTCCAATTGGCTTATGCATTAATGGCGATTGGCTCGGGTGGGATGTTCGGTAAAGGATTCAATGTCAGCGATGTCTACGTACCGGTTCGCGAATCAGATATGATTTTCTCTGTGATTGGGGAAAATTTTGGGTTTGTGGGTAGTGCGTTTGTGATTTTGTTGTATTTCATTTTGATTTATCGAATGATTCGGGTTTGTTTTGATACAAATAATGAATTTTATGCTTATCTTGCGACTGGGATCATCATGATGATCTTATTCCATGTTTTTGAGAATATTGGTGCGAACATCGGGCTGCTGCCTTTAACAGGTATTCCTTTACCATTTATCAGTCAAGGAGGCTCTGCTCTGTTGAGCAACATGATTGGTATCGGCTTGATTTTATCCATGCGCTATCAAGCGGAGAGTACACCAAAAACCTTATAAGGAGAGAGCGATGATCACATTTTACTGGTATCCAAAATGCAGTACATGCAAAAATGCCAAAGCATGGCTGGAAGCAAACGAGATTCCCTATGAGGCCATTGATATGATCAAAGAAGTGCCGACAAAGGCGCAATTGTTGCAATGGATCACCTCTAGTGGCTTGCCTGCTCGTCGTTTTTTTAACACAAGCGGAATGAAATACCGTGAATTAGGTCTAAAAGAGAAAGTACCAACGTTGTCGAATGAAGAAGCCGCAGCATTGTTGGCAACAGACGGCATGTTGATCAAACGCCCATTGCTGATCAGCGAAGATCGCTTTTTGATCAATGGGTTTAAAGAAAAAGAATATGAAGGAGTCTTGTTAGAATCATGGAAAAGAAATGTTTGAGAAAAAAAGATAATTTGTGGGTACTGTTCAACGGTAAAGAATATTGTGTTGGTTTGACAAAAGAAGCGCAAGAAGAATTAGGCGCTGTGACGTTTGCTTCTTTGAAAAAAGTTGGCACAGCTTTGAAACAAGGCGATACCTTGGTGGAATTGGAAGCTGAAAAAGCGGTTAGTGAATTTCCAAGCCCATTAACTGGTGTGATCTCTTCTGTAAATGAAAAAATCGATCAAAATATTGAGATCTTAAATGACAGCGACGAAATGAATGCATGGCTGGTGAGCTTTAAAGACGTTGATCCAAGTCAATTTGACGAATTATAAAAAAGAACTTGCCGCAGATTTGCAAAAAGAATTGACAGCCGATTGAGACGTTGCTATAATTTGCTCAATAAATGAATGCTTTGAAAAGAAGAGTACATATTCTTGACGTATACAGAGAGCCCTGTTTGGTGTAAATGGGCAACGAAGAGAAGATGGAAGATGGTCTTTGAGCAGGATGGGTGAGTCTAATCACAAGCCTATCACGGGATGCGCCCGTTATTGCGCAACAGTATGCGAAGAAATTCAAGTACTGGAAGAGGCTGTTGATGCGAGTCGACAGTAAATTAAGGTGGTAACACGGAAGGTATGCTTTCGTCCTTTGTAACAGTATAATGTACAAAGGATGAAAGTTTTTTTGTGTTTATACAGCGAATGAAAAAAAGAAAGATGGGAAATTTATGGCATTAATCGAATTGACCCACGTAGAGAAAACCTTTGATGGCAAAAGCGGCAGCGTTCATGCCGTCAATGATGTATCTCTACAAGTGGAAAAAGGCGATATTTATGGCATCGTTGGTTATTCCGGCGCTGGGAAGAGTACATTGGTCCGTTTATTGAACGGATTGGAGCTCCCTACAGCAGGTGATGTGGTAATCAATGGGCAAAATATTTTAGCTTTGAAGAACAAAGAATTAAGAGACTTCCGCAAAAAAATCGGCATGATTTTTCAGCACTTCAATCTTTTGTGGTCGCGAACCGTATTGGAAAATATTGAATTGCCTCTAGAATTGGTCGGGATCCCCAAAAACAAACGCCGTGAGCGAGCACAGGAACTGGTAAAACTTGTTGGATTGGAAGGGCGTGAAAAAGCCTATCCTTCACAATTGTCAGGCGGCCAAAAGCAACGGGTCGGAATTGCTCGGGCACTAGCCAATGAACCAGAGATCTTGCTATGTGATGAAGCAACCAGTGCGTTGGATCCTCAAACAACCGAAGAAGTTCTGGACTTGCTGCTGTCTATCAACAAAAAACTGAATTTGACGATCGTTCTGATTACTCATGAGATGAACGTGATTCGTAAAATCTGTAATAAAGTCGCTGTGATGGAAAAAGGCAAGATCGTGGAAGAAGGGTCGGTCCATTCCGTATTCCGCCATCCACAACAAGCTGTGACGAAGCGCTTTGTGCAGCAGGATTTGGAACCAGAAGAAGATACGGAAGCATTACGACAAGCCTTTTTAAGAGAAAATCCTTATGGTTGCTTAGTGACATTGACCTTTACAGAAGACAATGCGAATGAACCGATTATTTCGCAAGCGGTCCGCCAATATCTGATCGATGTCAATGTAGTCTATGGCAAGATTCAGCAAACCAATGAAGGCTCTTTTGGGGCATTGACTGTTCTATTGACTGGCGAAACACCAGAAATCGATAAAGCATTACGCTTTTTTACGCAAGAACAAGTAGGCGTGGAGGTGATCAAGCGTGGGTAAATCATTTTCAGAAACCTATCTTAATTTTGAAAAGATCGATTGGGCGAATATGCAACAAGCAACCCTCGATACGCTATTTATGACATTCTTTTCCATGGTATTAGTCATTGTGATTGGACTAATACTAGGATTGGCTCTTTATTCTTTAGGTCGCAAACAAACATTTGGGTCACGCTTTGCCTATACTTTAGTATCGATTATCAGTAACGTGTTTCGATCAACCCCCTTTATGATCTTGATGGTTTTGATCATCCCCTTTACGACGCTATTGGTAGGCTCCTTCTTAGGGGCAAAAGCGGCGATTCCGGCGTTGGTTCTATCGGCAGCGCCATTTTATGCTCGGTTGGTTGAGATCGCCTTTCGGGAAGTCAGCCCCGGCGTGATCGAAGCGGCAGAGGCGATGGGGGCCAGTTACTGGGAAATCATTTACAAAATTGTTATTCCAGAAAGCGTGCCAGCACTCATTTCAGGAATCACGGTTACGACCATTTCAATGATCGGTTACACAGCGATGGCAGGTGCCATCGGTGCCGGAGGCTTAGGTTCATTGGCTTGGCAAGAAGGATTTCAGCGGGGAAATTACACTGTAACGCTTGTAGCGACAGTGATTATTTTAATTATTGTCTTTATCTTACAGGCAATCGGTGATTTTTTGACCAAAGCAACAGACAAACGCTGATTGGCTTAAAAGGAAAACCATCAAACAGAAAACTGGGAGGAATAGAAAATGAAAAAGATTTTTGGTTTTGCAACAACAGTATTGTTAACAGTCGCTTTAGCAGCCTGCGGTACAGGCTCGAACAAGAGCGCTGACTCAACGTCAGCTAGTGGAGAAAACACAAAATTGGTGGTCGGCGCATCTGTGACACCCCATGCAGAAATATTAGAACAAGCAAAACCATTGTTGGAAAAAGAAGGAATCGACTTAGAGATCAAAACTTTTGATGACTACATTTTGCCAAATAAAGCTTTGGAAAACGGCGATATCGATGCCAACTATTTCCAACATATCCCTTATTTGAACAAACAGATCGCAGACAACGGCTATGATTTTGTTAATGCAGGAGCGATTCATATTGAACCAATGGGCTTGTATTCAAAACGCATCTCTGACATTTCTGAATTAGCTGAAGGGGCTACTGTCATCACTTCAAATTCAGAATCTGATTGGGGTCGTATCTTAACGATTTTACAAGATGCCGGTGTGATTAAGTTGAAAGACGGTGTTGATGCTGAAACAGCGACATTTGATGATATTGCTGAAAATCCGAAGAAATTAGAATTCAAACATGATATTGATCCTTCATTACTAGCAACGGCTTACCAAAATGATGAAGCAGACCTAGTGGCAATCAATGCAAACTTTGCCTTTGGGATCGATTTGAATCCAGCAGATGATTCTGTTTTATTAGAAGCTGATAATTCACCATACGTCAATGTGATTGCTGTACGCAGTGGTGACGAAAACAGCGATAAAATCAAAAAATTGGTTGAAGTGCTTCACTCTGACGAAATCAAAGACTTTGTCGAAAAACAATGGCAAGGTTCTGTAAAAATCGTTGATGCTGACGCAAAATAACTAGCCGCTAAGATAGAGCTGTGACATAAGTAAACAATAGACAAAATAATCTGAACAGGTCTTCACAGAAAAATGTGATGAGGATCTGTTGCTTCGCAGGTATTGCGATGCTTCAAGGATTCTGTTTATTTACTACTTATGCCACAGCTTTTTTAATTTAGGTCCAGCAAAATAGCTCTATTCTGCCAAACCAACTCATAAAGCAGCGGCATTTCCGGATGTTTTTTCAGTAATTGATCGTAGTGGGGGAGTTGATTTAGAAACAGACGGATGAGCGTGAGGGTATCAGGTGAAAGGGCGATTGTCGGTTGCAGCAAGAGATTGCCTTCCAGTAAAGCACATAACAAGTGGGTTTGTGTGACTTTGACAAGACAGGTTTGGAAAGAAACGCTTCCCAGCTCTTCGTTTCGCAGCGTTGTGGGGAAGATTTGATTTAGCAAATGTGTGTCTTCTGCAGATAGATAGAACCTTTCCAGTCCAAGCAATTGTTTCCATAGAAAAAGATAATTGCGTTCATGAACCAAGTAGTAGGCTGGGACAAAGTGTTTTGGAAAAACGGAGGCCAAGTCGATGCCGTTTTCTAGTGGGGACATGGTCTTTCTTTTTTTATGAATGGTTTCAATGCAGAAAAATGCATCACGAGGAGTTCTCCCAAATTGAGGATTTGTCCAGCGCATCAATTGATAATGAAAAAAACGGATTTGGATCTCATTCCCTTGTAAAAGTGGAAACTGATTCCGGCTTAAAGATAACTGATATGTTGCGAGAGCGGGGGCTAACGCAATAAAACGACGATTGACACTGGAAGGACTTAGGTGGCATTTTCTGCACAATAATGGGTAAGTTAATGAAGGTTCTTCCAGTTGAGTAGACAGAATGCGGTAGTTATTGCTCTTTTTTACAAGAGAAGCGATGACTTTTTTTGCAACTCAGCAACTGGCAATTCTTCCATCTGAAGATAATCCAGTTGCCCTTTTTTTATCGAAAAGTGGACGGGAAACATGAGACTCAACTCGCTGGCAATCATCCGTCTAAGTGTTTTGACGGAGATCCCTTGTTCTAAAGCTGCTTGTTGGAGGGGGAGCGGACTTTCTTTGAAAAGACTACGTATCAGCTGCAGCATACGCAAGACTTCTTTTTCGAGAAAATCCTCCAAAAATGAATCACCTCTTTCCGGTTGAACTACGTCCATTATAGTGTATAAATAG
>NZ_JALAHI010000085.1 GCF_022711995.1 Enterococcus sp.
ACGTTACATTGGAAATATAAGTTAAACTTTTTATCTATAACTTCCTATTCAAAACGCAGATGGTAACAACTACTTTGTTCTTACCTGCGTTAGTTATAATTCTTTTGTCCATGTAACAGCTTGTGCATCCTGGTTGAAATATTAATTGCTGGAATTGTCGTTCTCCCTTACAACCTTATAATGATTATCGTAGTGACTAGTATCATAATACTAGTCACTTTTTTACCGTTACATCTCTATTCGTTATAAACAATTTATATGCCATCAAGAGATACATTTATGGACTTGAAAAAAATGAGAATTTGAAGCAGATACTACTATTAGTATTCCCAAACAAAGAGAAGGATTTCTGTCGTCCTAGTCAGCCAAATGATTGGTGTGATGTTATTGCTACGAAATATAATTTGAAACGGATAACTCTTCATGAATTTAGAAAAACCCACGTTTCCTTGTGCGCAATGGCAGATATGAAACTAGAGGATATTATGTATCGTGTTGGCCATAAAGATTCTAAAATAACCCGTCAAGTTTATGACTACTTCTACCCCGAACGGGAAGATCGCAGTGCAGATCAATTCGCTCAATTCATCAAAAAGGAAAAATATCTCTTTTAATGTTTTTTGTAGTTAGTAGACTTTTTGAAAAAACAAAAACGCCAGAAACGCTTATATTTAAACGTTTCTAGCGATAAAAATCGAGTTAACCCACAGACCCTTCCATCTCATAACTTATCAATCGGTTTAGCTCGACGGCGTATTCCATTGGTAGTTCTTTGGTGAATGGTTCGACGAAGCCCATGACGATCATTTCGGTGGCTTCGCTTTCGGAGAGGCCGCGGCTCATGAGGTAGTAGAGTTGTTCTTCTGAGATTTTTGAGACTTTTGCTTCGTGTTCTAAGGACACTTGGCTGTTGTGGATTTCATTGAATGGAATGGTATCGGATTTCGATAGGTCATCCATGATGATGGTGTCACATTCGATGTGGGAGATAGAGCCTGCGCTCTTCTTGCCGAAGGTGACTTGTCCACGATAGTTTACAGCGCCGCCGTCTTTTGAAATGGATTTCGAGACGATGGAGCTGGAAGTGTTTGGTGCGTTGTGGATCATCTTAGCACCTGTGTCTTGGATTTGGTTGGCACCGGCAAATGCAATAGAGAGCATGGTGCCGCGGGCGCCTTTGCCATCAAGATAGACACTTGGGTATTTCATGGTTGTTTTGGCCCCTAAGTTGCCGTCGATCCATTCGACTGTGGCGCCTTCTAATGCTTTTGCTCGTTTGGTTACGAGGTTATAGACATTGTCGGACCAGTTTTGGATGGTGGTATAACGGCAGTAGGCATCTTTCAATGTGAAAATTTCGACAATGGCAGCATGCAAACTATTGCTGGAATAGGTAGGTGCAGTACAGCCTTCCACATAGTGGACGCTGGCGCCTTCATCAACGATGATCAATGTTCGTTCGAACTGGCCGGTATTTTCGGCATTGATCCGGAAATAGGTTTGCAGCGGTACGTCGACGCGAACGCCTTTTGGTACATAGATAAAGGTTCCGCCGGACCAAACAGCTGAATTCAGTGCAGCTAATTTGTTGTCAGTTGGCGGTACTAATTTTGAAAAGTATTGCTTGAAGATTTCTGGGTACTCTTTCAAGGCGGAATCGGTATCGGTAAAGATGATGCCTAACTTTTCAAACTCTTCTTTCATGTTATGATAAACGACTTCTGATTCATACTGTGCCGAAGCACCGGCTAGATAGGCACGTTCTGCTTCGGGAATTCCGATTCGTTCGAAGGTTTCTTTGATCTTTTCTGGTACATCATCCCAGTCTCGAGCTGGGCTGTCGCTAGGTTTTTGATAGTATTTGATGGCATCGAAATCGATGTCGGACAGATCTGGTCCCCAGTTTTGCATGGGCATTTTGTTGAAGGCTTCTAATGACTTCAATCGAAATTCCAACATCCATTCTGGTTCTTGTTTGACCCGTGAGATTTCACGGACGATGTCTTCGGTCAAGCCTTCGCCGGTACTAAATACGGGCTGCACGTCATCGTGGAAGCCAAATTTGTATTCTTCTAATTCGGGTACACCCATGATTGTCACTCCTTTGTTTTGCTGCAATTTCTCTACTCTACGTGATTATCCTCGGTTTCTGAGTGTCTGTGACCCACATCTGCTTGCTGAGTATCGTTGGCAATGGCTTTTTCCAAGGCTTTCCAAGCAAGGGTAGCACATTTGATTCGTGCAGGAAACTTAGCTACTCCGCCGAGCATTGAAGCATCTCCAAGGCGATCACTGTCAGAAACGTCATGCCCTTGAACGAGTTCAGAAAATAAGTCTGACAGTTCGCCGGCTTCTGTCAATGTTTTACCAATGACTGCATCACCCATCATTGAGGCACTGGCAGTACTGATAGAACAGCCTTCACCAGTAAAGGCGACATCTTTGATGGTCTCCCCTTCCACAGCGAGTTCGAGATGAATCACGTCGCCACAGGTAGGGTTATTCAATTCGACTTTATAGGTAGAATCTCCCAGTGTCCCGCGATGATGGGGATGACTGGAATGATCTAATATGACTTGTCGATACAAATTATCTAATTTCGTTAGTGCCATGTTGGAAAAACTCCTTCGTTAACTTGATGGCGTCAACCAATCGATCGGCGTCCTCTCTTGTATTATACAGGTAAAAGCTAGCTCGTGCAGTCGCCGGTACGTGCAAATAGTTTAAGAGGGGTTGTGCACAATGATGACCGGCACGGACAGCGACACCTTCCATGTCTAATGCAGTCGCTACATCATGGGGATGAATCCCCTCGATATTAAAGGCGATGACTCCTGTGCGTTTGGCTGCTTCTTGTGGACCATAAATCGTCAATCCATCAATGTCTTGTAATTTTGGCAAGATATAAGCGACGATTTCGGCTTCGTGTTGATGAATGGCTGATAGTCCAATTTCACTCAAGTAGTCTACCGCAGCCCCTAATCCGATAGCTCCGGCAATGTTTGGGGTACCTGCTTCAAACTTCCACGGCAATTCTTTCCACGTGCTTTCTTGAAGATGAACGAAATCAATCATTTCGCCGCCAAATTCCACTGGTTCCATCTGATCTAACCAATAACGTTTGCCATATAAGACACCAATACCTGTAGGTCCGCACATTTTATGACCAGAAAAAGCATAGAAATCACAATCTAATGCTTGAACATCAACTGCCATATGGGGAACTGCTTGGGCGCCATCTACTACTATCACGGCTTGGTGTTGATGGGCTAGTTGCGTTAACTCAGCAATTGGATTGATCACACTAAGAACATTTGAAACGTGGGCAATCGCAACCACTGCTGTTTTATCCGTGATCTGTTGACGTGCATCATCCATGTCAAGGATACCTTCTGGCGTCAACTGAATATATTTCAGAATCGCTTTCTTGCGTTTTGCCAGTTGTTGCCATGGGATGATATTGGAATGGTGCTCCATGTAAGAGATTACGATCTCATCGCCTTCATTGACAAATTGATCCCCAAAACTGCGGGATACCCAATTCAGGCTTGTCGTCGTACCACGAGTGAACAACACTTCGGCTGTTTCTTTGGCATGAATAAAATGGCGAACTTTTTCCCGCGCGGCTTCATAAGAATGGGTCGCCCGTTCAGCCAATGTATGAACGCCACGGTGAACGTTGGCATTGTCTTGATGATAATAGGCAGCGATCGTCTTCAAAACGGCTTCCGGCTTTTGGGTGGTGGCAGCATTATCAAGATAGACTAATGGCTCATCATTGACGACTTGATCCAAGATAGGAAACGCTTGTTTCACTTTTTGAGCATCGATCATGCAAGTAACTTCCCTTCAATAACAGCTACCAGTTCTTGTTGCACTTCTTTCACAGGAATGGCCGTTAAGACAGATCCCAGAAATCCGCGAATCACTAAGCGTTCTGCTTCTTCCTTGCGCAAGCCGCGACTCATCAAGTAGTACATTTCTTCTGGATCGACGCGACCAACACTTGCAGCATGTCCTGCTGTCACTTCATGTTCATCAATCAATAGGATCGGATTCGCATCGCCACGAGCTTGGTCAGACAACATCAAGACCCGACTTTCTTGTTGGGCATCGGCACCTTTGGCTCCTTTTAAAATATGGCCGATACCGTTGAAGGTCAAAACGCCGCGTTCCCTAATGACACCATGTTGCAAAATGTGCCCGATCGAATGTGGTGCTTTATTTGTCACTCGCGTATCGATCCCTTGCGTTTGTCGGCCAGCACTGATAGCAACAGCTTTTACTTCAGAATGGGCGCCTTCGCCAACGAGGTCTGAATCAAAGTCAGCAATCACATCGCCGTCATTCATAACGCCAATCGCCCAATCAACCATAGCGTCTCGTAAGACATAGCCTCGTCGATTCATATAGGTAGTGATATTGACCCCCAATTGATCAATAGCTGAGAATTTGACTTTAGCCCCTGCTTTGGCGATCACTTCTACAACGATATTTCCAGATAGCTTTTTGGCTTGATCCCCTTTGGTTTGGAAACGTTCCAAGTAGCTGAATTCACTGTGCTCATCTGCTACGATCAAGACATGCTTGAAGAAATGCGCTTGGCTGTTGCCATTATGATAGAAGATTGCTTCTAGTGGTTCTTCAATGATGACATTCTTGGGTACATATAAAAATAAACCACTATTCATAAATGCCGCGTGGGCCGCAGTCATTTTGTCTTCGTCCATTGGGACTGCTTTAGTCATATAGTATTGATTGACGAGTTCTGGTACTTCTCTCATTGCGGTAAACAAGTCCGTAAAAATGACCCCTTGATCCACTAGATGTTGCGGTAATTGTTCAAAGACCGTTGTTTCATCAAACTGAACAACCGTTGGATGGCTATCCATTGCATCAAAGGATGGGACTGCCCCCAATCCTGCTGTCGCTGGATCAATCACGCCAGAGAATTCTTGTTCACCGACAAGTGCTGCTTCATTGATATTAAACAAAGGCCAGCGTTCATAACGGACCCGTTCAATTTTTGGAAACGGGAGTTCATCCACTTTTGCAAGGGCTGCTTGGCGGAGTTCCAACATCCATTCAGGTTCTTCTTTCAACGCTGAAAACACGTTGACTTGGTCAAGATAATCCTGTAATTTTGCCATTTGCCTTGCCTCCTTATGCTTCTTCTTCTTTGTAGTCGATCCCTAATTCTTTACTGATTCCAGCATAGCCTTCAGCTTCCAGGCGTTTCGCTAAATCAGCAGATCCCGTCATTACCACGCGACCTTCCATCATTATATGTACCACGTCAGGAGTAATATAATTCAACAACCGTTGATAGTGAGTAATGATGAGCGCGCCAAAGCCTTCCCCGCGCATTTCATTGACCCCTTTAGCGACGACTTTCAAGGCATCTATGTCTAATCCAGAGTCGATTTCATCTAAAATCGCAAATGTTGGTTCTAGCATCAATAATTGTAAGATTTCGTTCCGTTTCTTTTCCCCGCCAGAGAAACCTTCATTCAAATAGCGTTCTGCCATTTCTTCTGGCATGTTCAATAGATCCATTTTTTGATCTAATTTCTTTAGAAAATCCATGACAGAGATTTTGTCCTCTTCATCCCGTTTGGCGTTGATAGCAGCCCGCATGAATTCAGCATTTGTGATTCCTGGAATTTCACTAGGGTATTGCATCGCCAAGAACAAACCTAAACGTGCTCGCTCATCCACTTCCATTTCCAGCACATTTTCCCCATCGAACAAGATTTCTCCTTCAGTGACTTCATAATTCGGGTTTCCCATAATTGCTGCAGATAAGGTAGATTTTCCTGTCCCATTAGGTCCCATGATGGCATGGATCTCACCGGTTTTTAAAACAAGGTCAACACCTTTTAAGATCTTTTTATCTTCAATTTGGACATGCAGGTTTTTGATTTCTAAAACTGACATTCTGTTCCCTCCAGTATCTTTTCTTTCTCACTATTTTAGACTAATTGAGAATGAAGTTCAAACGCAATTGCCTACTTTTTTAAAATTCTTCTAATCTAGCCCCTAGAGATATATTGGAATCATTACAAACTGCTGTGAGGATCCCCTTTGAAAGAAACTAAAAAAAGACACCATCAGCCCCGACGAAAGCATGTGCTTTTGTCTTTAGGAACAGATGGTGTCCTGCTTGAAAATTCTAAGCTTGCGCGAACAAAATGATGCAATCAAAAAGAAGCATCAACATTTGCAAGCGGATGATAGAGTTGATTCATTAATTCTGTGTCGCTTTTACGTCCACGATTGGATAGTAGGATCACGCTTGTTTTGTTGTCTTTAGAAAACAACCCAAACGATTCGAATCCTCCTTTACCACCATGAGCCCGGAAATAAGTCCCTTTGTCATAAAAACCTGCGGCATAGGACCCGCCAGCGGCTGGTTGCCACATTTGCTTCAGTGAAGCTTTATCCAGCAGTTTCCCATTCAATAATAAATCATAATAGCGATACAAGTCGCCAACTGACATATAGAGATTTCCAGTTCCTACCTCAGCTGCCAAGTTGGCTGAGGAAATATTGTTAGGATTCCCGTAAGGATTTGCTTCGCCATCCGTTTTGTAATTGACCGTAGGATGATCCTGCTGTAAAAAGGCTTTATACAAGAAAGATTGTTTCAACCCATTCTTATTGATAAAAAAATCCGTTAACAGCGCATCATAACTTTTTCCTGATACTTTTGTCAAAATACCTGCCAGTAAATTGTAGTTGATGGGACTATATTTGAATGTTCCTTGAGTTCCGGATAAGACGGCATGGGTGGCATCCCAGTCGAGGATCTGCTGCACGTCTTCCAGTCCTTGCGGATTTTCTGAAAGTTTGAGTCCGGAAGCCATCTGCAGCATTTGCTGAATCGTAATGTTGGCTGCGTCAGGAATATTGGGATAAAAACGGGCTAACTTATCCGCCAATGATAGTTTTCTCTCATTGATCGCGCGCATGACCAAGACTGCCGTCAACCCTTTTTGGATGGAGCCAATATTGAATAAGGTCGTCGGGGTATTTTTGATATCTGCTGCCTTGTCGGCGTAGCCGTACCCTTTGTGCAAAAGAATCTTACCGTTTTTCACAATCAGTGCACTGCCGATAAAGCCACTGGAAAGGATTTTCTGATCGTAGCTGGTTCCTTCGGCTGTCACGACTTCTTGATCATCGCTAAGATTGTCATAGTTTTCCGCATCCAACAAGTCCTGTTTCTTGTTTGCGGGTTGTTCCTTTTTGGAGGAAGAGCTTCTAGTAGTACTGGAATGTGTGACTTGCTCGCTGGAAGAACTAGAAGCAGCAGTTGGTTCCGTTGGCAAAAACAAATAGTAAATGCCGATGAGTCCGCCAATGATTACGAGAATATCGATTCCCAGTAATACTTTATGAATATTTTTTTTGCGTTTTGCACGTCGTTTTGTCTGTCTACTCATTGTTTGAGGCCTCCAGCGTTGCTATTTCCCAACCGACCTCTTTTTTCATTTTCCCTGAATTTCTGGTGTTTCTTGTTGCCACTTTTCTGATAGAAAATAATTGTTGATATCATACAATGGCTTTTCTTTGCGGGCAGGGTCCAAAAATGGTTGAATGAATTTGTCAGCAGCCAACCAGCCGCACCAACCTAGATGAATCGTATCTTCCATAAAATAGGGCTGATCGCCTTTTGCTGATAGGTCAGCAATATTCGTGAATCCCTGACTCTTCAATTGATAGCGGATCTTTTGGACAAATCCAGTCAAAACTTGCTTTGGTAAGCCGGTATAGTCCATCCACTTCTGATTGATTGGCGGAATCACAAACAAGACGTCTACATTGTTGCGGGCAAATTCGTTTAGCACCAATTGAAAATCGCTATATTCTGGACCAAAACGGTAATCCCATTTTTTCTGGGAATCTTTCATTTTTTCTAAGCGGCTTGCCAAATTTTTACGGTAAAAGGAATTCTTGATTCCCAAAAAGTTATTGTCGGTTTCTGCTTTTCCTTCATTATCGGCTACCTGCTCGATTTGAGGGAGATCATAGGTAGAAGGTAATTTTTTCGCTGCGGCAGCGATTTTCGCATTTAAGTTGTGTCCGATGCTAAAACCGCTGAAGAGTTCATCCTCTCGCTTTAAAATATTCCGTTGCAGATCAATCTGTTTTTTCTGCCAATCCGTTGGTACCTTGCCGGATTTCACTTCATTCAGCACTTGCTCCGTTAAGTCATTTTCTCTTACTTTTGCAAAATCCAAGAGCCGTTGGGCATAATATTGATCGGCTTCAGAAACTTTCTTTAACGACGCTAACCAATCATAGACATGTTGTTCGGAATAATGATGGTTAAAGTAGTCTTCCTTTAGACCTTTAGGAACAAACCATTGGGGAGAAACGACGAACACGGCTTTCTTTCCCCCTAGCTCCTTCGCCATTGAATGAATGATGCCATACTGGGTCAAAGATTGTGTCCCTGGTGCGCCGATCAAAAATGGCGTATAAGAGCGCTGATATTTCTGCGCCAATACGGAAGGATGCGTGGCACTTACGCGATTGAGTTCCGAGGATCCAAAAAATGGGACGTACTCACCGGTTTTGATGGCCTCATTTTTGATGCGATCACCGCGAAACACCGCATCATTCATGGCTGTTGCCGCTTGAGCGATGACTTTCGGATCGTGGCTATTGATCTTCCAAGGGCCGAGGAAGAGCCCTCCGATAAGTAACACCGCACAAAGAAGTGGACCAAAAGCAGTGAATAATCGCTTTTTCATCATCGGCTTTGCAGTGTATCGACTTTCTCAATGATTTTTGCTGGTGTGTTCCACTCTTCCCGGTCAAATTCCGATACCGGAAAATCAATTCCTAATTGCCCTTCTAATTCAACCAGCAATTGAACGGCCCCTAACGAATCCAGTAATCCTTCATCAAAAAGATCGATCGTTGCATTTTCTTTTACTTCGTCACTTCCTGTCACTGTTTCTAAAATATCTAATACCGTTTCTTTGGTTGTCATCGTTTTTTCTCCTTTTTAGTTAAAGATTAATTTGTCCAAGATTCCTGAAAAAATCAGGAAACTAAAGCAAACTGCTTGAAAGGTCAATACAGTGGACACAGCTTTGGTTAGTTTGTTCGAAGGTAGATTTCCTTGTTTTTTCTTCCAACGGATCCACGCATCATTGCCGCAAATCAACGTCGCATGATACACCCCGTATAAAATGTAATACCAGGTAAGTCCGTGCCAGATGCCCATTAATAAAAAGAGCGCAAAGTAACCAACATTGGATGCCACAACGCGGCTTTTGAAGACTTTCTTTTTGATCAGCATAAACATCAAGCGCATATAAACGTAGTCTCGGAACCAGAAAGACAAGCTCATGTGCCAACGATTCCAAAATTCTTTGATATTGGGGGCCAAAAAGGGTTTATTGAAATTGGCCGGTGTATCATAGCCCATGAAATTGCTGACGCCGATTGCAAACAGACTGTAGCCAGCAAAATCGAAGAACAAGTACAGGCTATAGACGTACATATATCCCAGCAGTCCCCAAGAAAAGAACCCATTGTCTAATACTTCTTTCGTCATGATCGGCAGCAATACTTGGCCTAAATAATAGCCGAGAATAAACTTATAAAAGAGTCCTAGCATGATTTTGGTCACACCTTTGTTTAAATAATCCAGATACACCTCTTTTGTCGGTGGATTCAGCAAGTCTTTCTCGAAACGACGATAGCGATCGATAGGACCTGAAGAAATCGTTGGGAAGTATAGCAGAAACTGAATGTAACGCCACGGATGGTATTCTTTGATCAGCCCATCTCGGATTTCCATGATCATTTGCACCGATTTAAAAGTCAGGTAAGAGATGCCCAAGAAATACACCCATGACGCATGGCCACTAAAAAAGGGACTGACCTTACTTAACGCCAATGGCAAGATGGCCGCGACGACCGCCCCATAAAAGATACTTGAACGATTTGCCCGCTGACGATGCTGATAATAGCCATAGACCAGCAATGTTTGATATACGACGTATCCCATCAGTGCCAGTCCTTGTTGCCAGTATTCTCCGCCAAAGCTTACGTATAATACTGCCAGTGTGAGTAATGTTTGGTACCATGGCCAACGCTTTTGCTTAAAGAGCAGCCCAAGCATCATCGGCAGCAACCCTACCAGCAACCAAATGAAGTAGGTAGGATTTGCATAAGGAATCATATGCGGGAGACTCATGAGGGATTCACCTCATTTATCAGCCGCTTGCGGTCGATTTTGCCATTAGCAGTGTACGGTAATTGCTCAACATAGATAAAACGTTGCGGAATCATATACTCCATCACGGTTTCACTTAGTAAAGCTTTGATTGCTTTTGTTAGCTGAAACTCTTTCTCGAAGTGATGCGTTTCGGGAACGACGTAGGCAATCAGCTGTTCCACTTTCTTTTCTTGGTATTTGGGTACTACGACTGCTTGTTTGACCCAATCATTGTTACTTAAATGGTGATCGATCTCTTCTAATTCCATTCGATACCCATGGAATTTTACTTGAAAATCAATTCGCCCTTCATAATGCAGCAAGCCATCTTCGGTCATTCTGCCACTATCACCGGTCCGATACGCCGGCTGTCCTTCCAGAGTAAAAAATACTTCGTTGGTTTTCTCAGGATTATTCAAGTACCCCTTTGATACACTAGGACCACTAATGACGATTTCTCCTACTTGTCCTTTCGGAAGGAGTTGCTCGTCGTCCATAAAGAATACCGCCGAATCTTCCTTCACATACCCAATCGGCACTCGATCGTATTGTTCCAATAATTCTTTAGTAAGCTGTACACCCGAGACAGCAACCGTTGCTTCAGTTGGTCCATAGGTGTTGTAGATTTTTGCTTCTGGAAAACGTTCTAGCAATTCATGGGCGATTTTTTTCGGTAATTCTTCCCCACAGAATAAGAAACGTTCCAGTTGCGGAACATGCGCCCCATCAAAGGTAGGTTCCATTAGACATAACTTCATGAAGGAAGGGGTTGAGATCCAAACATTGATGTCTAAATTTGGCAAGACTGCAAATAATGTCTTGAAATCATTAACAACAGCTTTTTTTAGAGGCACCAAGCAACCCCCAGATGTCAACGCAGGATACAAGCCCATTACGGATAAATCAAAGGAATAAGGTGCCTGCGCCAAGTAATGCATTCCTTCACGTAAAGAGAAATCCTTCAATGTCCAATTGACAAAACTCAATAAATTCCTATGGCTGATCTGGACTCCTTTAGGTACGCCAGTCGTTCCTGATGTGAAGATGATGTAATAAGGATCGTCTTCTCCCACCGCTTTTGTGTTGCATCTTTCCCGGCCACTTTGATAAATGTCCTTTAATTGCTGCAGGTTCAGCATTGGAATGGTTGTCGCTGGTCCTTGCCATTCTGCCACACTAATGATTTGATCCGGCTTGGCTACCGACAAAATCAATTCGATACGTTCTTTTGGCGTGGTGCTTTCGATGGGAATATATGCCCGTCCCGTTTTGGAAGCAGCCAGAAATGCGATCAGCATATCAAATTCCAGCTCACCATACACCACGATCGGTCCATGGGACTCCACAGTTTCTTCAAGATAAGCAGCTAATTGATCCGAGCGAGCTGCTAGTTGGCCATAAGTATACGTTTGTTGCTCTTCGCGGTAGGCAATCCTCTCTGGATCCTTTTGTGCCCATTGCTCAATGGCGTGCACAATATTTACCTGATTCATGAAAATCCCTCCTAAAATTCATTATAGATAAAGGTGCCGCCTTGCACATTTTTATAATGATAAAGATAAATCAGCAGCAAAATGATACAGAAATAAAAAAGGGTTTTGCCTGCAAAAAAGAGTGCTTCTCGCACTTTTTCGTTTTTGATTCGTTGTTTCACCAAATCCCTCCTTTTCTTGCTCTCTTGATTCTAAAATGAAGGAGTAAATATTTAACCTTGAAAT
>NZ_JALAHI010000086.1 GCF_022711995.1 Enterococcus sp.
CAGCAGAATGTGAGTTTACCTTTATTGTTGGCGAACAGAAATAATCAAAGGACCACTGTTTGAAATTTTTAACTTTCAAACAGTGGTCCTTTTGCTTATTTTGCTTCTTGTAAAATCTTGATTGATTTGATCTTAACGGGGTCTTTCGGTGTGGAGTCTTCACCGCTGCTATTGGCTTCACCTGTGGTTTCAGCTTTAGCGATCTTATCTACGACATCCATTCCTTCAATGACTTGGCCAAAGACTGTATAATTCCCGTCTAATGAGGGAGTGCCCCCGTCCTTGTAGGCGTCAATAATTTTTTGCGGATAAAATTGGATCGCCCGGCCATCAGAGACATCATCATGGTTTTGAACAATGAAGAATTGACTTCCTTGACTGTTAGGAGCGCTGGATTTTGCCATGGATAATGCCCCGCGAATATGGTAAAGCTGTTTGGAGATTTCCTCGCCAAATCCTTTACCCCAGATGCTTTCGCCGCCAGTTCCATCACCATTCGGGTCGCCCCCTTGAATCATAAAGTCTTCGACGATTCGATGGAAAGTCAAGCCGTCGTAATAGCCATTTTTGGCATGAGTCATAAAGTTTTCCACCGCTTTTGGTGCAATTTCTGGGAATAATTTGATCTTGATGGCACCTTCAGTGGTTTCCAGTTCAACAAGATCTTCATTTTCTTTGACTTCAGTGGACAGCTGAGGTAGTTCCAGTGAATTTAAGTCAACGGACTCTGATGTCGCCGTTTTGTCGGAGGAACTGGTAGTGGTTGTATCATTGCAGGCAGCTAAAAGCAGAAGACTACTTGCTGCCACCAATGTTAGTATCATTTTTTTCATTTGAGTAAGATCCTTTCATTATTAGACTGCTTTTATCATATCAAACTTTACTAGGAGTGAAAAGCGGTTATCGCTGTGGATTTACTAAAATGGGAAGGAAAGGTGTAGACCATTTATAGGTTGTTTGCTATAATGTAAGAGGATACATGAACAAAAACGGATAGAACTTTTAGGAGGTTTGACGGATGGGAAAATTAGGTATTTCGGTTTATCCAGAACGATCAACATTTGAGAAAGACAAGGCGTATCTTGATTTAGCGCACAAATATGGCTTTAAGCGTGTGTTTACCAGCTTGCTCCAAATCGAAGATGACAAAGAAAAGGTATTGGCTGATTTCAAACAGGTTGTTGACTATGCCAATGAATTAGGAATGGAAGTCATGGTGGATATCAATCCAGGGCTTTTTGATCAATTAGAGATCTCCTATGATGATCTTTCCTTCTTCCATAAAATGGGGGCTTATGGCGTCCGCTTGGATATTGGTTTCACCGGTGCGGAAGAAGCAAAAATGACACGAAATCCTTATGGTATCAAAATTGAGATCAATATGAGCAGTGGCACGAACTATGTAGACAACATCATGAGCTATTCACCAAATACAGACAATCTATTAGGTTCTCACAACTTTTATCCTCATCGGTATTCTGGACTGGGCTATGATCATTTTGTGTATTGTTCAGAAAAATTCCGTCGCTACAATTTGAATACAATGGCTTTTGTCAATTCTCATGAAGCAACATTTGGACCTTGGCCAACACAAGATGGACTTTGCTCGTTGGAAGACCATCGTGATCTGCCAATCGCGACCCAAGTGAAGCACTTGGTACTGACAGGATTGATCGATGATATTTCTGTAGGAAATGCCTATGCATCTGAACAAGAATTGGCTGCGATGGCAGAAGCCTTCAATGCGGATTATCCGACTCTGAAAGTGGATGTGGCTGAAGGAATCACGGAAGATGAACGCATCTGTTTATTTGATAATCTTCACAGCTATCGCGGGGATCGTTCAGAATATATTTTACGCTCAACGATGACGCGAATTTACTACAAAGACAAACCATTCCCAGCGCATGACACTCATGACATGACTCGTGGCGATATCTTGATCGATAACGTTGGGTATGGGCAATACAAAGGTGAAACGCAAATTGCCTTGAAAGAGATGAAGAATGATGGCCGTGTCAATGTCGTTGGGAAAATTGCCGCAGATGAATTATTCCTGCTGGATTTCTTGAAACCATGGTCAAGCTTTAAATTAAAAGATAGCAAAGACGAGTAAGACTACTTCCTTTTTGCTGACCGCTCTTTTTGAGCGGTCTTTTTTTGTGAGAAACTGGTTCTAATTGGCTACTGATTCGGGTAAGAGGATGCAGGGGCTTTTCTGACCTTCCGCCGGAAGCATTTTTATCTTTTCATTTTGAGGCTATTGACAAATCAAAACTAAAAGGGGTATTTTGTACTAGAATGTTTTTTAGGAAGGAGCAACCGAAGCGGTGGTTTTTATTATTGAAACGTTACTGTTATTTATCGTTACCATTCGTCTGGCCGGCTTTTTGGCGATTTTCTTACTGATCGCTATTTTTCAGGGGAAGAGGAAACGACAACACATGACCAATGAAGAGTGGGAGTCCTACTTTACCAAATTAGGAACAAATGGCTTTATCTGGCGCCTATATGGTTGCTTTTTTGCTGTTTTGGGAGTCTTTGCGGTTATTCATACTTATTACTTCTGGCATCAAATGTGGGTTTATGGGTTCACATTGATGCTGGCCGGCGGTTTTCATCTTTACTTTAAATACCGGCTGAACAAGGAACAGATTCAAGCCCGTTTCTTGAAATAATTATTTGATAACCGATAATTTTATTATGTAAACTTTAGAGGAGGAACAACATGAAACTACGCTGGAAGATTGCCATTTTGGTAGGGGTGCTTTTGATTGCCGGATTGGGGTATGCGGGAAATTATTTTTATAATTACGCAGTTGTCCCATCTGAAAAAGATTTTTTAAAAGGGGATACCTCTGGAACGGATCGGAGTAATGCAAATCCTGAGGCAGAGGATTGGTTTACCGCATCGGAAAATCGCCAAATGTGGCAACTAGAGTCTACGGACGGTCTCAAGCTCTCTGGAATTTACTTGCCGGCGGAAAAAAAACAGAATAAGACAGTGATCGTGGCTCACGGATATATGGGAAACGCAGAGACGATGGGAGTTTATGCGAAGATGTTCCATGATCTAGGATATAACGTATTGGTTCCCGATGCCCGCGGTCATGGAGAAAGTCAAGGGGATTACATTGGCTTTGGATGGCCAGAGCGGAAAGACTATGTCCAATGGATCAATCAAGTTTTGAAAGAAAACGGACCAGAAGAATCAATCGTCTTATACGGTGTCAGCATGGGGGCAGCTACCGTAATGATGACCAGCGGTGAAAAGTTACCGGACAACGTAACAGCGATCATTGAAGATTGCGGCTATGCTTCGGTAACGGAAGAATTAAGCTATCAATTGGATCAATTATTTGGCTTGCCAGCATTTCCTTTGATCAATGTGACCAGCTTGGTCACTAAATTAAGAGCGGGTTATTTCTTTGGAGAAGCCGATGCAGTGAAACAACTGCACAAGAATACCCGACCAATGTTCTTTATCCATGGAGATGCAGATACGTTTGTCCCTTATTCGATGTTAGCTGAAGTTTACGCTGCTACAGACGCACCAAAAGAAAAATGGGTCGTGAAGGGGGCAGAACATGCCCAAAGCTATACGAAAGATCCAAAACTTTACCAAGAAAAGATTGCCGCTTTTCTTGAAAAATATGACCACTTGAACTAGTAAAAAAGCGAAGATCCGAGGATCTTCGCTTTTTTTATGAGAAATAGCTTATAAGTTAGCAAATTTTTCTAGTAAACGAATCATTTGGCAAGTGAAGCCATACTCATTATCGTACCATGCGACTGTTTTGACTAATTGGAAATCTCCAGCAGTCGTTACTTCTGTTTGTGTTGGGTCGAAGATCGATCCTTGTGTTGTGCCGATTACATCGCCCGAGACGATTTCGCGGTCGTCATAACCAAAGGAAGGATTGTCGATGGTGTGTTTCTTGATAGCTTCATTGACTTCTTCTGCCGTTACTTTTTGTTTCAGAATCGATACCAATTCTGTTAAAGAGCCATCAACAACAGGTACCCGTTGGGCGTGTCCTTGAAGTTTGCCATTTAGTTCTGGAATAACCAAGCCAATGGCTTTCGCTGCTCCTGTGGAGTGAGGAATCGTGTTGTCTGCAGCGGAACGTGCAGCCCGCAAGTTGCCTCCCCGTACTGGCCCATCTAGAAGCATTTGAGTCGAAGTATAAGCATGGACGGTCGTCATCGTACCGACTTCAATCCCGAATTCTTGATTTAGGAAATAGGCCATTGGTGCCAAACAGTTGGTTGTACAAGAGCCTGCGGAGATGATTCGATCATCTGCTGTAAGGGTATCACTATTAACATTGTAAACGATTGTTTTCATTTTGCCCGCTGGAGCTGAGATAACCACTCGTTTAACACCGGCATCCAAATGCGCTTGTGCTTTTTCTTCAGAAGTATAAAAACCCGTGCATTCTAAAACGATATCCACGCCATTTTCTTTAACCCAAGGAATTTTGCTGGCATCAGGTTCTGCATAGACTTTTGTTTCCTCACCATCAACCACGATTGCATCGTCTGTGGCAGTGACTGTACCTGGATAGGTTCCATGTGTCGAATCAAACTGGAGTAACTGTGCTAACATGACTGGGCTTGTCAAATCATTGATCGCCACGACTTCGATATCATCTGATACTTCTTTGATGCGGCGGAAGGCCAAACGGCCGATACGTCCGAATCCATTTATTCCCACTTTTACTGTCATAATCCATTGTTCCTCCTTTTTTTTGCTCTTACAGTTAAAATTCTGCTACGAAACCAGAATTCTGTCAAAGAAAAACCCTTCATTTTTATCTTGTTCTTTGGGAAAAAGGGCAGAAAAGATAGACAAATGGCTCTGGGGTCGTTACAATTAAATAGACTTTCTTAAAGGTGAACTTTGCCCTGTAAAATGGCAGGATTTGTATTCAAATTGGTTTATTAGAAGGTAAGAAGAAAGAATGGAGGGCACACAACATGTCCATGTTTTTAGATCAAGTAACGATTGATGTCAAAGCCGGAAAAGGCGGCGACGGAATGGTTGCATTTAGAAGAGAAAAATACGTTCCCGATGGCGGACCAGCCGGTGGGGATGGCGGCCGGGGGGGCGATGTGATTTTAGTCGTCGACGAAGGCTTGCGCACATTGATGGATTTTCGTTTCAACCGTCATTTTAGAGCACAACCAGGTGAGAACGGAATGAGCAAAGGAATGCATGGCCGCGGCGCAGAAGATACCTATATCAAAGTTCCTCAAGGCACTACTGTCCGAGATGCAGACACAGGTGCTCTGCTTGGCGATCTGTTGGAACAAGGGCAGACATTGACAATTGCCAAAGGCGGCCGGGGCGGTCGGGGCAATATTCGTTTTGCTTCTCCGAAGAATCCTGCGCCGGAGCTTGCCGAAAATGGCGAGCCGGGGCAAGAAAGAAAAATCGAGTTAGAGTTGAAAGTATTAGCCGATGTCGGCTTAGTTGGATTCCCATCTGTAGGGAAATCCACATTGCTTTCGGTGATTTCTTCTGCAAGACCGAAGATTGGCGCTTATCACTTTACAACGTTAGTCCCTAATTTAGGAATGGTCACCACTTCAGACGGCCGCAGCTTCGCGGTTGCCGATTTACCAGGTTTGATCGAGGGGGCTTCCCAAGGTGTCGGTTTAGGTACTCAGTTTTTACGCCATATTGAACGGACCCGCGTGATTTTGCATGTGATCGATATGAGTGGCATGGAAGGGCGCGATCCTTATGAAGATTATCAAGCGATCAATCAAGAATTAGGGACCCACAACTTGCGCTTATTAGAACGGCCGCAAATCATCGTAGCCAACAAAATGGATATGCCGGATGCGGAAGAAAATCTGAAGAAATTCAAAGAGCAATTGGCAAAAGAACAAACCGATGAATTCGCAGATCCGTTGCCGATTTTTCCAATTTCCGGCGTCACTCGCAAAGGAATCGATGCCTTGCTTCGTGCAACGGCTGACTTATTGGAAGTCACTCCTGAGTTCTTATTGTATGACGAAGAAATCGAAGAAGATGTTGTTCACTATGGCTTCCATTCGGATGAACCGGAATTTACCATCGATCGTGACCCAGATGCGACTTGGATCTTGAGTGGTGAAAAGATTGAGAAGCTCTTCCAAATGACAAACTTTGATCATGATGAAACAGTCATGCGCTTTGCCCGTCAATTACGGGGCTTAGGTGTGGATGAAGCACTGCGGGCACGAGGAGCCAAGGATGGCGATATCGTCCGGATCGGTAATTTTGAGTTTGAATTTGTCGAATAGGCGCCTATTTAATTTTTGAACAGGCAGTATTCAAGGTTTTTTTACGATTAGCTGCAACTATTGACTAAACAAAATGATCTATAGCAAGAAACGGAGTCGTCACAAAACTCCGTTTCTTTATTTGTTTTCTTTTTCAAATTGGCGAGATACTGGTAAAATGAAAAGAAAAGGAAGGAAGCGATAATTATGGCAAAACGTGTCATCGTAATGAATTTCAACGCAAACTCAGAAGCATATCAAGCATTTTCTGAAGTAAAACGCATCCACATGGAACGAAAAATCAAAGGAGAACAAATGGCAGTGATCACCCACACGGAATCCGGGGCCCATCAGTTCAAGATTGAAGACTTTCTGGATTTTACCGGCAATAACAAAGCATCTACCGGTGGAATGATCGGTATGCTGGTGGGAATCTTGGGAGGACCCTTAGGAATTATGTTAGGTTGGTTCGGCGGTAGTATGATTGGTGCGACACGAGATGCCAAAGAGATTCAAAATGCGCAGCAACTATTTGAGCATGTCAGCACTCAAATCGGCGTTGGAGATACCGGCTTATTGTTGATTGCTGATGAAGAAGACAATCGTCCGCTAAATCAGTTAATCATGAATCAATTAGGCGGAGAAATCACTCGCTTTGATTATGATGAAGTAGAGGCAGAAATCGCAACAGCCAAACAAGTAGAAGAAAAAACCAAAGCGCAAGTCCAAAAAGATTGGCAAAATTCGCATTCCCAGTCTGATGAACAATAGAAAGAAACAATCGATTGCATCTGGCCTTCGTTTCCGCTAAAATTGGGGGAAGATGAAAGGATAGAAGTATATGGAATTAGAATTTTTAGGGACCGGTGCGGGGGTACCAGCGAAGCATCGGAATGTGACAAGCACTGCACTGCGTTTACTTGATGAACGCAACGCGGTTTGGTTGTTTGACTGTGGGGAAGGCACCCAAATGCAGATTTTGCATTCAACGATTCGCCCACGAAAAATCGAAAAGATATTTATTACTCATTTACATGGGGATCATATTTATGGATTGCCGGGTTTAATCAGTAGCCGCTCATTCCAAGGGGGCGCATCACCGTTAGAGATTTATGGCCCTCAAGGCATTGAAGAATTTGTGCGGACCGTCTTGCGGATCTCTCAAACAAAACTGAGTTATCCCCTGGTCTTTCATGAAATCACAACTGAAGGCATCCTCTTTAAAGACAAACAGTTTACTGTTTCTTGCCGTCGTTTGGATCATGGGATCGAAAGTTATGGGTATCGTATTGAAGAAGCGAGCCATCAAGGAGAACTTCAGGTAGATGCGCTGACTGCATTAGGAATCAAGCCTGGACCTGTGTTTGGGCGGCTGAAAAAAGGGGAAACAGTCACATTGGAAGATGGGCGGCAAATCAACGGCAAAGACTATGTTGGCGAAGCCAAAAAAGGCCGAATCGTTACAATTTTAGGCGATACCCGTCTGTGTAAGAATTCGATCCTGTTAGCAGAAAATGCTGATGTACTCGTCCACGAAAGTACCTTTAACAAAGATGAAGCGAAAATGGCCCGGGCCTATTTTCATTCAACCACGATGCAAGCAGCCGAAGTGGCCAAGCAAGCCAATGTGAAACGATTGCTTTTGACCCACATTAGTGCCCGTTACGTAGGCAAAGATATTACAAATCTAGCAAATGAAGCACGAGCTGTTTTTCCTGAGACGGTGATCGTTAAGGACTTTGATGTCGTAGATGTGCCATTTGCAGGAAAAGGAGAAGAAGATGCTGTTAGAAAATAAAGTAGTCGTAGTCACTGGCGGTTCTGCTGGATTAGGGGAACAAATTTGTTATGAAGCAGCAAAACGCGGGGCAATCGTCGTGATCTGTGCTCGTAGGAGTCAATTGATCAATAAAGTCAAAGAAGAATGTATGGCATTAAGCGGCAAGCCAGCTTATGCCTTTCAATTAGATATCGCAGACCCTGAAAGTGTCGAAAATTTAGTTGCTTCAATTCGCCAAAAGGTTGGCATAGTGGATATTCTCGTCAATAATGCTGGTTTCGGGGTTTTTCAAGAATTTACACAGATGCCAACAGAAACGATCCGCAGTATGTTTGAAGTCAATGTGTTAGGCATGATGGTCTTGACCCAACAAATCGCATTGGAGATGGTGGACCAAGGCTCTGGTCATATTATCAATGTGGCATCGATGGCCGGGAAAATCGCTACACCTAAAACCGCTGTCTATTCAGCAACAAAATTTGCGGTATTAGGGTTTTCCAATGCACTGCGTTTAGAGTTGAAACCTTTGGGGATTCATGTGACCACCGTCAATCCTGGTCCCATCGAAACGGCATTCTTTGATCAAGCGGACCCAAGTGGCAGTTATTTAGCTTCTTTAGGCACCTTTGTCCTTGATCCGACAAAACTGGCAAAGACCATCGTTAAAGCGATGATCCGTCCGAAAAGAGAAATCAATCGCCCACAAGTGATGGGGATAGCAGCAAAATTCTACACACTATTTCCCAATGTGGGTGACTATTTAGCCGGGAGTCTATTCAATAAAAAATAGGAGTTGTTCGTGATGAAAAATCAATGGCGGGTTATCCTTGGTATTTTGCTGGTGTTAGTAATCGTCCTTTTTGCAGTCGCCAACAATATGACTGTTCCGATCAATTTTGGCTTTACTAGCATCAAAGCACCTCTGATCTTGATCATCATTGGTTCGGCGTTTTTAGGGGCGTTGATTATTTTATTGGTCTCAACCGGTACAATGCTGCAACAAAAGAAAGAATTAAAACGATTAAGGAAAGAATTGACTGACTTCCAGCAAAACAATGATGAAAAATTGCGGGAACAGCGGGAGGCTTTGGAACGGGAGTATGCCAACAAGCAAGCGGACCTCGCTTTACGTGAACAACAAATTGCTGAGGCAGAAGCTGCGACAGTCCTTCCAGATGAAATGGCTGATTCGGAGCATCGTCAAGATTCGTTTACAAATCAGGACTAGTGCTGCTTTTAGTTTGGTCTTTTGGCACGTCGATGCCAGTGAGAGATAGCACAGGACTTGATTTTGCTCTATTATTAGGTAATGGTAACATAGGCGCAATCCTGCGGCATTCTTCGTTGACTGTAGTCGAAGGATGTCGTATTTCTTTTGCGTCGAAAAATATCGCCGCTGAGAGCGGCTTTTTTCGGCAACGCTTTTCTTTTCAAGGAAATATTTGCTATAATTAACAGGTTAGGAGTGATTGTGTGAAGCGCGCAAACTTTCATTGGCTGAGACCAGAAAAACATGAATTATCAGCTGATTTCAAGGAAATGATCCAAGCAAAACGACTATCGCCACTGATAGGTCAATTATTATGGCAGCGTAATATCCGCACAGAAGAAGCTTTGCAACGCTTTTTAGAACCGGATTTGCAGCAGCTCCATGATCCATTTTTATTGTACGATATGGAAAAGGCTGTTGAGAGAATTCAAGCAGCGATTATGAATGGGGAGCGCATTCTGATTTATGGGGATTATGATGCAGATGGTATCACCAGTACAACGGTTTTAAAAGAAGCATTGGAACTATTAGGTGCAGAGGTGGAATATTATTTGCCCAATCGCTTTACGGATGGGTATGGCCCCAATCTTTCTGTCTATCAAGAAAAAATTGCCGCCGGTGTACAGTTGATCCTGACTGTCGATAATGGGGTTTCCGGTCATGAAGCATTGGCGTATGCTAAGTCCGCGCAAGTGGATGTCATCGTTACCGATCACCATGAGTTGCCGCCGGAATTGCCGGAGGCGTATGCGATTATTCATCCAAGGCATCCTTTAGGAAATTATCCATTTCCTGATTTAGCTGGAGTAGGGGTCGCATTCAAGGTTGCTACGGCATTGTTAGAAGAAGTACCGGTAGAACTATTGGATCTTGTGGCAATTGGGACGATTGCGGACATGGTCTCCTTGACTAGCGAAAATCGGGTGCTAGTAACGAATGGGTTAAAAATGATTCAGCAGACCGAACGGGCAGGACTTTCTGCTTTGATCGAGATCAGCGGCTTGAAAAAACGCACCATTAATGAGACGGACATTGGCTTTGCCATCGGACCCCGGTTAAATGCCATTGGTCGCTTAGAGGACGCCACCCCTGGGGTGACATTGATGTCGACATTTGATCCTGAGGAGGCACAGGCCTTAGCCAAACAATTGGATACGATCAATCAAAAGCGTAAGCAGTACGTGGAAACGATTTTGAAAGAAGCTCAGACGCTGCTTTCAGATGCTAATCAAGTCCATTTGATCGTGGGAGAGGATTGGCATGAAGGTGTTTTAGGAATCGTAGCTGGTCGATTGATGCAGCAGACAGGCAAGCCAGTTCTGGTATTGACGAAAAAAAGCAATGGGATCGCGAAAGGTTCTGGGCGAAGCGTTGCGGCTTTAAACTTATTTGAGATGCTCTCAGGTATGCGGGAAATGTTTACCAGTTTTGGTGGCCACCATGCAGCGGTAGGACTTAGTGTACCCATCGATCACCTTTCGATGCTGCAAGAGCGAATGAACCAATACGTGATCGATAACCAGATCGACCTTTCCAGCGGGATTCCTTTGCCAATCGATGAAGAACTATCCCTAGCAGAAATTACGATCGATTTTATCGAGTCACTGAAGATTTTAGCTCCTTTTGGTACGGATAATCCGATTCCTAAGTTTTTGATCAGCAATATCTCTGCGGATAACGGTAGACAAATCGGTACGGAGAATCAGCATTTGAAAGTAAGTCTCATCGATGAAGAAAATGGTCAATTGGATGTGATCGGTTTTGGATTTGGCTCGCAGCTAGTAGAGTTCAAGAGCGAGGGCTTAGCGGTCGTTGGCCAATTATCTGTCAATGAATGGAATGGCAAGAAGAAGCCGCAGCTAATGCTGGAAGACTTTGAAGTCAATGGCATGCAGTTATACGATTTGCGATCAAAGAAAAATCGCCAAGGAATGACCCTCGATGCGCAGACATTAGGCATTACCTTTTCCGATAAACTGTCATCAGAGATGCAACAATTTTGTCCGCATATTCATGTTTTTCAAACCCTCGACGAACTAAGAGACGCTTTTAACGCAGGTGATTATACGCAATTGGCCTTTTTGGACTGTCCAGATAGGAAAGAGTTGCTGAAGGAAATTATCCAAGAAATAACGGTTACTCGTGTCTATTTGATTTTGCTCTCGACAGAAGATGCTTATTTGGATGGGATTGGGACGAGAGAACAATACGGCCGCTTGTTTCAATTGATCAACCAGCAGAATGGAATCGATATTCGTTATAAACTGCCGATGGTCGCAAAGTATTTGCAGATCCCGGAAAAATTATTAATTTTTATGATTCAAGTGTTTTTTGACTTGAAATTTGTTACAATAAAAGATGGCGTTTTGAAAAAAGTCCCTGATCCAGTGAATACACCGCTTACAGAGAGTGTCCTGTATCAGCAGCGACTGGCAAAAATCAAAACAGAAGAAGATTTATTAATGAGTGATTTATCAACGATTCGTAAATGGTTGATATCTTAGGAGGAAAAAACATGAATTTAAAAGACTATATTGCCAGCATTCCAGATTATCCGCAAGAAGGAATTGTCTTTCGCGATATTTCTCCATTGATGGCTGATGGCGAAGCGTATCGGTATGCCACACAACAAATCGTGGAGTACGCTCAGGAAAAAGGCATCGACATGGTTGTCGGTCCGGAAGCGCGCGGCTTTATCGTCGGTTGTCCAGTAGCCTATCAACTTGGAGTAGGTTTTGCTCCTGTTCGTAAAAAAGGAAAGTTGCCACGAAAAACGATTGAAGCAACCTATGAAAAGGAATATGGCGTTGATATCTTAACCCTACATGAAGATGCCATCACTCCTGGTCAACGGGTATTGATCTGCGATGACCTGCTTGCTACTGGCGGTACGATCAAAGCGACTATTGAGCTTGTAGAAAAATTAGGCGGCGTCGTGGTTGGCTGCGCTTTTCTGATCGAGTTGATGGACCTTCATGGCAGAGACAAAATCAAAGGCTATGAAATCAAAACACTGATGGAATATTGATCGAATAAACAGACTAAAAATAGAGGATAAAATCAACGACGGTTGATTTTATCCTCTATTTGTTTAGTAGTAGGAAAGAAGTGCCTCATGGTCAACTTCAAGAAATTTTGATTTGTTTCTGAAGAAGTTGCCAACCTTTTTATGCCTTGCTCTGGCTTCGAGCAATATTCTAAACCATCGACCTATTGTTCATAATGATAAAAATCATGGTCGTGGTAATAACTTTGGTTTCTTTTACGTTCGGCTTGCCGGAATTTTTTTTCATCCCATAGCATGAACCACAGCATCATTAAAGGACAAAAAATCAGAACTGCACTGAGTACGCCAAAATAACCAATAATGATCCCGATCAACAACACCCACAACATAAAACCAAATCGACGAACTGCTTTCATTATTTTCACTCCTTATAAAAAATGCGAACTTATGTTTGTAAAATCATTATACGAATGTTTGTTCGGTTTGTAAAGAGGAAATAAAAAAATCTTCGGAAATTCGAAGATTTAAGGAAATTATTATAATAAGTGACGGTAGAGACCAACGACTAATCCAAGAATCGTCACATCTGGTAAGATGATCGGTTCGAGGTAATCATTCTCCGGTTGCAAGCGGATGTGATCTTTTTCTTTGAAGAATCTCTTACAAGTTGCTTCATCTTCATCGGTCATTGCAATTACGATGTCGCCGTTTTGAGCGCTTTGCTGTTTGCGGACAATGACTTGGTCACCATCTAATATTCCGGCGTTGATCATACTTTCACCGCGAATCGTCAACATGAATAAACTGCCGGTACTATTCGCTAAATCCGGCGGTATTGGGAAAAAATCAGAGGCATCTTCTACTGCCAAGATTGGTTCGCCAGCTGTTACCACCCCTAGCATTGGGATTGAGTTAGGCTGAACATCGATTTTTTCTAATCCGGAGGAAGTCAATTCAATCGCTCTTGGTTTTGTTGGGTCGCGTAAAATCAAGCCTTTTTTTTCAAGTCTAGATAAATGTCCGTGGACGGTAGAAGTAGAGGATAGCTGAACGGCTTCGCCAATTTCGCGAACAGTCGGCGGATAGCCTTTTTCAGTGACTCGTGTATGAATAAACTTAAGAATCTCGATTTGACGATTTTCTGTTCGTTTTGCCAAAACTGACACCTTCTTTCATTTGATAACCCTAGTGTACCATAGGAGAAACGACAATTCAAACAAATGTTCGCTTTTTGTCGCTATTGTTTTTTTGTCTAGTTTTGTATAAGATAAGTAAGTAAAAGGGAGGTGTCGAAATGTTATCTAAAGAAAAATTAGCACGTATCAATGAGTTAGCCAAAAAGAAAAAAGAACAAGGGTTATCTGCTGATGAAACCATCGAACAGCAAAAGCTTCGTGAAGAGTATTTACACGCTTTTCGTGGCGGAATGCGACACCACATTGAAGGCATGAAAATCGTTGATCTGGAAGGCCAAGATGTCACACCGGAAAAATTAAAGGAAATCCAAAAGAAAAAAGGATTACATGGCAGATAAAGATGAATTCCTTTTCATTCCTATTGAAATCCTCAGAAAAATCACGTATAATATGAGGTGTAATAAAGGTAAAAAAAACCTAAATTAGGAGGAATTACCATTGTTTGATAAAATCGATCAATTAGGTGTCAACACTCTTCGTACATTAAGTATCGAAGCCGTACAAAAAGCAAATTCAGGACATCCCGGTCTACCGATGGGGGCAGCGCCAATGGCGTACGCTTTGTGGACCAAGCACTTGAAAGTCAACCCAACAACTTCTAGAAACTGGATCGACCGCGACCGGTTCGTCTTGTCTGCTGGACATGGTTCTGCACTGCTTTACAGCTTGCTGCATGTTTCTGGCTATCAAGTAACGACGGAGGATTTGAAAAATTTCCGCCAATGGGGCAGCAAAACACCAGGACATCCTGAAGTTGGCCATACGGATGGCGTGGAAGCAACGACTGGACCACTAGGACAAGGGATCGCAATGGCTGTAGGGATGGCGATGGCAGAAGAACATTTAGCAGCTACTTACAATCGCGACGAATACAATGTGATCGATCACTATACGTATGCATTGTGTGGCGACGGCGACTTGATGGAAGGTGTTTCTCAAGAGGCAGCTTCAATGGCTGGTCATATGAAGCTGGACAAATTGATCGTTTTATACGATTCCAATGATATCTCATTAGATGGTCCGACCTCAAAAGCCTTTACAGAAAATGTTGGCGCACGTTTTGAAGCTTATGGTTGGCAACATATATTGGTGAAAGATGGCAATGACTTAGAAGCCATCTCGCAAGCCATTGAAGCAGCGAAAGCTGAAACAGAGAAACCAACATTGATCGAAATCAAAACAGTGATTGGCTATGGCGCACCGAATCAAGGAACGTCTGCTGTTCACGGGGCACCATTAGGCGCTGAAGGAATCTCGGCAGCCAAAGCAATCTATGGCTGGGAATATCCTGAATTCACCGTACCAGAAGAAGTAGCTGCTCGTTTTAAAGAAACGATGATCGATGAAGGCCAAAAAGCCGAAGCAAAATGGCACGAGAAATTTGCTGCTTATAAAGCGGCTTATCCAGAATTGGCTGCACAGTTTGAACAAGCGGTTGCTGGTGAACTACCAGCCGACTGGGATGCAGAACTGCCAACGTATGAAGTCGGTAGCTCACAAGCCAGCCGTGTTTCTAGTAAAGAAATGATTCAAGCTCTTTCAAAAGCTATCCCAAGCCTATGGGGAGGATCTGCCGATCTATCTGGTTCAAACAACACAATGGTGGCAGCAGAGAAAGATTTTGAGCCTGGGCAATATGAAGGCCGCAACATTTGGTTTGGTGTGCGGGAATTTGCGATGGCTGCAGCTATGAACGGGATCCAATTACATGGAGGTACGCGAGTATATGGCGGTACATTCTTTGTCTTTGTGGATTACTTACGTCCAGCTGTACGCTTATCTGCTTTACAACATGCACCTGTCATCTATGTATTGACTCATGATTCTGTGGCTGTCGGTGAAGATGGACCAACTCATGAACCAATTGAACAATTGGCAAGCGTTCGTTGTATGCCAAATGTGCAAGTGATTCGACCAGCAGATGGCAATGAAACCCGCGCTGCCTGGAAAATTGCTTTGCAAACAACGGATAAACCAACGGTCTTAGTATTAAGCCGTCAAAACTTACCAGTGTTAGCTGGTACACAAAGCCATGTAGAAGAAAATGTGGCTAAAGGTGGATATGTAGTTTCTAAACAAACTGGGGACACACCAGAAGGGATCTTGATCGCTACTGGTTCAGAAGTGAATCTAGCGGTAGAAGCGCAAGCCAAACTAGCAGAAGCTGGTGTGGATGTCTCTGTCGTCTCCTTGCCAAGCTTTGACTTGTTTGACGCACAATCGGAAGAATACAAAGAAAGCGTCTTACCGAAAGCAGTGAAAAAACGCGTAGCCATTGAAGCAGCTTCACCATTTGGCTGGGATCGTTACTTAGGCTGCAAAGGCAAAGTCATTGCGATTGATCATTTCGGTGCCTCAGCACCAGGAAACAAAGTATTGGAAGAATTTGGCTTTACAGTTGAAAATGTTGTGGCTACTTTCCAATCAATTAACTAAATCAATAAAACAGGTTAGCGACTAACGTTAGCAAACAAAAATCCGAAGGCTCTCACCACTAGTCAAAAAGCACGATGTGCCAATGACACTTGCGGAAACGCAAGGGGAGTCCTGCGGATTTTTTGATTGGGCAAGAACTACTGACACCCTCCCGTTTTTTTAAAGACTTTTCCGTTTTTGCCGCAAAAATGATTTTTAAGGGAAAAGACTTTTAAAAAACTATTAAGTTGCTAAAGTTGCATAGAAAAAGATTTTTCCGTATAATGACTTTATTGTTTAATAGGAATCAGGACTATGGAGGAAAAGAATGAAAAATTATCAAACCCGCAGTGAAAGACATATCCGCCAACAAAAAGCAGTGATGCCTCGCCCAAGTAAACGAGCAATGATTTCATTGGTTGGTGCCGGATTGGCATTGTCACCAGCGGTGGTCGCGTTACTTCCGGAACAGGTCCAAGCAAGTGAATATCAAGCGTCCAGTCAAGGGATTGCCAATTTTATCGAACAAATCGGTTGGTCTGCTCAGGATGTGGCTGCTAACAACGATCTTTATGCTTCAGTAATGATCGCGCAAGCTATCTTGGAAAGCGGCTACGGCTCATCCACATTATCCAATGCGCCATACTACAACCTGTTTGGGGTCAAAGGGTCTTATAATGGTCAATCTGTTTATTTACCAACAAATGAGTATATCAATGGCCAATGGGTCGTGATGAACGAACCGTTTCGCCAATATAATTCTTACTGGGAGTCATTTCAAGACCACGCCAATGTTTTGAGAAGCACGAGCTTCACTACTGGTAATCCGCATTATAGTGGGGTTTGGAAAAGCCAAACAACTTCTTTCTATGATGCCACCAGCTATTTGACAGGTCGTTATGCTACGGATCCGGGGTATGCCCAAAAATTGAATTGGCTGATCGAAACCTATCAGTTGACACGATTTGATACGCCAAGCACCGCTGCAACAACGACTTCTGTAACGACGACACAATCTACAACAACAACGACACAAACGACACAAACACAAAGTACGGGTCAAAGCTATGTGGTCGCTTCTGGGGACAGTCTTTGGGACATTGCATCACGTTTTGGCACAACGGTGGATCAAATTATGGCTGACAACGGCTTGAGCAGTGATTTGATCGTCGTGGGTCAAGAATTGATTGTCTGATTTTAGCTATTTAGTTTGACAACGACTAAATTTCAATAAATAATTTCACAAAACTTTTGCTTTTCTGCTCTTTTTTAGTAACAAAAAGAGGAAAGTAAAAGTTTTTTCTTTGTGAAAAAAACCTAAAAATTTGGAAAACGCTAACTTTTTGTTCGCAAGTCTGTCTTTTTTTAGGTAGAATAAGAATATGAACTGGAGGGATTGCAAATGACAAAGATTTACCAATCTGTTACCGAACTTGTTGGGCATACGCCCATCGTCAAATTAAACAAAGTGGTGGGGGAAGATTCCGCTGATGTTTACGTAAAACTTGAGTTTTATAATCCAGGAAGCAGTGTGAAAGACCGAATCGCTTTGGCCATGATCGAAAAAGCGGAAAAAGATGGTTCTTTGCAAGCAGGCAATACGATTGTTGAGCCAACGTCTGGCAATACAGGAATTGGATTGGCGATGATTGGAGCAGCTAAAGGCTATCGAGTGTTGATCGTGATGCCAGAAACCATGAGTATCGAACGGCGCAAACTGATGCAGGCATATGGTGCGGAATTGATTTTGACCCCAGGCGCAGAAGGAATCACAGGTTCCATCAATAAAGCCAGAGAATTAGCAGAACAAGAAGGCTATTTTATGCCGTTGCAATTTGAAAATCCGGCAAATCCTGAGATCCATGAGAAAACAACGGGGAAAGAAATTGAAAATGCTTTTGAATCAAAAGGTTTAGATGCTTTTGTCGCTGGAATCGGCACTGGTGGCACCATCACTGGTGCGGGACGAGAATTAAAACGAGTGTATCCAGACTTGAAAATCTATGGCGTCGAGCCAGCAGAATCGGCCATCTTAGAAGGCGGACAGCCTGGTCCTCACAAAATTCAAGGAATCGGCACCGGGTTTGTACCGAAAGTTCTTGATACTGATATCTTTGATCAAGCGATTGCCGTATCAAGTGAAGATGCTATGGCAACTGCGAGAGAAGTCGGTCGGAAAGAAGGCTTGCTTGTAGGAATTTCTTCAGGAGCGGCGATCCATGCTGCACTCAAAGTTGCCAAGGAACTAGGCAAAGGGAAAAAAGTCTTAGCAATCGTACCAGATAACGGGGAACGTTACCTGTCAACGGCATTGTATCAAGAAGAATAGCAAGAAAAGCGGGCATGGATGGGATGCCTGCTTTTTCTCCTCTTTTTATTGCCAAGAAAATTCGATCATAAAAGAGAGAAATTATTTTGACTCTTGTGGGGAAATTTTAAGGAAAGCTGTTTGAATTTTTACCATCTACATAGTATGATATTACAGATAAGAGAATTGGAGGAACTCCTGTGAACACGATATATGATGAGGCAATCAAACAATTAAAACAAGAAAACATCCGTATCACGCCTCAACGAGTTGCGATACTTGAGTTTTTGGCTAGCCATGCATCACATCCTACCGCAGAAGAGATTTACCGAGCGATCGAAGTGCACTTTCCCGGTATCAGTGTAGCGACCGTCTACAACAATCTGCGTCTGTTTACGGAGATTGGTTTTGTGAAAGAAATGAATTACGGCGATGCATCCAGCCGGTTTGACTTCACGACAGAGCCGCATTATCATGCGATTTGTCAGCGATGTGGCAAAATTTCTGATTTTTACTATCCCGGTTTGGAAGATGTCGAAATGGCTGCTTCCCAGTTGACAGGATATAAGATTCGTAGCCATCGATTAGAGGTTTATGGGTTGTGCCCAGAATGTAAAGGAGAAGAAGAATGAAAATTATTTCAACAGATCAAGCACCGCAAGCAATTGGACCTTATGTGCAGGCTCGAGTTGCTAATGGCTTCTTGTTTGCTTCGGGACAAGTACCATTAGACCCTGCGACAGGAGAGGTCGTAGGCACGACGATCGAAGTTCAAACACAGCAAGTACTCAAAAATATCCAGGCAATTTTAACCGCTGCCGGTATTACACCAGATGAAATCGTCAAAACTACTTGTTTTTTAAAAAACATGGATGATTTTGTTCCCTTCAATAATACATACAGCACACTTTTTCATGAACAGTTACCTGCCCGTTCAGCAGTTGAAGTGGCTCGTTTGCCGAAGGATGTATTGGTGGAAATTGAGATCATCGCTGTAGTGCCACAATAATGAGTCGATGGGACGGTCGTATGTTTATGCGCAGTCCCATTTTTGTTGAGATTCGTTTTTGGTTAAGCCAGGATGAAAGATTTATTTTTATGTATCAATGGGAAAAGAGGACAAAAGCATGATTTCTTTACAAGAATATTTAGCCAAGGGGCACACGACCATCTCAAATTTACTTTTGGAAAATTATCACAGCCTTGGATTTACCAATGATGAATTTGTTTTGTGGCTTCAGCTGTATCGTTTCCATGAGCAAGGCAATGATTTTCCAGATCTTTCCTTGATTGCAAAAGAGATGGGCAGTGAACAAAAAGAAATCTATAAATGGTTGAATCAGCTTTTGAATAAGCAGATCATCACCATTGAATCCAAGAAAGATTCAGCTGGGAAAATGGTGGACTACTATGAGTTTTCTGGAATCTATGAACGACTGGAAGTTTGTTTGCGGCAAAAAAATCAGCAGCAAGAAAAACAAAGCTATGATGCAAAAGTTCGTTCATTGTATCAAATGTTTGAGTCCGAATTTGGCCGGCCGCTTTCGGCAATCGAATACCAGCGGATCGCTCAATGGTTGGAAGAAGACAAGTACCAGCCGGATTTGATCCAATTTGCCTTGCGTGAGGCGGTTTTGAATCAAGCGTATAGTTTGAATTATATTGATCGGATTTTACTTTCTTGGGAACGAAAGAATATTACCTCCAAGGAACAAGTTGAAGAAGAACAAAAGCGTCGTAAAAAGCAGTTCATGCAAAAAGAAAATTTCGAGCAACCGAAGGGACCAGCCCCTAAAATTCCTATGCATAATTGGCTGGAAGGGGAGTAAAGGAGTGTTGTCATGATCAGTAAAGCAAAAACCATGATCGCATTGGAACAAATGTATCAAATGTTTCCTGATGCCCACGGAGAACTGGTTTCTAAAAATCCGTTCGAACTGTTGATTGCCGTGATTTTAAGTGCGCAAGCTACCGATGTCTCTGTCAATAAAGTTACTCCGGCGTTGTTTGCTGCTTATCCAACACCAGAAGCCTTGGCAGCAGCTCCAGTTGAGGATATCATTGAGAAAATCCGTTCGATTGGTCTTTACCGCAATAAAGCAAAGAATATCAAAGCCTGCGCGTTACAGCTTATCGAAAAATTTCATGGGCAAGTACCTAAAACCCGTGAAGAATTGGTCTCATTGCCCGGGGTGGGAAGAAAAACAGCTAATGTGGTATTGGGGGATGCATTTGGTATCCCGGCAATCGCTGTTGATACCCATGTTGAACGAGTAACCAAACGCCTACGCATTTGCCGGTTAGATGCAAATGTCTTAGAAGTCGAACAAACATTGATGAAGAAAGTGCCGGAAGACCTGTGGGTCAAGACCCACCATACATTGATTTTCTTTGGCCGCTACCATTGCACGGCACGAGCGCCAAAATGTGAAGTCTGTCCCTTATTGACCATGTGCCAAGAAGGCCAGATCCGAATGCGGGAAAAAAGAGTGTAGAAGTAATCAGCTAGAGAGAAGAGGCTGGGACAGAAGTGTTAACGTCCGAGAAAGATGGAGGAATACATGGAAGTTGCTTTTCAGATTTGGGGATATTTTGACTTATTTCCCGGAGTTGCTTCTGCTCCAGCTATTTAGACGTGTTTAGAGCGTGGAACAAAAAACACTTTTGTCCCACGCTCTAAAATTTTTGTGAAATTTCGGCTTATTTCCGAGGAAGTTACTTCTAACCGTTTATTCAGAAAAAGGAGCTATGACAAGATTTTTGTCATAGCTACTTTTTTATCCCCCTGATGTGGTTGACTCTGTATTTGTATTGTTAGCCTCAGATGAAGAAGGGGGGCTAGATTCTGTTGAAGAGGGAGTGGTATCAACCTCTGCTGTTGAACTTGAAGATTGCACACTTTCTGAAGATGATTCTACCGGCGGAATCGATTCTTCGGTCGAACTAGACTCAATGGTTTCGGTACTTTCTGATGTTGATTCAGGTATCGAAGTCGAATACGTTGATCGTGTGCTGGAACTTGGTTGTTGGTACGTTCCTTTAATGTACAATTCATTGCCGATCCGAGTTAAGTCTGACGGCATCTTCCAGTCGCGATTTTCAACAGACGCCGAAACGAACTGCATTAGTTCTCGATAAACATCTGATGCAACATGGGTACTGCTATCAGTGATTGGCGTCATTTTATCGTTATACCCTGTCCAAACAGCTAAAGAGTAGGAGGGCGTGTATCCTGCGAATGTAATGTCTGGGTAGGCACCATTCGAAGTGTCTAACTTAGCCAATTGATTGTCATCATAGTTGGAGGTTCCGGTTTTACCCGCTTGGTACAATCCGTCAATTTGAGCATTGGTTCCGGTACCGACAGAGATCACGTCTTTCAGGATATCAGTGACCATGTAGGCAGTGGTGTCGTCCATGGCTTTTTCACCTTCTACTTTGAAGGAGTCCTCATCCACTGTGCCATCTTGGGATACGATTTTATTGACATACCGAGGTTCATAATAAGTTCCTCCATTTGAAAAAGCAGCATAGGCAGCAGCCATTTTCAAGCTGGAGATCCCGTACTTGGTGCCATCGATTTCTGATGTGTTGCTGGAAATCGCATTCGATTGTTCAATGTTTTTGTATTCAATGCCTAATCCATTTAAGAAAGAAGAAATCTTGTCAGCGCCGACTTCTTCAAAGAGCTTTGCAGCAGGAACATTTCGTGATTGCGCTAATGCCGTTCGCAATGTGATATTTCCCATATATTGGCGATCCCAGTTGTAGATTGGTGTGTTTGTGCCAACGTAATTGTAGGGTTCATCCAAAATCATGCGCCCGGTGGAATTTTGTAAAAATTGAAAGGCGGGCCCATAGTCAGTCAATGGTTTCACGGTTGATCCAAAGTCACGGGTGACGTTGACGGCTAAATTATTTCCTAAGACCACATCGTCTGCCACGTGACGAGCGCCGATTTGTGCAACGACTTTACCGCTGTTGACGTCTACTAAGGTTGCCGCAACTTGCATTTTATCATCAGGGAAGTTGACGTAATCATCGCTATTGACGATATCATACAAGCGTTTTTGGGTATTGACGTCAAGATTCGTGTATATATCTAACCCATCGGTGTAGACATCTTTGCCAGTTTTTTCTTTTACTTCATCAATGACTTCTTTAAAGTAATTGTCGTAATATTTCCATTCATTATTTCGTTGCGGATTTTTTTGCAAGCCTTCTGAAATATCTTCGGCTTTAGCAGCCTCGTATTCGTCTTTCGTGATTTTTTCATTCTCATACATGGTAAGTAAGACAAGATCACGACGTTGTTTGGCTTTGTCTTCATGAACATAAGGATCATAGGCAGAAGGGGCGTTTGGCAATCCAGCAATCAACGCGGTTTGTGCCAAGTCCAGCTGGTCCAACGTCTTGCCGTAGAACTTCATGGCAGCTGTCTGCATACCATACACACCATTAGACATATAGACTTTATTGATGTAGTAAGTTAAGATTTCTTGCTTGGATTTCGTTTGTTCCAGTCTGACGGCCATCCAAGCTTCTTGCGCTTTTCTTCGCAACGTTTGATCTTCGGCACTGGTAGAGAAGAAAGATAGCTTGATTAATTGCTGTGTCAGGGTACTCCCACCTTGCATGCCGCCGGTAGTCACGTTAGATAGCGCTGAACCAACGATACGGATAGGGTCTACACCAATGTGTTGGTAGAACCGACGATCCTCTACCGAAACAATTGCATCTTCTAATTGTTGGGGGATTTCCTTGGCGGTGATTTTCTCACGGGTCTCACTACCAAAGTCGAGAATCAGATCCCCATTTGCCGCATAAAAGCGAGAGGAAGCTGCAGAATCGAGCTGTTTTTCATCTAATGCAGGGGCATCTTTGGCATACCACCAAAAAAGACCCATCCCTGATAAGAGACCAAGACATCCTAAAAAGAAAAGTCCCATAAATGTACGCAACAAAATACTGCCAATCGTTCGTTTTCCTTTCGGCTTTTTTTGTTTGGGGCTTTTATTTGTAGCCGCCGTTTTTTTAGAATCATGTCGAGAAACCCTCGATTGCGATTCTTTCGCCATACTAATCATTCTCCTTCATTGACAAAAATTGATCTACTGCTTCTAAATAAGGAATACGCGGGGCGATTCCCGGGATGATTTCAATCCCGTTTTTTTCGATATAGGCAAGAGGCAGCGATTTTTTCCCCGTTGTCTTTTGCTGATGCCATTCCGTGATCAAATCGTGGCTAGTCAGAAAAAAGCAACGTTGCAGGCTTGAGAACCATAATAAGACAAAACAGATCCCGTTTTGTGTTAAACAGTTTTCCATGTGTTGAATTTGGTGTTCATGAAAATTTTTGAAGGGAAAAGAGGTTTTATTTTGTGTCTCTTTTGCTTCGAAATCCAAATAATGCCCGCGATAAACGCCATTATAGTCCGTAGTAGAAGCCTCACGAAAGTAAGCCTCTTTGATCACAGCGGCACTACGGCGGGGATAATCCACCTTAACGATCTGAATAGGTGTTGGTTTTTTATGAATGACTGCTGCTTGACGATTCAAATAATACGCATTGCTTTGATTGATTGCCTCTTCAAAACGCATTCCGCGATTTGCGAAAGTTTTCGGTCGAGCTATTTTTTCTTGCAATTTTTGTTTTTTACCGCCATCATAAGCAGAAGATTGACCGTTAGGGTATCGAATGACCATGTTATTCACACTCCTAGCCATCATTATACCAAAAAGACGTTTGGAAAGAAAAGAGATGACTGCTTAAACAATGAAAACCTTATATTTTACCGGCTACCGCAGCTTTGAACTTGGTGTTTTTCAAGAAAAAGATCCCAAAATCAAAATTATTAAGAAAGTAATAAAAATGACATTACTTTCTTATCTTGAACAAGGGCTGGAATGGGTATTGATTAGCGGCAATTTAGGTGCCGAATTGTGGTGTGGTGAAGTGGTGGAAATTTTGCAAAAGGATTATCCGGAACTCAAGTTAGGCATCATCTATCCTTTTCAAGGATTTGGCGAAAACTGGAAGGAAGGGAACCAGCAATTGCTGCAACGGGTACAGATGAGTGCAGATTATGTCAATGCGACAAGCCACCAGTCCTATAAAGAACCTAGTCAGTTAAGAAATCACACCCAGTTTTTGCTGAGTCACACCGATGGGGCACTTCTGCTTTATGATGACGAATTTCCCGGGAAAACCAGCTTTTTTTTGAAAGATGCCAAGAAATATCGGGAGGAACATCCTTACGAAATTCATCAAATTACGATGGATGATTTGCAAAACGCAACATTTGATAGTAATTTACTTTGATTTCTGTGAGTTTTTTGATAGAATGGTTGAGAAAGTGAAAATCATTTGGAAAAATCAATGAGGTGTAAATAATGGCAAATCTAATTTTTAGTCCCAAGGATATTCTTCAACAAGAATTTAAGACCAAAATGCGCGGCTATGATCCAGTCGAAGTCGATGAATTTTTAGATAATATTATCAAAGACTACGAAAGCTACAATAAAGAAATTTTGGCCTTACAAGAAGAAAACGATCGTTTAAATGCAAAAGTCGATCAACTTTCTAAGAACCAAGCAATTGCTTCACGGGTCCAACCAGAAGCACCAAAAAGTCAAACGGTGACAAACTTTGATATTTTGAAACGTTTGTCTAATTTGGAAAAAGAAGTTTTCGGTAAAAAATTGGATCAAGGACAAGAACCAGTTACACGTTCCTCTTCCTACAATGCAAATTATACAAATGCTGACTTTGAAGATGACAACGAGAAAACACGTCAATTTTAATCAATTTGATTGTTGTGGTTTTCGGGTAATTGCGGCATAACTTTGATTATGCTGAGGAAAGTCCATGCTCGCACAGGCTGAGATGCTTGTAGTGATCGTGCCTAGCGAAACAATAAGCTAGGGTACTTGAAAGAGTAACGGCAGGAAAAATGGCTAAGGCGCAAGCTATGCCAAAGTATCCTTGAAAGTGCCACAGTGACGAAGCAAGGCGGGAAACCGTCTTGGTGGAACGCGGTAAACCCCTCGAGCGAGCAACCCAAACAATGGTAGGGGCGCTTTTTGCACGGAAATGAACGGAGCAAGAAGGCAAGTAATTGCAGATAGATAATTACCCAACGTTTTCTTCTCCCTGAGGAAGACGTGGACAGAACATGGCTTATAGAAAATCACAGCATATCAGGGAATCCTTCCATAATGGAAGGTTTTTTTATATC
Organism: Enterococcus sp.; assembly: GCF_022711995.1. Classification (GTDB taxonomy): domain Bacteria; phylum Bacillota; class Bacilli; order Lactobacillales; family Enterococcaceae; genus Enterococcus_D. Next base: position 25,488 of record NZ_JALAHI010000086.1, read on the forward strand.
AAGAAGGAGAAATTTATGACAGAAAAAGTATTTGATTGTGTCGCAACCGCTGCTAGTGGGTTAGAAGCATTAGTAGGAAAAGAATTGCGCGATTTAGGCATTGATTGCCAAGTAGAAAATGGCCGGGCTCGTTTCAAAGGAACGATCGAGACCATTGCAACCGCTAATCTTTGGTTGCGAACAGCTGACCGCATCAAGATCGTGGTGGGGGAATTTGATGTATACACATTTGATGAATTATTTGAACAAGTCAAAGCATTGCCTTGGGAAGATTTTTTACCGCTAGATGCAGAGTTTCCAGTTGCTGGTAAATCCATCAAATCGAAATTATTCAGTGTGCCTGATTGTCAAGCGATCACAAAAAAAGCGATTGTTAACCGTCTAAGGGAAGTTTATCATCGCCCAGCAAGTGTGCCGTTAACTGAAAGTGGCGCTTTTTTCCAGCTGGAAGTAGCTCTATTAAAAAATCACGCTATGATCACACTGGATACCACCGGACCGAGCTTATTCAAACGAGGCTATCGGTTAGAAAAGGGTGGGGCGCCTTTAAAAGAAAATATGGCTGCTGCATTAGTCCTATTGACCAACTGGCGCAAAGACCGACCATTTGTTGATCCTGTATGTGGATCCGGTACACTGTGTATCGAAGCTGCATTGATCGGTCACAATATTGCTCCTGGATTCAATCGTTCCTTCGTTTGTGAAACTTGGAATTGGGTGCCAAAAGAAGTATTTGAGAAAGTACGGGCGCAAGCGGAAGAAGCGGCAGATTATGACATTCAACTGGATATCATGGGTTCGGATATCAATGGTCGGATGATCGAAATCGCCAAAGCAAATGCGGAAGAGATTGGCCTAGGTGATTCCATTACCTTTAAACAACAAGCAGTCAAAGATTTTAAAACGGAGAAAGAATATGGCGTCATCGTTGCCAACCCACCATATGGGGAACGTTTAGGGGAAGAAGAGACTGTTCAACGCTTGTACCAAGAAATGGGCCAAGTCTTCCGGCCATTAAAAACTTGGAGCAAATATATTTTGACCAGTGACCTTACGTTTGAGACCCACTATGGGGAAAAAGCAACCAAGAAACGCAAACTTTATAATGGGGCGTTGCGCACAGACTTCTTCCAATATTGGGGCAGTCGTCCGCCACGTAAAAAGGAGACGGTTGAATGAAAGAACAAGAATTTCTGAAAGAACTCAAAGAACTTGACCTGTTATCACAAGCAATGGGCATCCTTGGTTGGGATACTCAGACGGGAATGCCGGAGAAAGCCAGCGAATACCGCAGTGAAGTCGATAGCTATTTGTATGGCTTGTACTTTGAAAAAAAGGTTGGCCCTACGATCCAAGAAGCAATTACTTACTTTGGGCAACACCCTGAAGAATTATCGGAAGTGGGAAAAGCTGCCTACCAATTGGTCAAAGAAGAATATGAACTGCAAAAAAATGTGCCGAATGAATTAGCCATCGAAGCGTCTGCAGCTACTTCCAGAGCTCATACGGCTTGGACAAAAGCCCGTAAAGCCAAAGATTTTTCCTTGTTCAAAGAGGCATTGTCTGAGAATATTCGTTTGACAAAAGCGTTGATTCCTTACTGGAAAAAAGAAGAACGGACCAACTATGACGTCCTTTTGAATCAGTATGAACCGAATATGACCGTTGAGATCCTGGACAATGTGTTTGCGCAAGTGCGTGACGGGATCATGGATATTCGTCGTCAATTGGAAAAAGGCACGCCGCCAGATACATCAATCTTGTCCCGTAAAATGACCGAAGCGCAACAACGGAAATTCATCTCCAAAGTCATCACAGACTTAGGGTATGATTTCTCTCGCGGACGGTTAGACAATACGGTGCATCCTTTTGCGACTGGGATCAATCACAACGATGTTCGCTTGACGACGCGTTGGAATGAAGAAGATTTTTCGATGGGAATTTTCGGTGTGATCCATGAAGCAGGACACGGCATGTACGAACAAAATATCGACGAAAAATTTGAAGGAACACCAGCTCACGAAGGAGCATCCATGGGGATTCACGAATCGCAATCCTTATTTAATGAAATCATCATCGGCAGCAACCGGAATTTTTGGGAGAAACAATACCCTTATTTCCAAGAATGCGCCGAAGGAACCTTCGATGACGTTTCCTTTGAGACCTTCTATAATGCCTTGAAATTCACCAAAGCAAGTTTGATTCGTATCGAAGCCGATAGCTTGACCTATGTCCTGCATATCATCATCCGTTATGAAATCGAAAAAATGATTTTTAATGAAGAAGTGAATGTGGAAGATCTGCCAACTATTTGGAATGATAAATATGAAGAATATTTAGGTGTACGCCCACAAAATGATTTAGAAGGGATCTTGCAAGATGTTCACTGGTCTGGATCCAGCTTTGGTTATTTCCCGTCTTACGCATTAGGCTATATGTATGCGGCACAGCTTCTCCATGCCATGGAAAAAGAAGTGGACGTCGATGCCGTATTGGCTTCTGATGATTATTCAGAAATCCGTCAATGGTTGACTACACATATCCATCAATATGGGGCTTCTAAAAAACCAAATCAATTGATTTTGGATGCGACAGGTGAACTGTTAAATCCTCAATACCTATTGGATTATTTGCGGAAAATCTATTTTTCTGTTTATCAGATCCGATAAAAAGCACGAGCGTGGGACAAAGGAAAACACTTTTGTTCCACGCTTTAAACACGCATAAAGGACAGGAGTGGCGATAAATGGCTGAAATGGCACCAATCTATGAGTATGCCAAATTGATTTTAGGATCTGATTACACAGGACATGGGTTCGATCATGTCAACCGCGTAGCGGCCATGGCTAAGCAGATTATCGCTGAAGATCAATTACAGGTAGATGATTTTGTTGTGGAATCAGCGGCGATTTTGCACGATACCATCGATGATAAAGTGGTGGCAGATGTGACCAAAGCCAAAGCAGAGGTAGAAAATTGCCTGCGGGGCGCAGGAGCAACCCCAGAACAAATCAGCCATGTATTCACGATCATTGAGAATCTTTCTTTCTCAAAGGAATTGCTGGCAGGAGCGCAGGTGACTTTATTAGAAGGACAAATCGTGAAAGATGCGGATCGCTTAGATGCATTAGGAGCGATTGGAATTTTGCGTACCAGTTATTTTGGCGGTGCCCATCAGCATCCGATCCATGAGTCTGAACGCGCGCCGAAGACCTTTACGGATCATGCGGATTACCGAAAAGGCACCACAGTGATCAATCATTTTTATGAAAAATTATTTCTTTTGCCCGAAAAAATGCATACGGCATTCGGCAAAAAAGAAGCCTTACGGCGAAAAGAATTTATGACCGCTTTTCTAACGGAATTTTATCAAGAGTGGGATGTTTAGCAATTTTTAATCTTTGATTCGATTCCTTTGTGTTTCCTCCATATTTATCTATAATTGTAAATAAGGGGAGGGATGGATATGTATTACAAACAAGCACTGAAGCCGAATGAACTATTACCAGCACTTTCTGATTCTGGAGAATGTTTTTTTGTCATTCGAGCTGCATTACCCATCCGGAATTATCAAGTGGCCATCTATCGCTATGATGGTGAGTATTTTTTATTGCAAGATGAACGTTTGTTCAATCAAATCTCTAGTATTTCCAGAGAAAGGCAAGGAGATGAAGAACAAATCCTGCCATATATCGAAGAAGCATTGGAGGACAATCATTATTTCCTAGTGGAAAAAGAATTTATCCGCTTGGATCTAGTGACGCTACAAAAAATGACCAACATTCAATCGTTTGAAATATTGTTTTATGAATTTTTTGATATTTGAGGTGAGACGTGATGAAAAAAACGGAATACCTAACTATTGAAGATGCAGCACTCGCTGATTTATTTCGGGATTTGGGAGATACATACAGCAACCTTGAATTGATCGACGAAGAGAAAAATTTAGATGTTGTCGTGGTGTCAAACAGTGATTGGCAATATCTGTTAGAACAATTAAATGACGAAGTCAAAGAGCAATTCCTAGAACAATCCGAAACCGATTTTCTAGATGAGTAAAAAACAGCGGCCCCCTCACTGAAGGATCAGGGCTAAATCTCAACGCAACATAAAAAAATCCGATCGATAGACGAAGCGTACCATATACTGACAAGGTGCAATTAGATAGGTCAGCGGGACATTCAGCTATCTTTCGGATCGTTTTTTTTGTGATGCGAGAGAATTTCAGTGTAGCCTTCAATCAAGTGAGCATTCAACGATACGCTTATTTAGATTGCAGGCGGATTTTTTTGATTTTAGCATAACCACGAAAAATATTGCGAATCACCAATAGCAGACCAATCAGTAATGGGATGGCTAATAAATATAGGGGATAGCCGTGGGTATGTTCCACTGCTGCAGCGTTCGTTTTTGTTACTTCTGTCAATGCTTGTTGGATCACTTGAAAGCTAAATACACTCAAAAATCCGGCAATGATGAAAAGAACAAAGCCTAAGTAAGGAATATGAGACGAACGGCGAAAAAGTGCAAAGCCGATATAGAGCAATAAAAGAAAAAATGGCACACCAAAAGCAAAATAAGGATTCAACATGTTTTTTAACCTCCTTTTATTCATGATACTCCAAATTGCAAGATTTGGGAATTAAGGTGTAAAATAAAAAGGAAATAGATTTTGGGAGGAAGTTATGTCAGCTTATCTGATGCCGATCAAGGTTGCACTATTGTTATTTCCCTTCTTAGCATTTGCAATTTCTTCGATCTTTTTTGTACGTCAATACCGGAAATACGGAAGGTTTATTTTATCACGGGCAATTGTTCTCTATTCATTTGTCTTTTATTTGCTTTGTGCTTATTTCTTGGTCATTTTGCCATTACCAAGTATTGAAGAAGTCGCACAAATGACTGGTCCAAAAATGGAATGGCACTTAGGTGCTTCCTGGCAGCACTTTTTGCAGCAAACGGTGCTGCAAATCGGTGAACCATCAACTTATTTACCTGCATTAAAGCAAAACGTAGTCTTAGAGCCATTATTCAATCTTTTTTTGACACTGCCCTTTGGTGTCTATCTTCGCTACTACTTTAAATGGTCCTTTCCAAAGACGATCCTAGCCTCATTTTGTTTGTCACTTTTCTTTGAATTGACGCAGTTGACGGGATTGTACTTTATTTATCCGCGGCCTTATCGTTTGTTTGACGTCAATGATTTATTTGTCAATACGCTGGGGGGAACCATCGGTTATTTGGTGGCGCCAGTGTTTACCTTTTTGTTACCCACTCGTGAGGAAATGGATGCTGTCTCTTATGCCAAAGACACGCGAGTTACCTTTACCCGGCGAATCGTTGCTTGGCTGATTGATTGGGGTATTCTCAATCTTTTCAGTGGATTGTTGCTGACACTTCTGCGTTTAGGCTGGAAAAAAGAGTTGGCTGATTTTACCAATGATTACTGGTATTTTGCGCTTGAGGTGTTGTTGTATTTTGTTTTGCTGGCGTATTTGCTCAATGGACAAACCATCGGCAAAAAACTGGTTCGCATTCGGGTGATGGAAGAGAATCATTCACGAGTTCGTCTGCTGACATTATTTAAACGGTATGGACTGGTCTATTTGGTCTATGTCAGTGTGTCGAGAGTCAATGAATTGTTTGCTCCGTTTCTTCAGTCAGACAATCAACTGCTATTGCCAGTCAGTTTACTGATCGTGTTGATTTTTGGTTTGATCCAGGTGGGTTTTTATTGCAATATCCTCTGGGCAGCCTTTAAAAAACAACCGCGATTCTTTTATGAAAAAAGAACCGCCACCTATTTGGTAAGTACGGTTCAGCGAAACAACGTTAGGAATTAAGCGGGAAATATGCTATAATCCATAAGATGTCATTAGAAAGAAGGTGTTTGAATGTCTTTTGAGTCATTTAAATTTCAACCATTTATTTACGAAGCGTTAGCGGAGAAGAAATTTACTTCACCAACAGAAGTTCAAGAAAAACTGATCCCTGTGATCCAAAAAGGCCGCAGTGTCGTGGGGCAATCCCAAACCGGAAGTGGGAAGACCCATACATTTTTGCTGCCTTTGATGGATCAGATCGATCCTCAAAAGGATGAAGTGCAAGTTGTCATTACTGCGCCTAGTCGTGAGTTAGCAACACAAATTTATCAAGCGGCCAAACAAGTGGCTGAATACCAACAACCAGAGATTCGTGTGACCAATTTTGTGGGCGGCACGGACAAGCAGCGTCAAATCGACCGTTTGCAAAACCAACAGCCCCAATTGGTTATTGGGACACCAGGCCGAATTTTGGATATGATCAATGAACAAGCATTGGCTGTGCATACGGCAAAAGCCTTTGTCATTGATGAAGCAGATATGACATTGGATATGGGCTTTTTGGAAGAAGTGGACCAAATCGCTAGTCGATTGCCGGAAAAACTGCAAATGTTGGTATTCTCGGCGACGATTCCAGAAAAACTGCGCCCATTTTTGAAAAAATATCTTGAAAATCCATTGATCGAAGAGATTCGTCCGAAAGCAGTCATCTCTGAATCCATTGAAAATTGGTTGATCTCAACCAAGGGCAAAGACAAAAATCAGTTGGTCTATCAACTGTTAACAACAGGGCATCCTTATTTGGCAATCGTTTTTGCCAATACCAAATCCCGTGTAGATGAATTAACTGACTATTTGAAAGAAAAAGGGCTGAAAGTCGCCAAGATCCATGGCGATATCACTCCACGAGAACGCAAACGTGTGATGCGTCAAGTACAAAATTTAGAGTATCAATATGTAGTAGCGACGGATTTAGCTGCCCGAGGCATTGATATCGAAGGGGTTTCCCATGTGATCAATGCAGAGATCCCCGCAGATTTGGATTTCTTTATTCACCGAGTAGGACGGACCGGCCGGAACAAGTTGGCTGGAACGGCGATCACGTTGTATGATCCGAGTGACGAACAAGCCATTCAAACCATCGAGGATCTAGGGGTTAAATTCCAACCAAAAGAAATCAAAAATGGAGAGATCCTAGATACCTATGACCGGAATCGACGACAAAAACGTGAGAAAACAAGAGATGAACTAGATCCAACATTGATTGGATTGGTCAAAAAGAAAAAGAAAAAAATCAAACCTGGCTACAAGAAGAAAATTCAATGGGCCGTGGATAAGAAAAACAAAGAGAAACGTAAAATCGAACGACGTCAGACAACCCGTTCTGCACGTAAAAATAAAAAGAATTCTAGTATTTGATTTTCAAAGGGACTGTGACTTAAGTCATCATCCAACAAGTAAAACCGAATCATATGCTATTGCTACAGATTCCTCTGACTTTTGCGACGAGGAGTCCCTGCACCGCAGGAGCAATACTAGGGACTGTTCGGATAGTGTTACTTGTAGGTGGCTTATGGCACAGCCCCTTCTTGGTTTAGAGAAGCTTTTTTTCCATTGCGACACAAAGAATCCCATCTTCTTCAAAAGGGGCTGAAACCAGTTTGTAGCCGCATTTCTGATAAAAGCCGACTGCTGCGATTTCAGAAGACAAAATCGAGCGGGAAAAGCCCTCAGCGATCGCTTTTTGCTCATAGGCTGTCAGCAGGTAACGTCCTATTCCTTGCTTTCGGTAGTTTTTAGCCACACAAAAGCGATCCGGCTGAATCCTTTTAGAATCCAACGATTGGTAGCGAATAGTGGCAATCGGTTCTTGTTCGTTTGCCAGCAAAAAATAATCACAGAACTGATCGTTTTGATCAAATTCAAGTGCGGGAGAAATCCCTTGTTCTTCGACAAAGACGGCTTTTCGCAGGGCAAAAACCGCCTCTTTGATCCAAGGATCATGGCCAAAATAAAGCTGCATCCTGTTTCCTCCTGATTCATGGTATACTCAATCTATATTGATTGTAGCAGATGAAAGGGGAAAGCTCGTGGATTTTTTTGAAGCATTGCAATGGACGCATTGGAAAAACTTGACTGCGGAGGTCAAAAGCCAGTTGTTTCAACAAGTGGTCATGTATTTTGTCAGTCCGCTAAAAGAAATTACAGATGTGCACGCGATTAAAACAAGTTATGCCGGGATCAAGTGTGACACTTTTGAACTGACGATTGATGAGGAGCCCTTCGTCTTTGTTCCTGGAAACGCAGAAACGATCCTAGGCTGGGATTTAGGGATTCAGGGATTGCCGATGGCCAGCTGGTCCAAAATGTGGCAGGAACCGATCAGCAACTCTCTCCGTCGTTTGATTGACGGATATGGGTTGACCACCGCTGAAGAGTGGGGAGATTTCGTGAATGAATCGACAAGACCATTACGAAAAGCGGCTATTCAACCGATGCTGGTGCAAAAAAAGGCTTTACCAGCAGGCACGCGCTTCATCGGTGAATTAGATACTGTCACGGGAGAATTTCAAGGTCA
>NZ_JALAHI010000087.1 GCF_022711995.1 Enterococcus sp.
GGATTGCTTTATGACTGCGATCGAACACTGGATCAGCAGCAACGCTAGGGAATAAAAATGGTTTGACCACTTCATCAGCAGCTGTTGGTTCTTCAGATGCATCAGGGACTTATCCGACAGCCAGCTGGCAGCCGACTGGAAATCAGAATGTGCGTAACCATCAGGGAAACAAAGACGGAACTGCACAATGGGATGGTCAAAAAGAATGGAATGGTGATCCAACGAATAAAACCAATTCTTATATTGAATATGGTGGGACGGGTGCCCAAGCAGACTATGCCATTCGCAAGTATGCCAAAGAGACCACGACACCTGGATTATTTGATGTTTACTTGAATATTCGCGGAAATGTCCAAAAGGAGATTGCGCCCTTAGATTTGGTTTTAGTAGTTGACTGGTCTGGCAGTATGAATGACAACAACCGCATTGGTGAAGTCCAAAAAGGGGTGGATCGATTTGTAGATACGCTAGCAGAAAGTGGAATTTCAGACAACATTCATATGGGCTATGTTGGGTATTCAAGTGATGGCTACAAAAATGATTCGGTCGCGATGGGTCCCTTTGATTCAGTCAAAAATGCCATTAAGACGATTACTCCAAGCAGTACCACTGGAGGAACCTTTACGCAAAAAGCCTTGCGAGATGCTGGAAACATGTTGGCAACACCGAATGGACACAAAAAAGTGATCGTTCTACTGACAGATGGTGTTCCCACTTTTTCCTACCAAGTCAGCAAAGTTCAAACAGAAGCGAATGGCAGCTATTACGGTACCCAATTTACCAATAGACAAGACCAGCCGGGCAGTACTTCTCGTATTTCTAACAGCTACTATGCTCCAGACCAAAGAAATACCAATAAATTGATCAACAGTACCTTTATCGCAACGATTGGGGAAGCAATGGCATTAAAACAGCGAGGGATTGAAATTCATGGATTAGGCATTCAACTGCAAAGTGATACCAATGCGGGATTATCCAAACAAGAAGTAGAAAACAAGATGCGGCAAATGGTCTCTGCAGATGAGAATGGTGATCTTTACTATGAATCCGCCGATCATGCACCGGATATTTCTGATTATCTCGCGCGAAAAGCGGTTCAGATATCAGGAACTGTGGCAAACGGCAAAGTAACCGATCCGATTGCTGAACCCTTTCGTTACGAACCAAATACATTAACCGTCAAAAGTGTCGGTTCCCTTCAAGTACAAACCATGCCAACCCTGTCACTTGAAGGAACAACTGTTCATAGTAATGAGATCTATTTAGGGAAAGATCAAGAAATTCAGATCCATTATCAAGTCAGGATCCAGACAGAATCAGCAACGTTCAAACCTGATTTCTGGTATCCGATGAATGGCAGAACAACCTTCCAGCCAGTAGAAACAGCAGATGAAGTGGTAGATTTTGGGGTTCCATCGGGGAAAGCACCGGGAGTCAAACTTGATTTCAAAAAAATCTGGGAAGAATTTGATCATGATCCGAGCAGCCGCCCGGAAAATGTAATCTATGAAGTGTCTAGAAAACAAGTGACAGATACGGCCAGTTGGCAAACAGGCTATCTCAAGATTTTACAGCCGTCAAATGATACAGAAAACCTGTGGGAACGCACGGGGGTAACTCAGCTTTCAATGTCAGCAGAGGGTGCTTATGCCGAGATCTTGAGCCTACCCAAATATAATAATCAAGGGCAAAATTTCAGTTATCAAACGACTCGTGAGCTCGCTGTTCCCGGATATGAGCAAGAAAAAGTGGATGAGACAACGTGGAAAAACACAAAACAGTTTCAGCCATTAGCACTTAAAGTGATCAAAAATTCTTCTACTGGCGAAAAAAATCTGGTAGGTGCTGTGTTTGAATTAACTGGCAAAAATGGCCGTACGACATTGATCGACAATCAAGATGGCAGCTATTCCTTGCCGCAAGATGTCCGACTGCAAAAAGGGGCGACCTATACCCTCACAGAAGTGCAAGCACCAGCTGGACATGAACGTGGGAAAACAACGTGGCAAATCGAAGTCACTTCAGAAGGAAGGGTGACAATCGATGGGGAGGAGGTCTCTACAGAAGAACAAGTCATTACATTAACCGTGGTCAACCCATTTTCAGAATTGCCAATCGGCATTCGCAAGTATACGCTGCAAGCCGGCAATCAAGTCAATTTGTCAGGGGCGACCTTTTCTCTACAAAAGAAAAATACTTCAGAGGGCTATCAAACCATTGCTACGGAAAAAACAGACGATTCAGGATTGGCCCATTTTATAGTAGATCAGCCCGGGCAATACCGGATGGTCGAAGATTCAGGGCCAGTGGGGTACGACACCATCGCCGGCAACTATGAATTTACGGTGGATAAATATGGAAAGATTCACTACGACGGTAAAAATGTGGATCAACAAAGCAAAGAATGGACATTGAATCATCAAAACCAGTTAAAAGCCTTTGACTTAACCGTCCACAAAAAAGCCGACGATCAGACGCCATTAAAAGGGGCAACCTTCCGTTTGACAGGTCCAAATACAGATATTGAACGTTCAGGAGAAGAGACGGACACCTTTGTCTTTGAACAGTTACAGCCGGGAAAATATACCTTGACGGAAACCTTTACTCCAGAAGGGTATCAAGGATTGAAAGCCCCCATTGAAATTGTGATCAATGAAGATGGTTCGGTATGGATGGATGGCGAAGAAGTCACGGATGTGCTAGTCGCGGGAGAAAAGAATAACCAGATTGTGTTTGATGTGACCAATCGGGCGAAAGTTCCCTTGCCGGAAACAGGGGGAGATGGTCGATTAGGCATTTATCTCATCGCCATTAGTTCGATCGCCATCGCTGGGATCTACTTATACTTCCAGCGTCTAGAAAGGAAGGTGTAGCAGATGAAAAGCATGCGTTGGTTTAGTGTATGCATTTTTCTATTTGTGTTACTAGGTTTCTCCCAACAAGTTTCAGCAGGAGAAATACAAGCGAATGTTCACATCACGTTGCACAAGTTACTATTTCCTGAAGGGCAGTTACCCGAAGAGCAACCAAGTTCTGGAGAAAGTAAACTGCTGCAAGCTTATCGGGGCTTAAATGATGTCACCTATCACGTATACGATGTCACCGATTCTTTCTATCAATTGCGAGGAGATGGTGAATCGGTGGAAGCTGCGCAAAGAAAGTTGGCTGAAGAGGGACCTAGGGCAGGGGACTTAATTGCCAAAGGAAAGACTGCGAAGAGTCAAGGAGAAGATGGTGTACTGCACTTCACTTTAGCAGCCAAGGACAGCCAGCAGCGAGACAAGGTCTATTTATTCGTGGAAGCAGAGACACCGAGTGTCGTGAAAGAAAAAGCGGGAAACTTGGTGGTTGTTTTGCCAGTTCTTGATCAGAAAGGGAATCCATTGACCACGATTCATTTGTACCCCAAAAATGAAGAAAATCCATACGATCTGCCGCCGCTGGAAAAAGAAGTGCAGTCTGGGACCGCTGGTTTTACCTATGGCGAGACCGTGGATTATCAGCTGACCACACATATTCCGGAAAATATCTTGGATTACCAACAATTTCAACTAGCAGATACAGCAGATGCTGCGTTATTTCTCTTACCAGAAACGATCACAGTAAAAGTGGGAACATCTATTATGACAGGCTATACGCTTCAAACAATGGATCATGGCTTTGTCCTGGATTTTTCTATTCAGCAGCTAGAAAAATTTGCCAATCAAAAATTGCTAGTTTCTTACCAAATGAAGGTAATGAATGCGGAGCCTGACACAGAGATCGTGAATGAAGGACAATTGCTGACGGATAAACACACTATCAAGAAAAAAGCGTTCATACGGACTGGTGGGAAACGGTTTGTCAAAAGAGATAGTCAAGATCCCCAGCAAACATTGGCAAATGCCGTATTCGTCGTAAAAAATCAAACAGGAGACTATTTGCATGAATCAGCCAATGGTTATCAATGGCAAAAAGAAAAGTCGGGGGCTAAACGATTCACTTCTGATCAAGCAGGAGAATTTGCCGTCAAAGGGCTAAAAGATGGGTACTATTTCTTAGAAGAAATCCAAGCGCCAAAAAATTACTTGCTTAATCAAACCGCGATCCCCTTTGTGGTGGAAAATAATTCCTATGGAACAAAGGACAAACCGGCCACCCCATTGGCAATTATCAATAAGAAACATACGGATCTCTTACCAAAGACCAATGAGCAGCAGGCAACAGGGTTGACCGTCGCCGGTGTAGCATTGTTAGGGTTCGTCCTAGTTGGGTTGATTTATCAAAAACAAAAGCGAGGAGAGAGAAAATGAAACAAGCAAAAAAAGTGTGGTATTTACTAAGTGCGTTATTCCTAACATTACCTGTTTTTATCAGTGTATTGGGTACAACTGTTTATGCTGAGGATAATGCAAGCAATGCCCAAATCGTGATTCATAAAAAGAAAATGACCGATTTGCCGAATCCGCTGATTCAAAATAGCGGGAAAGAGATGCGTGAGTTTGATCAATATCAAGGTCTGGCAGAGGTCACTTTCCGCATTTATAATGTGACGTCAGAATTTTATGCGCAACGAGCAGCCGGGGCAACTGTCGAGGCTGCCAAACAAGCAGTTCAAGGGTTAACCCCAGGTGCGCCAGTAGCTGAAGGCACAACGGATGCAGAGGGCAACATGACCGTCAATGTCCCGAAACAACAAAAGGGCAAAGATGCTGTCTACACCATCAAAGAAGAACCCAAATCTGGGGTAGTGGCTGCTGCCAATCTGGTCATTGCCTTCCCGGTTTATGAAATGATCAAGCAATCAGATGGCTCGTATAAATATGGGTCAGAAGAATTGTCTACCGTTCATGTTTATCCCAAAAATGTTGTTTCTAATGACGGGTCGTTACATGTGAAAAAAGTAGGTACTGCTGAAAATGAATCGTTGAATGGAGCAGAATTCGTACTCTCAAAAAGTGAAGGTTCCCCAAGTACCACCAAATACATCCAAGGGGTAAAAGATGGTCTCCACACTTGGACAACCGACAAAGGACAAGCCAAGCACTTTGTTACGGGCAAAAGCTATGGCATCGGCGAAGATGATTTTACAGAATCTGAAGAGAACACTGGTGAATTAACGGTGAAGAATCTCGAAGTGGGGGCCTATATTCTTGAAGAGGTCAAAGCACCGAACAATGCTGAATTGATTGCGGATCAAACAAAGACCCCCTTCACGATTGAAGCGGACAATCAAACCCCTGTCGAAAAAACCGTTAAAAATGATACCTCAAACGTTGAAAAAACAACGCCTAATTTAAACGGCAAAGATGTAGCGATCGGTGAAAAAATCAAGTACGAGATTGCGGTCAATATTCCATTGGGGATTGCTGATAAAGAAGGAAATGCCAATAAATACAACAAATTTAACTTAGTGGATACCCATGATGAGGCGTTGACCTTTGACAACACCCCTTCAGGAGAGACTGCCTATGCTCTTTATGATGGTGAGACAGTGATTGCGCCTGGAAATTATCAAGTAACGGAACAGACAAACGGCTTCACCGTCGCTGTCGATCCGGCCTTCATCCCTTCTTTAACACCAGGAGGTACCTTAAAATTTGTTTACTTCATGCATCTCAATGAAAAGGCAGACCCAACGAAAGGCTTTAAAAACGAAGCCAATGTGGATAATGGTCATACCAATGACCAGACGCCGCCAACAGTAGAAGTTGTTACTGGTGGGAAACGATTTATCAAAGTCGATGGAGATGTTTCATCCACGCAAGCTCTAGCAGGGGCTGCTTTCGTTGTTCGTGATCAGGATAGTGAGCAGGCAAACTATTTGAAGGTCGATGAAGCAGCGAAAACAACGACTTGGGTGGCAAACAAAGAAGATGCAACGACATTTACTACGGAAGCAGATGGTCTAGTCGTCGTTACAGGACTAAAATACGGCGTCTATTATTTGGAAGAAACTGCAGCGCCAGAAAATTATGTGTTATTAACAAATCGAATCCAATTTACAGTAGATGAACACTCTTATGGAACAACCGAAGAATTAGTTGCTCCTGAAAAAGTGCCTAACAAACACAAAGGAACATTGCCTTCTACAGGTGGAAAAGGTATCTATCTTTATTTAGGCAGCGGTGCGCTGATCTTGCTCGTTGTCGGGTTGTATTTCATGAAACGAAAAGAAAGCCGGTAATTTTCACTTTATTAAAAAGCAACTGCTAGAAAAATAGCAGCCTCACCAGTGGCTTTCAGCTATTTTGACTTAATCAGATAAAACGGAAGGTTGCGAAAGATAGGATCAACTTCAAGAAATAAGCCGGAATTTTTGAGCGCTGCTTCTCCAATGTTTGTGACCTTTCGACTTATTTCCCCAGCAGTTGCTAACCATTTGTTTGGAAAATGGGGACTGTGCCATAAGCCATCATCCAACAAGTTCAACCGAATCATATTCTATTGCTAGGATAGATTCCTCTGACCTTTGCGACGAGGAGCTACTGCACCTTAGGGAGCAATACTATATAACCTTCGGATAGTGTTACTTGTCGGAGACTTATGGTACAGTCCCTTCTTATTTCTTTTTTTGAGGAGGAAGCGATGAAACGAAAAAGAGGTCGCCGGATAGTCGATCGCTTGATGCTTCTTTTGTTGGTGATTGGTATAGGGCTTTTTTCCTATCCATTTATTAGTGATGCACTGAATAATTATTTGGACCAACAGATCATTGCCCATTATCAAGCGGAAGCCAATCAGGAAAATGCCGCCGCAATGGCGAAAATGCAAGAACAGATCGACAAAAATCAAAAGCTAGCCAAAGAAGGCGGATCTCCCGGATTGGATCCCTTCTCTGAAGCAGAAAAAATCAGGCAAACACCAGATAAATCCTATTTTGAAAGCCATACGATCGGTGTGCTAACAATTCCCAAAATCAATGTTCAAGTACCGATTTTTGACAAGACCAATTCCGCATTGTTGGAAAAAGGCAGTTCATTACTAGAAGGGACCTCTTTCCCCACTGGCGGTAAAAATACCCATGCCGTCATTTCCGGTCATCGGGGCTTGCCGCAAGCAAAACTATTTACTGATTTACCAGAATTGCAGGAAGGAGAAGAGTTTTATTTAGAAGTCTATGGTGAGACACTGGTCTATCAAGTCGATCAAATCAAAACCGTTGTCCCCACCGACACGCAAGACTTGCAGATTGAATCCGGGAAAGATCTCGTCACATTATTGACCTGTACCCCCTACATGATCAACAGCCATCGATTATTGGTGAGAGGCCATCGGATTCCTTACCACCCGGAAGTCACTGCGGGAATAAAGAAAGTTACCCAGCAACAACAGCAGTTTTTATGGATGCTGCTTCTAATTGCCTTTGGCTTCCTGATTTTTGGTATTTGGTGGTTTAAGCGGCGAAAGAAAAAAAATGGCAGCACAACAGCATCGAACAGATCAAATTAGTCAGTTGATCAAAGCACAACTGATTTAAATAAACGATTTTTTGATCGAGAGGGCAAGAGAAAAAAGCAGCTCATGGCAGCAGGAGTCTAGTCAATCAAATGCACTATCAAGCAGGCCATCAGACAGGACGTTGACAAATGATGGGTAATCGTTATAATGAGTGTGTATTGGTGGACAAGGGTGTTCGCTGATCTTTTTGAAAATTAGTTATCAACGAAGATACAATAAACGTATACTTATGAAGTGTCAGGGAAAGAGGTGCAAATCCTCTACAGACCTACCTACTGTAATGCGGATGAAACCAATAAAACCACAGAATGTTTCTGGAAGGATTGGGAGTAAGAAGAAGCTAAGTCAGGATACCGGCTTGATAAGTCTATTCATTCTTTTGTAGGAAAAAGAAGGGTCTTCGACGATAACTGGCTGGATTTATTGTTAGTGCTGTTAATGAACCACTTTTTCTATTGAAGAAAAAGTGGTTTTTTTGTGTTGTTATCTGACACAAAACAAAAGGAGGGACAGCGAAACCACAAGAAAGAGCAATCATTGATTTATCTGTAAGGGTTGGAAGAAAAAGTTCAAAAAAATAGCTGAATGCGAGGAAAAAAAGATGAAAAAAATTCTAATGACGATCATGACCATCGGACTAGTTGCCGGGATTGGATTAGCGGGTTGCGGCAAACAAGAAAAAGAAACTACGGCTTCAACTGAGAAAACAGAACAAAATTTGCCGACGAAAGACCGTAGTGGAAAAGAGATATCATTACCTAAAGAGGCAACTAGAATCATTTCACTGGTTCCATCAGTAACCGAAGTTATCGATGATCTAGGCAAAACGGATGGATTAGTTGCTGTAGACACACAAAGCGGAGCAATGGAAAAAGAACTTCAAGCATTGCCCCAAATGGATATGATGGCGATCGACGCCGAGAAATTGATCGCCTTGAAACCACAGATCGTCTATGTGAATGATATTAATCTAGCAAGTTCTGAAAGTGTTTGGCAGCAAGTAGAAGATGCGGGGATCACACTGGTCAATATACCGACAAGCACCAGTATCCAAGCCATTAAAGAAGATGTTCAATTCATTGCGGATAGTTTGTCGGAGCATGAAAAAGGCCAAAAACTCGTTGACAAGATGACACAAGAAATTGATGAAGTGGCAAAAATCGGGAAAACCATCAAGAATCAAAAGAGTGTTTTATTTGAAGTAGCGGCACTACCAGATATTTATAGTTTTGGAAGTGAGACATTTTTAAATGAAATGATCGAAACCATTGGTGCCAAAAATGTGCTAGCAAGCGAAAAAGGTTGGCTCCCTGTAGGAGAAGAAGCCGCAATTGCTGCAAAACCCGATGTTATCTTAACGAATGTGGACTATATTGATGATCCGGTAAAAGAAATCTTGGATCGGAAAAATTGGGAAAATGTACCTGCTGTTCAAAACAAAGAAGTATTTGCCATTGATAACATGTCTAGCTCTTTGCCAAATCATCACATTACAAAAGCTTTAAAACAAATGGCAAAAGCCATTTACCCAGAAGCATACAAGGATTTGAAAGATGAATAAAAAAAGCTTTCTCCTACTATTGATCGTCATTAGTTTGGGAATGCTCTTACTTGGCATCAAGATCGGCAGTGTGCACATTTCTATTCGGGATTTGTTCAACGTGCTAGTAGGAAAGACGGTTTCTGAAGATGGTATTTTGGAAGGAATTATCTGGAATGTCCGTTTACCTCGAGTCGTGATGGCCTATTTGGTAGGTGCAGGGTTAGCTGTTAGTGGGACAGTCATGCAGTCTCTGCTGGGAAACCCATTGGCTTCTGCATACACATTAGGCGTTTCGGCCGGGGCTTCCTTGGGCGCTGCATTGATCATGGTGACTGGTATCACCGCCACGATCATTGGCAGTCTATTATTGCCTTTTACTGGCTTTCTCTTCGGGTTAACGACTGTTTTTCTTGTTTTACTATTTACTCGTACGATGGATCGCCAGATGTCCAATCAAACAGTCGTTTTAGTGGGAATGGTCATGACGTTGTTTGTTGGTGCAATACTAACGTTGATCACAGCGCTTTTTCAAGATTATTTGAAAGAATTGGTCTTTTGGCAAATGGGGAGCTTTTCTGGTAGTAATTGGACAAAGATTCTTATTTATTGTCCGATTGCAGTGATAAGCACACTCTTTGTCTGGATGGATGCAAATAATTTGGATGTTTTAGGCTTAGGCGAAGAGCAAGCCATGCTATCAGGAGTAGAAGTGAAAGCGGTGAAGTCACGAATCATCCTTTTTGCAAGTTTACTGGCAGGAAGTGCCGTATCCTTTGTCGGTGTCATTGGTTTTGTAGACTTAATCGCGCCGCATATTGTTCGCCGTTATTTAGGGGCTACCCATCGCTGGTTGATTCCAGGATCGGCGCTATTAGGAGGCACACTGATGGTGTTGGGGGATACGATTGCACGAACGATACTATCGCCAAGAGAAATACCAATTGGTGCAGTAACAGCACTTATTGGTGCCCCGTTCTTTCTGTATATTTATTTCAAAAAAAGGAGTGCTGTCGCATGATCCAACTTGACAAAGCAGCAGTGACTCTGCAACAAGCCCGTATCTTAACAGACGTTTCCTTGACTTTTGAAACTGGCAGCAAGACCTGTATTTTAGGCCCTAATGGCTGTGGCAAAACAACCTTATTAAAAACGATTGCCGGACTGCTTCCTTACCAAGGCGAGGTAACGATCGATGGCCAAGAAGTAGGTGAGCTAAAGCGAAAATTTTTAGCCAATAAGGTTGCTATGATGAGTCAATTCACAACGGTGGCTTTTGATTATACGGTTTATGAAACGGTTCTAATGGGGGCCTATCATCAGCAGTCCCACCGTTTTTTGCCCATCGTTTCTAAACAAGAAAGAGAACGGGTGCTTCATTACTTAGAGACCGTCCATTTGATTGATATCAAAGATAAAGTTGTCAATCAACTCTCTGGAGGACAACAGCAGCGTGTCTTTTTAGCGAAACTCTTCCTGCAAGATCCCGAGATCATTTTACTAGATGAGCCTAACAATCATTTGGATATTCGCTATCAGCAAGAATTGATCCAACAATTGAATGAATGGGGCACTCACTCTGAAAAAACAATTATTGGTGTGTTTCATGATATTCGTTTAGCTTTGACACTAAGTGAAGAAATTGTTTTTATGAAAGCAGGAAGGATCGCTGCGGAGGGAAATTTTCATGACATCGTATCAAAAGCGTTCCTTGAAAATATCTTTGATGTAGATATCGTTTCCTATTTTCAACAACAACATAAACTTTGGACAAATATCCAGTAACTTTTGACAATTATTTTTGAAACGAGTAAGATAAATTTAGAAGACACAATGAGGTGTTACATTACATTGGCAACGGAGCCTAAAGTTTACGTGTGAAAGTACACGTGCTTTAGGCTCTTTTTATGGAGGTAATAACGAAGGTATGAAACGAATTATTTTTATGGGCGCAATTGGTTGTGGCAAGACAACACTATGCCAAGCGCTGCAAGGAAAAGAATTGCACTATGATAAGACACAAGCAGTAGAATTCCATGCTGAAATGATCGATACCCCAGGAGAGTTTATTTTACATCGCCAGTATTACAATGCCTTAAATGTCACGGCTGCTGAAGCAGATGTGATTGGGTTGGTACAAAGTGCTAGCGAGACAGAACAGATCTTTTCACCGGGATTTGGCAGTATATTCCCTAAAAAAGTGATCGGCATTTTAACAAAAGTTGATTTAGTGAAGGAGCCCAATCAATTAGCCCGTGTTCGGCAGCAATTGAAAAATGCGGGGGCAACTAAGGTTTTTGAAGTATCTTCTGTAGAAAAAACGGGCTTACAAGATTTGATCAATTATTTAGAGGAGGAAGAGAATAGATGAAAATTTATACAAAAACTGGAGATAAGGGCATGACTAAACTTGTGGGCAGTTCCACGGTCGCTAAAGATTCTGATCGAGTAGAAAGTTATGGAACGATCGATGAATTAAATTCGTGGGTAGGGTATACCATTAGTCAACTATCCTCAGAAAATCAAGCTATCAAAAATGAATTGAAGCTCATACAAAATTTTCTGTTTGATGTAGGGACGGACTTATCAACCCCGTTAGAGGCACATCGTCCCTTTAAATTACAGCCAGAAAGTATTGCCTGGTTAGAAGAAAGAATTGACTATTATACCGCTAAATCTCCGGATATCGATCGGTTTATTTTGCCTGGCGGCACATCTGAAGCAAGTATGGTCCATGTCGCGCGCACGATTGCTCGTCGCGGAGAACGTGCAATCGTTCGCCTCAATTGGACTGCCAAGATCAATGAGCAAGCCTTGATTTTTACCAACCGACTGTCGGATTATTTTTATGCATTGGCACGCTATCTCAATGTTCAAGCCAATGAAGCGGATGTTTTTTATGAAAGAGGAGAAAAAGTTTTTCATAAAATCAAAGAGGATGGACTATAGACAGTTGCTTTTCTAAGTGAGATGTGGTAAATTCCAAGTAGATTAAACGAATATTTTATGAAGAATATGAATGGAAGCCAGTGAAAATCTGGCACGGTCCCGCCACTGTGATAAAGCAAAGCTGCTTTTAAGTCAGGTCTTTTCAGTTTTTCATTATTGGGCATACTGTTTCGAGGCAAAACAGGATGTTTCTTTACAACGCTTGTGTTGAAAATCCAGCCCAAGATATTTGTGTTAATCCATGTATCAGCACGAGGAAGTGCTTTTAGGGGATTTTGGGCTGGTCTTTCAACGTTGAAGGAGATTTCAGGTACAATGATGTACTGCTATATTCCCTTTTCTTATTGACATTCAGTAGTTTGCGTTGTACCCTATGTGTGTAAAGTTTGGTGTACAATGGCGTATACATAATGAAGCAAAGACGCTTCAAACAGACGGTTTTTCGTTTGTTTGAGGCGTCTTTGCTATTTTTATTAGGAGGAATCAATATGGAAATGATCCAATTTCCCACTGAATTGTGGGTGGGAGACAATGCATTAACCAATCTTGAAACGCTTCAAGGAAAAAGAGTTTTTGTGGTTACAGATCCATTCATGGTCGAATCGGGCTTTGTGGAAAATGTAACGAAGCACTTGTCACACAGTGAGTACCTGATCTTTAGTGATATTGTACCGGATCCGCCGATCGATAAAATTGTTTCAGGTATCAAGCAATTGGCAGATTTTAATGGCGATATGATTGTCGCTTTAGGAGGAGGTTCGGCGATTGATGCAGCCAAAGCGATGAAATACTTCGGCAAGCGCACAATGAATCTTCAGGTAGACCAATTTATTGCAATTCCTACGACCAGCGGCACTGGATCAGAAGTCACCAATTTTTCTGTGATCACTATTGCTGAAACAGAGACGAAAATTCCTTTGGTGACCAACGAGATTCAGCCAGATGTGGCAATATTGGATACCGCTTTAGTTATGAGTGTTCCACCGAAGATTACCGCTGATACTGGAATGGACGTCTTGACCCATGTCATAGAAGCCTATGTGTCGACAGAAGCAAATCCGATTGCAGATGCTTTATGTGAAAAAGTGGTTCGCTTGGTTTTTGAAAACTTGGAGACAGCCTATCGTGAGGGCAACAACAAACAAGCCCGAGAAAATATGCACCTAGCTTCTTGTATGGCTGGCATGGCATTCAATGTAACTTCATTAGGCCTCAACCATGGGATCGCCCATGCGGCAGGCGCACGATTGCATGTACCCCATGGCCGTATGAATGCGATTTTGCTACCTGATGTGATTGCATTCAATAGCGGTTTGGCAAATGGAAAGGTGACAAATGAGGCTACGGCAAAACGTTACGCGCAGTTAGCGGATTGTATTTCCTCAACGAAAACGACGAATGCTCGTCTTGGGGTTCAGCAACTCATTCGCCAAATCAAACAGTTGCGGCAGAAGCTGCAAATGCCCGCTTCTTTCACAGAATACGGCTTAGCCAAAGGGGAAGTCCGTGAGCTGAGTGAAAAAATTGCCAGCGCAGCGCTTAAAGATGGTTGTACGAAAACAAATCCAGTTCAGCCAACAAAAGAAGAAATTATGGAAATATTGAACTCTGTCTTATAAGCAATTGACAGGATGTAGCCAATAAAATATAATGTGGGTAGCACAACGGCGTGCTTCAAAATTTAAGAGCAAAGAAGCTCCTTAGTAGAAAGCGAAAGTGGTATCTTTACGTTTTTTATTGAGGATTTTTTATTTGCTAAATTAAGGGAGCGAGTCTTGTTGGAAGAAAAACAACGAATGATTCAAGAATATGTTCCTGGTAAACAAGTCACGTTAGCGCATATCATTGCAAGTCCTAACAAAGAAATTTATACTAAGTTGGGTTTGCCTGAAGGAACCAGCAATGCGCTAGGAATTTTAACGATCACCCCCAGTGAAGCAGCAATCATCGCAGTAGATATTGCAACGAAAAGCGGGGATATCCAAATCGGTTTCATCGATCGGTTTTCTGGCTCGGTCGTTATTTCAGGAGATGTTAGTTCGGTTGAGGCGGCTTTGCAGGCAGTGATCGAAGGATTGCAACAAATCTTAAATTTCTCCGTAACTTGTAAGATCACTAGAACATAGTCTCGAATGGACAAGGGCGTGAAAGAGAATGGATGGACGAATTGTAATAGTCGATGATGAACCTATTACGAGATTGGATATTCGTGATATTGTGGCAGAAGCAGGGTATGAAGTGGTCGGTGAAGCAGCAGATGGATTTGAAGCGATTGAAGTTTGTAAAAAGACATGTCCTGATTTAGTGATCATGGACATTCAAATGCCAATTTTAGATGGTTTAAAAGCTGGTAAGAAAATCGTCCAAGACCGGCTAGCCAGTAGTATTGTCTTTTTATCCGCCTACAGCGATGTCCAGAATACGGAAAAGGCAAAGAAACTAGGTGCGCTAGGTTATTTGGTCAAGCCGTTAGATGAAAAGTCTTTGATACCTACAATTGAAATGAGTATTGAACGAGGCAGACAGACGCAATCCTTACTCAGCCAAATCGATAAGCTAAGTTTGAAATTGGAAGAACGAAAAATTATCGAAAAAGCGAAAGGAATCCTTGTGAAAGAGAATCATATTACTGAAGAGGAAGCCTATCAAATGTTAAGGACATTGAGTATGAATAAGCGAGCACGGATGGGTGAAATAGCTGAACTAATTGTAATGGATGATGAGTAAATGAAACGATTAGCGCAATTATGCAGACAATATACCAATCTTTCTGAATCAGATATCAAAGAATTGCAACGAACTGCTAGTTATCTTACATCCAGTGCGTTGTACCAAAGCGCGGATGTCTTCATCGACGTGTACAAAGAGATGTCGCAGCAAGCACTGGTCGTTTACCATAAACCACCTAGCACAACGGACTCTTTATATAGCGGTGATGTGGTTGGCATGGAAGCCTTACTAGAAAACGAACCCGGTGTGTTGCGAACGATGCAGACAAGTTTAAATAGCATCGGCTTGCTGGCTGTCACACAAGAAAATCGGTTGATCAAGCAAAATATCTATCCGATTCGGAATGAACATCAAACGATCGGCGTGATAATCGTTGAAATTGCGGCAGATGGAGAGATTCAAGCAGATCTTCAAAAGGAAGAGCTGAATCATTGCCATCTAGCGAAAGTTGCAAAATCAACCAGTCAAGTGGATGCGTTGTTTATTGATCAACTAGCCGAAGCAGTCTTGATCTTTGACGCAGCGGGTCATCTATTGATCACCAATAATAATGCACAAGAATTGTATCGAAAATTGGGTTATCGCAATAATATCATTGGCATGAGCTATGATAATTTGTCCATTGATTACACAACTTTTGAATATGTACTTTATCAAATGAGGTATAAAGTCAGTAATCATCCCATCGAAAACAACACGACCTATCTGAATTATTACTTTAAGATCCGCAAAGTCTGGTTGGAATCAGAAGCGCAATTAGTGATGATTATTCAGGACGACACGGAATTTAAAGAGAAAGAAGCAGAAATCATCTCCAAGTCGGTGGCGATTCGTGAGATTCATCACCGGGTGAAGAATAATTTGCAGTCTGTTGTTTCTTTATTGCGTATTCAAGAACGGAGAACACAGAGCTCAGAAGCAAAAAAGGTCCTTCATGAAAGTGTGAACCGAATCATGGCCATCGCGGCCACCCATGAATTGCTGTCCAAACAGGTCAAAGACGACGTGGCATTACGGCAAACATTGGAAGCAGTGATGTACAATTTTCGGCATCTTTTTCAAGGATCCCAATCATTAGAAATGACCATGGATGTTGATCCGGCTATCATGGTTTCCAGTGAGCAAATGGTGACGATCTCTTTGATCGTCAACGAACTGCTGCAAAATATTTTCGATCATGCGTTTGATTCACCAGCTAGCGGCATTGTGAAAGTGATTGGAACATTAGATAACAAAATGATTACTATCACAGTGATGGACAACGGTAAAGGCTATGATGTGAATCAAAAGAATGAGAATAGTTTGGGCTTAATGATCGTAAAAAGCTATGTTAAGGACAAACTAAAGGGAAAAATTACGATAGAATCAAATGAACAGGGGACCAAAACCTGTTTCTATTTCGAACAGAACACCAGTGATGTTGTTCAGTGATTAAGCAAAGGCGCTTAAAGAAAAGTAGAAAGAAATTTTCTACAAATTCTTTAGGCGCCTTTTTGTATGCAAAGGAGGGTAACTATGTCTAAGGAGACACTCTTAACGGTTGGGATCGATTTGGGGACATCCACAACGCAGCTTGTATTGTCGGAATTAACGGTTGAAAACTTTGCTTCGGCTTTTACAGTTCCCCGAATCTCCATCTCTGATAAAAAAGTCATTTATCGGAGTGATATCATCTTTACACCTTTATTGAATCAGACAGAGATTGATGCAGAACCGATCAATGAATTTGTTGCGGAACAGTATCGCAAAGCTGGGATTAACAAGCAAGATATCCAGATGGGTGCCGTGATCATCACCGGTGAAACCGCCAGAAAGGCTAATGCGAATAAAGTTTTAAACGCATTAAGCGGGTATGCTGGGGATTTTGTCGTCGCAACAGCAGGTCCAGACCTAGAAAGCATTATTGCTGGAAAAGGAGCAGGCGCCCAATCGTTTTCGGAGAGCAAACGAAAACCAGTCGTTAATTTGGATATCGGTGGTGGAACGACCAATTTAGCTGTTTTTAAAGATGGCGAGGTCATAGACACAGCTTGCTTTGATATTGGCGGTCGGTTGATCAAAGTCGATAAACAGCAGCGGGTCACTTATCTCGCACCAAAAATCCAAGAAATAATCAAGAAAAAAGAGCTTTCTCTAACCATTGGGGATCAGGTGACGGAAGCAACCCTCAAGCCGATTCTTTTAGAACTTGTTCATGTCTTGGAAAATAGTGTGGGCTTAGGAGAAAAAAATCCGTTCTTTGATTTATTAGTGACCAATCATCCCCTCAGAAGGAATGAAGAAATCCCGCTTGTCACATTTTCCGGTGGCGTGGCGGACTGCTTTGTTGCCGAAGAAAAGGAGCCATTCAAATTCGGCGACATCGGCTTGCTGTTAGGGAAATATCTCCGTCAGTCGCTGATTTTTTCGGAAAAAGAAGTGCTTCAAAGCAATGAAACGATTCGTGCTACGGTGGTTGGCGCAGGCTCCCATACGGCTGAAATCAGTGGCAGTACCATTGCTTATCGCGAACAGATTTTACCTATCAAAAATATCCCTATTTTGAAGTTAGCCAAAGAAGATGAAGAATTGGCGGTTGCCGAATTGAGTGAACGGATTCGAGAAAAACTCAATTGGCATACAACGGAAGGGACACCTCAAGTGGCTTTGGCCATCAGAGGGGATAGAAATCCAACTTTTGACGACATTCAGCGCTATGGAAAAGGAATCTTGGCAGGTTTGGACAGTCTAGTGAAAGCAGCCATTCCCATCATCGTTATGGTGGATGAAGATATGGCTAAAGCTTTGGGCCATGCGCTAAGTGCCAACTTGCCTCCAGAATATCCTTTCATCTGTATTGACTCTGTCAAGGTGGAAAATGGCGACTATGTGGACATCGGCCTACCAGTTGCAGAAGGTGCAGTCCTGCCTGTAATTGTTAAGACATTAGTATTTAATTAAAAAGGAGCGACACTGAAATGATTTTAAAAACCAAGTTATTTGGCAATGTATACCAATTTACGTCAGTGAAAGAAGTATTAGCCAAAGCCAATGAAGAAAAATCTGGTGACAAACTAGCTGGCGTTGCAGCAAATTCTGCAGAGGAACGGGTAGCCGCCAAAGTTGTCCTAGCTGAGCTGACATTAAATGATTTGTTTAATCATCCTGTTGTCGATTATGACGAAGATGAAGTAACACGTATTATTATCGATCAAGTCAATATGCGAATTTTTGAAAGCATCAAACATTGGACAGTTGCTGAATTACGGGAGTTCATCTTGTCTTCGGAAACGACCGATTTTGACATCAAACGTATTTCTCGCGGCTTGACTTCAGAAATGATTGCCGCTGTATGTAAGTTAATGTCGAATATGGATTTGATCGTCGGTGCCAAAAAGATTCGGATCGAAAAAACTGCCAACACGACGATTGGTCGTCCAGGCACATTCTCCAGCCGGTTACAGCCAAATCACCCAACAGATAATGTAGACGGCATTATGGCTTCTGTTATGGAAGGACTTTCTTATGGCGCAGGGGATGCCTTAATTGGATTGAATCCGGTCGATGACTCCACAGAAAGTGTCAAACGCATTCTGAATAAATTTGAAGAATTTCGGAGTGAATGGGAAATCCCAACACAAACCTGTGTTTTAGCTCATGTGACCACACAAATGGAAGCTATTCGCCAAGGGGCACCTACCGGATTAGTCTTCCAGTCCATTGCTGGTTCTGAAAAAGGAAATACCGCATTTGGCTTAAATGCCGCTATGTTGGAAGAAGCACAAGATTTGGCATTACACAGTGGACAAGCAGCTGGACCAAATGTGATGTATTTTGAAACCGGACAAGGTTCCGAACTTTCTTCAGAAGCAAACTTCGGTGCTGACCAAGTAACGATGGAAGCACGTTGTTATGGATTAGCGAAAAAATTCGATCCTTACATCGTCAATACAGTAGTTGGGTTCATCGGACCTGAATATTTATATGATTCAAAACAAGTGATCCGCGCTGGATTGGAAGATCACTTTATGGGGAAATTGACCGGCATCTCAATGGGTTGTGATGTATGTTACACCAACCATATGAAAGCTGATCAAAATGACATGGAAAATCTGGCCATGTTGCTGGCAACTGCCGGTTGTACCTATATCATGGGAATCCCTCATGGCGATGATGTCATGTTGAATTATCAAACAACAGGCTTCCATGAAACAGCTACGATTCGTGAAACCTTAGGATTACGTCCAATCAAAGAATTTGAGGAATGGATGGAAAAAATGGGCTTTATGGAAAATGGCAAGTTAACCAGCCGTGCTGGTGATGCATCTGTATTCATTAAATAATTGAGGTGAGTAGACGAATGAATGAAAAAGAATTAAAAGAAATGATCGCTGGCATTTTGTCAGAATTGGTCGCTGATGATCAGGCAGTTCCCACAGCTGTGACGACAGAAGAAAAACCAGCAAGTCATGTGACAGAAACCGCTGAAATAGAAGCAGGAATGATTCCTGATATTACAGAAGTTGATTTACGGAAACAATTATTGCTAAAACATGCGGAAGATCCAGAAGGATTATTGAAGATGAAAGCTTACACCCCGGCGAGACTAGGGGTTGGACGTACAGGAACCCGCTACTTGACTCCTTCAACATTGCGTTTTCGTGCGGACCATGCAGCAGCACAAGATGCGGTCTTTTCAGATGTCAGTGAAGAGTTAGTGAAAGAAATGGGTTTTATCGCTACAAAAACGATTTGTACAAGTAAAGATGAATACCTTACACGACCTGATTACGGGCGGCAATTCGATGAAGAAAACTGTGAGATCATTCGCAAAAATACAACACCGAAAGCAAAAGTACAGATGGTTGTTGGTGATGGATTAAGTTCAGCTGCAATCGAAGCCAATGTCAAAGAAGCTTTGCCTGCCATTAAACAAGGATTGAAAATGTATGGATTAGATTTCGATCAAGTCTTATTCGTCAAATATTGTCGCGTTCCAGCAATGGATAAAATTGGTGAAATCACAGATGCTGATGTTGTTTGTTTATTAGTAGGCGAACGTCCAGGATTGGTAACCGCGGAGTCGATGAGTGCCTATATTGCGTATAAGCCAACTGTCGGTATGCCAGAAGCCCGGCGCACAGTGATCTCAAACATTCACCGCGGGGGTACACCAGCGGTGGAAGCAGGGGCTTATATTGCTGAAGTCATCAAAAAAATGCTCGACAAGAAAAAATCGGGTATTGATTTGAAAGAAGCAGAGTAAAGGAGGAAGGTTATGAAAAATGATCGTTTAGGTGCCAACGTATTAAGCATGAAAGTCATTCCCAATGTGGATCCAGCTTTGGCCAAAGAATTATCGTTAAAGCCAGAACATCGATCCCTAGGAATTGTGACTTCTGATTGTGATGATGTAACATACGTTGCATTAGATGAAGCAACAAAAGCGGCGGATGTCGAAGTTGTTTACGGAAAGAGTATGTATGCGGGAGCCGGAAATGCATCAACGAAACTTGCCGGTGAAGTAATCGGTATCATTGCCGGACCCAGTCCAGCAGAAATCAATAGTGGACTAAGTGTGATCACACAAGTCATTGAAGAAGAGGCAAGTTTTTATAGTGCCAATGACGACGATAGCATCGTATATTTTGCGCATGTTGTTTCCAGAACAGGCAGCTTTCTTTCGGAACAAGCCAATGTTCCAGAAGGGGAAGCGATCGCCTATCTGATTGCACCGCCGTTAGAAGCGATGGTTGCTCTGGATGCTGCGATGAAGGCTGCTGATGTACAAATGGGCGTCTTTTATGGGCCACCATCTGAAACAAATTTTGGTGGTGCGTTGCTGACAGGGAGTCAATCTGCCTGTAAAGCTGCTTGTAGTGCATTTGAACAGGTAGTTCAAACTATTGCCGATAATCCATTGAGTTATTAAGGATGTGTAGCAGATGAAAGCATTAGGAATGGTCGAGGTGCGGGGCTTCTTAGGCGCCATCAGTGTAGCAGATGCAGCCCTAAAAGCGGCCGATGTCACATTGTTAAAAGCGGAAATTATTCATGGTGGTCTAACAACCGTCGAAGTTGTTGGTGATGTGGCAGCCGTCAATGCAGCAGTAGAGGTGGGTGTTGAAGTGGCTAAGGAGCTGAATTGCTTAATAGCCCACCACGTCATTTCTCGAGTGGATGCCCAAACAGAAATTATTTTGTCTGATTTAGAACCAAAAACAGAATCAAAATCAGAAGCAAAACCAGAACCAGAATCAAAGACAGAATCGCAAACAGAATCAAAGACAGAACCAAAGACAGTATCAGAAACAGACTCAATATCAGATCTACAACCACAAACAGCATCTAAAGAGACACTGGCAGACACTGAATCAGAAGCAAAAGCGATACCAGAGCCTAAAGATAAGTCAGAGGCAGTGCTATCAGTCCCAGATATTGAAGCATCAGACAAAGCACCCGTTGTTGATGCCGCTCAATTAAAAGAACTACAAAGTAAGCGAGTAGTAGATTTACGCAAACAAGCATACAAAATGAATTTGAGCACATTAAAGAAAAGTGAAATCAAATTAGCAAACAAAGAATCGCTGATCCAAGCAATTATGGCAGAAATAGAAAGAAGTGAAGACGAGTGGAATTAGTAGATAAAGATTTACGTTCCATCCAAGAAACAAGAAATTTGATCAGAAAAGCCAAGGAAGCCCAACAAGAGTTAGCAACATTCTCGCAAAAACAAATCGACGCAATCGTAAAAGCTGTGTCTGAGGCGACCTTTGCCCAACGAGAAAAACTAGCGAAAATGGCCCATGAAGAAACAGGTTTCGGTATTTATGAGGACAAGATCATCAAAAATGCCTTTGCTTCAAAAGTCGTTTATGACGAGCTAAAAGATAAAGCAACTGTGGGCGTGATTCATGATGATGCGGCTAAAAAGGTCACTGAGATCGCGGTACCAGTAGGTGTGATTGCTGGACTTATTCCTTCGACCAATCCTACGTCAACAGTCATTTATAAAGCGCTGATTTCCTTAAAAGCAGCAAATAGCATTGTGTTTTCACCCCATCCCAATGCACTAAAATCGATCATTGCCACCGTTGAGATCATTCAACAAGCAGCTATAGCAGCAGGTGCCCCTGAAGGCTGTGTCTCGGTCATTCAAACACCTACCATGCAAGTAACAAGTGAATTGATGAAAAATAGCGATACGAACTTAATCTTGGCAACTGGCGGCAATGCGATGGTCAAAGCTGCGTATTCCTCTGGAACACCCGCAATCGGAGTGGGTCCTGGGAATGGTCCAGCCTATATTGAACGGAGCGCTAATATTCCTCATGCGGTTAAGCAAATCATGGACTCTAAGACATTTGATAATGGCACCATTTGTGCTTCTGAACAATCCATTATTGTAGAAAATGTCAATCGTGAAGCGGTCAAAGAAGAATTGATCAAGCAAGGGGCTTATTTCTTGAGTGCAGAGGAAGCGGATAAGTTAGCTAAATTTATCTTACGGCCAAACGGAACAATGAATCCACAAATCGTTGGTCGCTCGGTTCAACATATCGCCTCTCTAGTAGGTCTGGCTATTCCAAATGATCGTCGTTTGATTGTGGCTGAAGAAACTCACGTTGGGTTGAAGTATCCATTTTCAAGAGAAAAATTGGCACCAATCATCGCTTTTTATACAGTGGAGAATTGGGAAGCTGCTTGTGCTTTATCGATTGAGATCCTCAAAGGTGAAGGCGCAGGCCATACAATGGGCATCCACACGGAAAACAAGGAAGTCATTCGAGAATTTGGTGCCAAAAAACCAGTGTCTCGCTTGCTTGTCAATACCTCTGGAACACTAGGTGGGATTGGCGCATCAACGAATTTAGTACCAGCATTGACGCTGGGCTGCGGCGCTGTTGGAGGAAGTTCAACTTCAGACAATATTGGTGTTGAAAATCTATTCAATTTGCGTAGAGTTGCTTACGGTGTTCGTGACTTAGAGGATATTCGTCGAGAATTTGGTCAAACAACGACGCCACAAAACACGGATGCAACGAACAATAAAGAGGAATTGGTCAATGCGATCGTTGCTCAAGTAATGGCACGTCTTAAATAAGGTGCCTCAATAAGAAAAACGATAAACAAGATAACTTTTGGATTTAGAATTTGAGACTGAAATCCATTTATGAATGGTCTCGAATTTTTAAAAATAAAACAAACATTTTAGGAGGAAAATATAATGTCAAGTACAAACGCTTTAGGAATGATCGAAACTCGTGGTTTAGTAGGTGCTGTAGAAGCAGCAGATGCAATGGTCAAAGCAGCAAATGTAACATTGATTGGGAAAGAACAAGTTGGTGGCGGATTAGTTACTGTCATGGTTCGTGGAGATGTCGGTGCTGTCAAAGCAGCAACAGATGCTGGTGCTGCCGCTGCTGAACGAGTAGGAGAATTGCTATCTGTTCACGTTATCCCTCGTCCACATACAGAAGTTGATGCTATTTTACCGCATGCTGTAACTGAATGATCATCTTAAATGTTCGGGGCAGAAGTGATCATGGCTTCTGTCCCAAACATTAAGTGAGGAGGGGTGTTATGACAGTCATTACCGAAGATGAACTTCGCAAAAAAATACTTAGAAAAGAGTTACAAGAAGGGATGGATCTCATTATTCCTTCAGGAAGTCTGTTGACGCCAGCTGCAAAAAGTTATTTGCGTGAGCATCATATTACTAGTGTAACGACAAATACTAAGAAAAGAGCTAACCTTCGTCCGCTTCGGACCTCCTCGATCAAAACAAATTCACTATCACGAAAGATAGAATATGAAATCCAGCACTTGAAGCATCTCCTTTATTTTCCTATGTTGAGAGATGACACGTTTCCTGCAGAACTATGGCTGTACTTTGAGAAACAACAAGCTTGGTTGGAGCATATCATTCAAGGAAAATTCTCGGTGATTGAACAAGCGATTGATCAAGAGCAAGTAGTGATAGAGAGCAGTCAGCGAAGACAATGGGATTATTCTTCAAAGGAAATCCAACTTCAATTGGACAAGATCCTATTCTTGTTCGAAGAACAGCCTGATAAACGCTATCAGTATTTCCAAGAATGGGCGGATGCGTTGATCCAAACAATGACTGTAGTAAAACTGAACTAGGAGATGAACACATTGGATTCAATCAATGAAATTGTTGAAGAAGTTATCAAACGAATTCAACTACAAAATCACACATTTGAAGTAGAAGCTTCTGGACGCCACGTCCATTTGTCTCGTCGAGAAATCGATCATTTATTTGGACCAGGGTATCAGTTAACGAAAGTAAAAGATTTATCACAACCTGGTCAATATGTATGTAAAGAACGAATCACTGTTGCAGGACCCAAAGGACTGTTCCAAAATGTCGTGATTCTAGGCCCTGAACGTAAGGAAGCACAAGTAGAAGTATCAATGACAGATACCCGAATTTTAGGTATTAACGCGCCTGTTAGAGAAAGTGGAAAGATTGAAGGAACACCAGGAGTGACATTGATGAATGGCGCAACGACTGTTTCACTAGATCGCGGATTGATCGTGGCAAAACGCCACATCCATATGACACCAGAAGATGCACTGGCAAACAATGTGACTAACGGACAAATCGTCCAAGTAAAAGTATTAGGCACACGACCATTGATTTTTGATGATGTGGTGATACGTGTCAGTCCTCATTTCGCGACGTATATGCATATTGATTATGACGAAGCAAACGCTTGTGGTTTATCAAAAGGTGTTCTTGGTTACATCATTAAGTAAGAGGAGGTTGGACAATGAAAGTTTCTGAAATAGAAGAACTGGTTCAACAAATTACTGATCGTATCTGTCAGCAACTTCCAAAGCCTACCCTTTCTCTTGCTTTTTCGCAAGAGAAAAAAGATATCCCTGCCGAATTATATGACCAGTTTCCCACTGTTCAGTGGCGAATCGGTGAAGATCAAGAGTCAGCTGGAATGATTGTGAAACAATTAACGATTTCTCAAATGTCCAGTATTGCTTTACTGCAAGAAAACGATCGATTGACCCAAAGAATACTTTCATTTTTGTTCCAAGGAAAGCCGATTCTTGTTTTAGAAACTTTGCCAGCGATTCCAAAAGAAACACCGCTTAAATATCAAGTGAAAAAAACAATCCAAGAATATCGCGACAAATGTCAGCAGTTTGGTCTGACATTCTATCGTTCGTCGCAAGACTATACTGATTTTTGGAAAGCCTGTCAGAAAAAATCTGTGCCTAAGGCATTGCCTAAGCGGACCTTCATCACCGAAAAACAATTGAAAAAAATGATAGAATACCGCATTCCTCCAATAAAGAATGCGCAATTGACACCATTAGCACAAGACTATGCGCGCACTCAAAAGTTGCTTATAAAGGGGGAAAAAGCATGCTTTTAGGAAAAGTTACCGGCAGTTTGTGGTCTACAAGAAAAGACGAGAAGTTAAACGGCTGGAAATTTATGATGGTAGACATTTTGAATCAAGAAGAACAAAAACAAGGCTTTATTATTGCAGCGGATAATGCTGGCGCAGGAATTGGCGACAAAGTATTGATCAGTCAAGGCAATGCTGCTCGAATTTCTGCTGAAAATCCAGAAGTACCCATTGATGCAATGATCGTTGGCGTCATCGATACTGCAGAGGAAGAATAAGGAGGTTGAATCTATGAGCATTAATGAAATTATTATGTATATTATGGTTCTTTTTATGATCATTGGAGGCATTGATAAATGCATCGGGAATAAATTAGGACTCGGAAAACAATTTGAAGAAGGCATCATGGCGATGGGGTCTTTAGCGTTATCCATGGTGGGGATCATCACGTTAGCCCCAGTCCTGGCGAATCTTTTAAGTCCTATCGTTGTTCCCGTCTATGAATTGCTAGGTGCTGATCCGGCAATGTTCGCGACAACACTACTAGCAAATGATATGGGGGGATTTGCTCTAGCACAGCAACTAGCAAATGATCCTCAAGCAGGCTTATTTGCTGGAGCGATTCTTGGCGCTATGATGGGACCAACGATTGTTTTCACCATTCCTGTTGCGTTAGGGATTATTCAAAAAGAAGATCAACAGTTTTTAGCCACAGGGGTGTTAAGTGGAATTATTACCATTCCTTTCGGCTTATTGGCCGGTGGTTTAACCGCAGGAATGCCAATGTCTATGATCCTTCCTAATTTGCTGCCTATCATTATCGTTGCCGCTTTGATTATCTTGGGATTATGGTTGGCACCAAACGGCATGATCAAAGGCTTCCAAATTTTTGGCCAAGGTGTTGTCATCGTGGCGATTATCGGTTTGATTGTCGGAGCAATCCAGTTACTTGTGGGAATTACGGTCATTCCTGGCATTACACCTGTTACAGAAGGGATCGAAGTCGTAGGAAGTATCGCATTGACTTTAGCCGGTGCTTTTTGTTTAGTTGCAGTGATTACAAAAGTGTTCAATAAACCACTAATGAAATTAGGAAAAGTTTTAGGGATGAACGAAGTGGCTGCTGCCGGTATGGTAGCTACCTTGGCAAATAATATTCCTATGTTCCAAATGTTAAAAGACATGGATAATCGTGGAAAAATCATCAACATTGCGTTTGCTGTTTCGGCTTCTTTTGTTTTAGGTGATCACCTAGGCTTTACGGCTGGCGTAGCAAAAGAAATGATTTTCCCAATGATCGTCGGTAAGTTAGTTGCAGGCATAACAGCTATTTTTGTCGCAATTTTCATGGCGAATCGCATGTTAGGTAAACCAGGATCTGAAACAAAATAATGAGGTGAAATAATGACAGAATTTAATCGCAAAATGATCGAAACACTGGTTCGGCAAATCGTAACGGAACAATTGATGCCAACAAAACAGGTGGATCCCAGTGGTGTTGCAGCAATCAAGCTACCAGAGATCACTGTTTCCGAAGAAGATCGTCTAGATACAGGCAACCCCAACGATATGGTTTATACAAAGGATCTATTCTCACTCGAAGAAAGTCCCCGTCTAGGCTGTGGCTTGATGGTGATGAAAGAAACTACCTTTGATTGGACCCTCGATTATGATGAAATCGACTATGTCATTTCTGGCAAACTAGATATCATTATTGATGGACGGAAAGTTTCTGCCAATGCCGGTGAGCTCATTTTGATTCCTAAAAATAGCAAAATACAATTTTCAGTCCCAGAAGAAGCGCGCTTTGTTTATGTCACTTTCCCAGCAGACTGGCAGAATCAATAAATTTTAGTAGGGAACAATACAACCTGTTTCCAGTGAATCGTTAACCCATAGGAGGTGTTCCTTTTGATAATAGGAATACCTTTTTTTGTACAATGATTTGTCAAATCAAGGCAATACTAAAAAATTATACAAAAGCGTTTGTTATTTTCAATTATGATATAATCTATTCAAAGAATAATTGATGGAGAAGGTCATTAAATGAAAACAAGAATCGCTTTATTATCAGATATTCATGGGAATATAAC
>NZ_JALAHI010000088.1 GCF_022711995.1 Enterococcus sp.
ACATGAACGTCATTAAGTAAATAACATCTTTATGCGCTTATTGCGTGTCTTTCATACCGACAAGAACAACCACGGTTTCAGTACCTTCTGTTCTTGAAACAGTAAATACTTTCTTAACGGCATATCGTGCACAAAACCAAAGTAAATCAATCCTTTCCATAAACTTTACACGCATAAAAATGGTTAATGCCCATTTGCACCAACGTTAGCAGTAAGCATTGCTTAGCTAAGCAATTCTTAAAAGTAACTACTTCTTAAATTGTACAGTTGTTGCACCGTCACTGCTTAGACTCTACTTAACCAAGTAATACTTAGTTGGGGAATTGTGTAAAAGTTTCATTTCTATTGGCAACACTGACGTTTGTTGTTATTGGAACATCAAAAATTTTAGGTTAGTTTGTTGTGTGTACGACAGTCAATGACACCGCGCGTATGTAGTTGTGATATTGTTGAATTAATTTTATGTGGTGTTGAATGTGTGTTTAAAAAATGGATGTGTTCGACGCGTACGAGGATGACTTAGAAGTCATTGAAATTGTTGAGATGGGAATTCCACGGCAGATGTACACTAGAGCTGATCATTTCTATGGTTTACCAGAGCTTCAATTTTTCCAAAGATTTCGACTAACAAAACCAACAGTTTTACATTTATTAACGTTAATTGAAGAACGCTTGGAATTTCCTACAGACAGGTAAAAGTGGTTAAAAAATTTAATGTGTAAATATATTATGATTTGATCATTACAGAAATCAGGCGGTGTCACCTATAAATCAGCTGCTTACTACATTACGATTCTTTGCAAGCGGGGGCCATTTGAGTACAGTAGCGGACTATATGGGAATGCACATCTCAACTGTGTCGAGAATAATTAGACGTGTATCGGACGCTATAGCAAGGCTTTACCACCATTTTATTAAGATGCCCCAAACTCTCATGGAGCAAAGGCTTATTCAAAATGGTTTTTTTGACATCGCGAGATTCCCAAGAGTGATTGGGGCCATTGATTGCACTCATATCAAAATTGAATCACCAGGTAAAGATTTAAAAAACCAAAAACACATTCTTTTCATTGGAACGTTTTTAAGGTGGAGAAAATGCTGAAGTTTTTCGCAATCGGAAAGATTATTTTTCAATTAACGTTCAAGCCATGTGTAATGCGAATATGGAGTTTACAAACGTAGTTGCTCGGTGGCCTGGTTCTACTCATGATATGACCATTTTCAATAACTCGATTTTACGAGCAAATTTTGAGAATGGAGATTATCCAAATTGTATAATATTGGGTAAGTTTCAGTTTTTAATATGTGTAAAAATACATTGCATTTGTTTTCAGGTGATGGTGGCTATGGTGTAAGACACTATTTTTTTACACCATTATTAAATCCACACACTCAAGAAGAGCAGTTGTATAATGAAGCTCATATTCGTACAAGAAATGTCATCGAAAGAACTTTTGGTGTCTGCAAACGAAGATTTCCTGTGCTAGCATATGGATGTCGATTAAAAAAAGAAACTGTTTTGAGTATTATAATTGCGTGTGCAGTCCTGCATAATATAGCTCGACAAATGGGTGAAGATGAACCTCCTCTCCCAGCTGACATTAACCAGCATGAACTGCAGCGACTTATTGAAGATGGTCAAATACCAGAGGTCAATGTTATTGACAACCAAAGGAGGGGCAGTGAAATTAGAAGAAATTTTATAACAAATTTTTTTGGAAATTTATAAATTTAACAAATAAATGTTTTATTAATATTTTATTTTATATTTTATTGTTTTTCCGTATTATCCTGTTTCAGTTTTCTCAGCTGCTCCTTTTTTATTTCAATATCTAGTTCTAAAATTTGCTTTCGAAGCAAAAATTCAACTTGCTTTCTTTCTTCGTCATGTTTTTGTCCTTCGAGTTGTGCCTCAACTAACTCCATTTTCTTTGTAGCTAGTTCGTCGTAAGTTTTCGACAAATGGCTGGAATGTAGTGCTGTTATTGTTGGCCTCCTCCTATTAATGACTGTTTGTAACTCCTTTGATTTCTTTTTTTTCAGGTGTTCAACTTTATAATCACCCCAGTCAGCTTTAAACTGCAATTAATTAATATATATAACAGATGATAACCAACACAGAAAAAGCTTACATTTGCATTTTCTTCCCCTTGGTCATATGTATCAGAAAACACTCGTTTTTTTGTTTTGTGAACCTCATCCATTGCTTCAGGTATGTGTGGAGAAGAGGTGGCAATGGGCACCACATTATCGTTTTCATGGTCTTCGTTATCTTCTTCACCTATAGTTTGCTATAAAAAAAAAAATAAGACCAATTTTTATGATGCTGTTCAACTTACAAATAATTCACTATCCCCGCCGTATTGAGTTTCCAGTCCATACACTGAATTCTCATCCATGGTGGCTAACGTTAGCTGCAGGTATGGATCCTCACATTTTGAAGATGAAGGACCACCTCCTGTTTTTCGCATAAACACTTTTTTATCGGCCACTTCTTTTCGCACTTCTTTTTTTTTATTTGTGTAAAATTTTTGTAATGAGGTTACACTCCTCATGGCACCGCTAGGACTACATGAATTAAATTTATTCGTTAGTTCTTCCCAGCACCGCTGCTTCTCCTTATTTGTAACAGCGTCCGTTTTTTTATTTTCTATAATATGACGCTGTTCACTGATTAATGTTAAGACAAAGGTCTTTTCATCTGCCGTAAAATTTGCTCCACGCTGGCGCTTTGTATTATTCATCTGAAAATAAAACATATGTACATAATTCTTTACAACAAAACGTTGTAATTGTGGTACATACCTTCTTTATATTATTTTTTGTCTTGTTAGAACTTTATTCCACACTTTTCACCGCTGATTACAAAACACTCACGAACGCTGCTACTGTTGAAAGGTTGAAATGGCAAATGGCTGAAATGATTGCAAAATTGCAAATTTTCGATATCCAAAACCATCATCCAATATAAACGAAGTATTGTTCCGTAACTATGGCTAC
>NZ_JALAHI010000089.1 GCF_022711995.1 Enterococcus sp.
GTATAAAGAAATATCTGGTTTGTGTTTGTTGTTTTCAAGGGTCTCAATGATATCTGCAGCAACCATTTGGTTGTTTTCGATACCGATGCACAATCCGCCTTTACCTTGTTGCAGCAATTCTACAGCATATGAGCCAAATTTACTTGCCAATACACGGTCTCTTGCGCTTGGTGATCCCCCACGAACAACGTGGCCTAAAATCGATACCCGAGTATGGAAATCGCCATATTCAGATAATTTGTCAGCAAATTCGTTTCCGCCCATCACGCCTTCTGCTAAAACGATCAAGCAATGTTTCTTTCCACGGTCACGTCCTTCGCGAATACGATTTGCAACGACAGCCATATCAAAGTCATGTTCTGGAATGATGATTTCATCTGCTCCACCGGCAACACCTGACCAAAGAGCGATATCCCCGGCGCCGCGTCCCATTACTTCAATTACGAATGTCCGAACATGGGAAGTTGCTGTATCGCGAATGCGATCGATTGATTCTAAAACGGTATTGATCGCTGTGTCAAAACCAATCGTAAAGTCTGTTCCTGGAATATCGTTATCGATTGTTCCTGGAATACCAATTGCAGGGAAACCATGACGAGTCAAAGCCATCGCACCATGATAAGAACCATCTCCACCGATAACGACCAAACCTTCGATACCGAATTTTTTCAGTTGTTCAATCCCTTTCAACTGACCTTCTTGCGTTGCAAATTCAGGATAGCGTGCAGAATACAAGAATGTTCCGCCTCGTTGGATCTTATCGCCTACATCTGCCACGTCAAGACGGCGGATATCTCCTGCTACCAAGCCGGCATAGCCGTAATTGATTCCATATACTTCAAGCCCATCAAAGATGGCCTTTCTGACAACTGCCCGAACCGCTGCGTTCATCCCCGGCGCATCGCCGCCACTGGTTAGAATTCCAATGCGTTTCATTATCCATTCACCTCATTAGTAGATTTGTTTAGGGAATTGGAACTCCCTTATTTGATACTTTTCAAGTAATAACCACGAGTAGTATTTTACCATTATTCCAGAGAAATGTCTTGAATTCGTGGGAAAAAGTTGAAAAAAGTGTAAGTTTGAAATTACGTTTTCGGAAAATTACTTGAAAATAACATTTTCTGTTCCCAAGAGGCTTCCTAATCTGCTTTCAATTTCTTCATCTTTTTTTACCCAGTTCTCTTCTGTCAACAAAACTTTTTTCCCATTTCGCTCATAAAACAGCACAACTGGAATCTGTCCTTTATGTTTTCTCAGTAATTGCGACAATTCTTGCAGATGATCCTTCT
Organism: Enterococcus sp.; assembly: GCF_022711995.1. GTDB lineage: Bacteria > Bacillota > Bacilli > Lactobacillales > Enterococcaceae > Enterococcus_D. Next base: position 1,293 of record NZ_JALAHI010000089.1, read on the forward strand.
CAACCGCGGGTGTGATCTTCAGAAAACAAGTTTGATCGGTTAGCTGAGCCTGTGCTTTTTCAGCTAGCTCTATTTTATCAGCAATCAGTTGGATTTCACCATTGTAACGACTTACTTCCACTTTTCCTTCCACATACAAAACAGCATTTTCTGCAACATCTCCCCGCACTTGACGATACAGTATCGGAAAGACGGTGATTGAGACTTCTTTACTAGCATCAGTTCCTTCAAGAAAGGCCATTTGTTCTCCTTTTTTTGTGCGGATTTCTCGAATGTGACGCACATAAAAAAGTATCCGGACACGTTCGTTGGGCACTAAGTCAGCGATCGCGATGGTCTGCTTTAGCTGCTGCAGCTTCTGATATTGTTGCACAGGATGTCCTGAAAGATAAACGCCTAAGTATTCTTCTTCCAATGCCAGCTTTTGTTCTAAATCATAATCAGCGACTTCGGCCTCTTTTAGCGCCATCGTCTCTAATAAATCGAGACTGCCTCCGCTATAGGCAATATTTTGGATTTTCCCTTCTAACTGGATGATGGCCTGCTTTCGGTTGGTAACCAATTCATCAAAGGCGCCAATGCTTAGTAACGGGCGCAAATAATCTTCTTTCAACCATTTACTATTTTTTTGATGCAAACGTAACAGGAATTGATCTAGAGAGGAGAATGCCCCATTTTCCTTCCGTTCATCCAAAATATCTTGGATCAAGTCTCTACGGATTCCTTTGACACTGCTAAATCCAAAACGAATCTGCTGATTCGATTGCAAATAGAAACTATAGCCACTCTTGTTAATAGATGGCGGTAAGATGGCTACACCATACCGAGTTGCTTCATTCAAATATTCTTTTAGTTTACTAGGATTATTCCTCACTGAATGCAGCAGTGCAGCAAAAAATGGGCCTGGGTAATGGACCTTGAGGTAGGCCATTTGAAAACCGATGAAGGAGTAAGCAAAGGCATGGGAACGATTAAAGCCATAATTGGCGAATCGTTCGATATAATCATAGACCTCTTCTGCTTTTTCTGCTGAAAAATGATTAGCCACGGCCCCTTCTACAAAGTGACGGCGTTCTTCATCTAAGACATCTTTTTTCTTTTTACTGATAGCTCGCCGCAAAATATCTGCTTGACCGAGGGAAAACCCAGCCATTTTAGAAGCCACTTGCATGATTTGTTCTTGGTAAACGATGATTCCATAGGTATTTTGCAAAATGGGCACCAACGTGGCATCTGGATACACCACTTTCTCTTGGCCTTTTTTACGACGAATAAAGGTATCGATATTTTGCATAGGCCCTGGTCGATACAGCGCATTGACAGCTGCGATATCTTCGATGCTTTCCGGTCCTAGTTTACGCAACACATTTCGGATTCCTGCCGATTCAAACTGAAAGATTCCGGCAGTGTCTCCTTGCTGAAACAATCGCAGAACAGCAGGATCATCCAATGGGATCGCCTTTTGGGTAACTGTTTCATTTGAGACTCGTTTGATGCCTTTTAATGTATTGTCAATGATGGAAAGGTTCCGTAAGCCTAAAAAATCCATTTTCAACAAACCGACTGTTTCCACATCATTCATTGTGAACTGAGTCAAGAGGATCTCATCGCTTCCTTGTTGAAGTGGGACTAGGTCCAAAAGATTTTGGTCACTGATCACAACACCAGCGGCATGGGTAGAAACATGCCGCGGCAATCCTTCCAAAACCTTAGCCACAGCAAACATTGTTTCGTTTCGTTCATTGAAGGTTGCTAACTCACGCAATTGATTGGATTGCTCGTAAGCCAATGCCAATGTCATTTTCAAAGCGTTAGGAATAGCTTTCGACCAGCGATTAGCCTCACTTTGCGATAGACCAAATACCCGTGAGACATCCCGCAGCACCATCTTGGCTGCCATCGTTCCAAAAGTAGCGATTTGTGCCATATACTCTTGGCCGTACTTTTGCCGAACGTAGTGCAAGATTTCATCACGACGATTATCAGGAATATCCAAATCGATATCCGGCATGGTATAGCGTTCAGGATTCAAAAAACGCTCAAACAGCAAATCATAGGCAATCGGATCAACATCGGTAATAGCTAATACGAAAGCAACTAACGAACCGGCCGCTGACCCCCGTCCTGCACCAGTAACAATTTCATTTTTATGGGCAAAATCCATCACATCCCAAATAATCAAGAAATAATCATCAAAGCCCATTGTATGAATCACAGATAGTTCATAGTCCAGACGCTGACGATGGGCCTCTGTGACGTGTGGGATTCGTTGAGGCAACTTCTCAAAACAGAGCTTTCTGAGAAAATCAGCGGCATTTTCTTCTTTTTCCAAAGGAAAATGCGGAAGCAATCGTTGATGAAGAGGAATCGTCAACGAGCATTCTTCTGCAATTCGCTGATTGTTCAGCAACGCTTCTGAATTTTCGCCAAATGCTTGCAGCAGTTCCTCTGGGCTTTCCAAATAATAAGCAGCAGAAGTCTGTTCTTTTGCTTTACGAAAATCTTCAATCTGCGTTCCGCTTTTAATGTGCTCCATCACTTGCACAGCAAACAATTCTTCTTGTTCCAGAGCTGCGATTGGTCGATAAGCACACAGCTGAATGCCGTGTTGTTGAAACCACTCTTTTTCTGGTGTGTCCGTTGCCTTTTGTACCCCAAGAAACAGGCTCTCTTGATCAAAACGAGCGACAAACTCTGTCAAAATTTGGGAAAGTAGCGCTGAATCTTCCGAGTATTCGGGAACAAAGCCTTGTCCTTGAGGCAAAATCCCAAACAAATCTGGTAATGTTAGATACTCTGCCAAATCCAAATGACCATTGATCATTTTTTCACTGGAAAGCCGCATCAATAAACGATAGCCGGCTAAATTTTTTGCAAAAAGATACAATGGAAATGTTCCGGAAGATTCGCCAAAAGTGCAATCGAATAAAACACCGATCACAGGTTTGATCCCAACCTTTTGACATTGCTGGTAAAATTCCAAGGCCCCGTAGAGGACATTGTGGTCTGTTAGTCCCAAAACCTTGTATCCAGCTTTTTTGGCAGTAGCAATGTAGTGAGGAATTTTGATCGTACTTTGAAGTAACGAATACGCGCTTAAGGTTGTCAATTGATGATACATAAAAAATCCCTCCGAAAATGATAATTCCGTTTGTTTCTGCTTTATTTCTCGTTTGAAAAGAATAAATGAAAACTTGAAAATCTTTACATTGAAAATTTTTGTGATAAACTAAAAGCAAAGAGCAAGATACTCAGAAAAGAGGTGTCGTCATGCGCTACTTAGTTACACTATTTTGGACATTTATTTTAGGTCAAGTCGTCGGCTATCTAGGAAGTTCACTTTCGGGTGGTACCTATGATTTCCAACTGACCGCAATTATCTCTCTAGTTGTGGGTGTTATCATCATCCTTTTTGGTATGATTGCTCCTGCTTCTAAAAAGACCAGTCATTTATAGAAGAAAAACCAGTTACTCTCATTGTAACTGGTTTTTTTTTCTTTTCAACTGAGATCATTTTTATGAAAGTTTTTGCGAAAATTAAAGGTTGAAAGACATACATTCAAAAAGACAAATGCGCTAGTTACCCAGAACACCGCGGGATAACCGAAACTATGGGCTACGGTCGACCCCACCATTGGGCCCAGAACTTGGCCGAAGTTAGAAAACATTTGATTGTAGCTATAAATTCGGCTGACACCTTCCATCGGAGTAATTTTACTGATCAACGTATTGATCGATGGCATCAACGCTCCCGTGGAAAAGCCCAGCAAAAAGCGCAAAGCCCCTAATTGGAAGGGCGATGTTACGAAGCCCATTGGAATAAAGCAAAGGAATGAAAGCAGTAATCCGCCTAGCAGCACTTTATGATTGCCATAGCGGTCTCCTACTTTCCCTAAAATTGGCGAAGAAATGATTGCTGAAACACCGGCGATCGATACGATCAATCCACTGATGAATAACAGGTTCCCTGTATCGCCGCTCAAATCACGGATATAGAGCGTCAAAATAGGGCTGATACTTGTTACACCAAGCTGTAGAATCAATGAGGTAATAAACAATCCAATCAATAATTGCAGATTTTTGATTTGCCCGAAAATTTCTTTGACAGACAAAAGATCGCCTTTTTCAACTGGCTCAAAGTCTTCCTGAACCAAAAAGACTGTCAATAATAACGTAATCAAGAGAACGACTCCTGTGATGATAAATACGTTTTGCATCCCAAACCACTGTGCTAGCGCTCCACCCATAGAAGGACCAATCAAATTCCCCGCAATCGCGCCGGTGGCTAAGGTTCCCAGTGCCCAACCACTTTTTTCTTTTGGTGCTTGAGAAGCAATCAATGCTGTGGCATTTGGAATATAGCCAGATAAAATCCCCGTAAAGAAACGCATGATCAATAACCAATAGACATTTGGGACAAAGGCTAGCGAGCCCATCGTGAATGTCATACCGGCAGCAGCCCGAATCATCATGATCCTGCGGCCTTTTTGATCGGCCAGATTCCCCCACACCGGCGCAATAATTGCGGCAGCAAAGGCAGTCACGGAAATTGCCAAACCAGAGAACAGTTCAACTTGACTTTCAGGCGCCCCCAATTGTTCGATATATAGCGGAATAAACGGCATTACTAAACTAAAACTTGCACCAGTAAAAAAACAGCCAATCCAAGAAATTAGGAGATTTCGTTTCCAATCAATTTTCATGTCAAAACCCTCTTTCTCTTAAACTATACCGCATTTTTTAAAATAGTAAAATTAAAAAAGACAGAAAATTATGTGATCAATCTACAAAATAAAACTATCCCTTCGATAACTGTCTCATCTGCCAATTTCATCTACCGCTTCTGCAAAGCGACCGATAGATCAAAGGGAAAAATCAGTTATCGATTGGATAGTTCGTTATTTAAAACACTATAAGAAATTCTTGCATTTCGTTGAACCGGATTAGCTGATGACAGCTAAAATAATGAAGTTCAAGATAAAGAGAATATTAACGATCCATAAAATAGGCGATACTTCGTTGAATTTGCCTTTTACAACTTTAACAATCGCATAGAAGATAAAACCAGCTGCGATTCCGTAAGAAATGCTGTAGCAAAGACCCATAAAAATGGAAGCAAAGAAAGCTGGCACAGCTTCTTCAAGATCAGACCAGTTGATATCCGCAAAGGAAGCCAACATCATTACACCGACCAAAATCAGTGCCGGAGCAGTTGCTTGAGCAGGAACAACGGAAATCAATGGCGAGAAGAAACTACTGATAGCAAACAAAGCCGCTACAACTACAGAAGTCAAACCTGTTCGTCCACCCGCACCAATTCCGGCAGCGGATTCCACATAAGTAGTTGTATTAGACGTTCCGAAAATCGCACCGATCGAAGTAGCAATCGCATCAGCAAAAAGAGCTTTATCCATTTTGGTGCTGAAGCCTTTACTGTCTTCAAGTGCTTCTTCATCTTTTTGAGAAAAGATTCCAGTCCGGCGTCCTGTACCAATAAATGTCCCGATAGTATCAAATGTATCCGACAAACTAAAGGCAATGATCGTCATGATGACTTGAGGAATTTTGGTGGAATCACTGAACAATGACCCCATTCCCTCTGAACCAAAGGCAGCACCAAAAGTTGTTTTTAGTTCATTAATCGAACTGCCAAGAGAATTTCCTTGCCAATCAATCGTGCTTAAATCTACCACACCCATCAAAATTCCGATAATCGTTGTAGCTAAGATTCCAATAATGATTGCTCCACGAACATTTTTTACAACCAGTACGGTCGTTAAAACTAAGCCAATGATGGCCAAAATAACTGGCGCATTGTTGAAATTAGCCAGTGCTGGTACGATGCCTCCATTAAATGAAGCACTAACGATAGTGTCTCCATCAACCGTTGATCCAGTCACTGCGGCAGTATCCGCACTGAAACTCAATAGATTGGCATTTTTCAGCCCAACGTAAGCAACAAAGATCCCAATCCCACCACCGATGGCATGCTGCATGCTTTCTGGAATGGCATGAATGATCAACTTACGAATTTTAGTGATCGTGATCAAAATATTGATCACACCACAGATGAAAACCATGGCCAACGCTTGTTGCCAAGAATAACCTAGACCAAAGACAACTGTAAAGGTAAAGAAGGCATTCAATCCCATTCCTGGTGCTTGCGCATAAGGAACATTTGCAAAGAGTCCCATGACCAACGTTCCAATCACAGAGGCAATGATGGTTGCCAGAAAGACGGCTTGGAACGGCATACCTGAAGCAGAAAGAATAGACGGATTGACAAAAAGAATGTAACTCATTGCAAAGAAGGTGGTTACCCCGGCCATCACTTCTGTTGAAACTGTTGTTTTATTTTCTTTTAATTTGAAAAACTTTTCCATGTAACTTTTTCACTCCTACAAGATTAGTTAGTGTTTCTGAAAAGAAAAGAATAATTGCACTTTCCATTGAACAATTACAAATTATAGGGGAATACCCCCTATTCCACAATAAAAAAATTAACAAAATCTAAATATTTTATCAGAATGTTCGTGTTTTGACCGTCGCCTAACTATTTCCAGAAACTTATCATAATTCTTTCATCTCTTGTGAATTCAATAAAATATGTTACACTTAAAAAACTAGTAAGAGAGAATGGAGCGAGTCGAGTGAAACAAAAATTAATTGCCATCGATTTAGATGGCACTACTTTAAATACAGAATCTCAAATTTCAAAACGGACATTTGATGTTTTGACACGAGCAACGAAAGCCGGACATTATGTGACTATCGCAACTGGGCGTCCTTTTCGTATGAGTGATCAATTTTATCGTCAACTAGATTTGAGAACTCCAATGGTCAACTTTAATGGTGGATTGGTACACAAGCCCCGTCAAGTATGGGCCAACGAAACAGAGTATTCTGTTTCAAGAGAGATCGCCTTTGAGCTGATGGCTCAAAAAGAAAACTTAAATTTAGATTTCATCGCGGCTGAGAATCGTGAAACATTTTTCATTGATCAACTGGATGGGTTTGATCAACGTTTCTTTTCTTCAGACAGTGTAACTGAACAAAACTTACTGAAGAATATGACATCTGATCCGACATCTTTGTTGGTTAAGACACAAAATGAGTTTGCGGAAACAGCAGCTTTACGGATCAGCAATCAATTCAACGACACCGTTGACGTTCGGACATGGGGTGGCCCTCATGCTATTTTGGAAATTGTTCCTAAGGGGGTCCACAAAGCATTGGGCCTCTCAGTCATTTCTAACTATTTGAAGATTGATCCAAAAGATATTATTGCTTTTGGTGATGAACACAATGATTTAGAAATGCTTGAATACGCCGGTTGGGGTGTAGCTATGGCCAATGGCACAGACCAGTTAAAAGCTGTTGCAAATGATGTTACGGATAAAACGAATGCAGAAGATGGTTTAGCGGATTATCTAGAAAACTTATTGGCTTTATAAAATATGAAAAAACACGAGGATTCGATGTCGCTCCTCTTCAAGTCGGTAATGTACTTGGAGGGATTGCATCTTTCCTCGTGTTTTTAAATGGTTTCGTAAACGATTGTTTCTGCCTTAGGAATTTCTTCATCAATGAAGAAAACTTTATACCACGTTAAGAAAGTAAAGATCGTCCATATTTTCCGTTGTAGACCTTGCTTGCCGGCACGATGGTCAGCCAAAAGCTGTAAAATCTTTTCTTGGTCAAAAAACTCTCCGGCAAAATCAGCTGAAAACAGATCTTTGACTGTTTGATACCCCGTTCCTTCTTTTAGCCACGCTCGGATAGGAACCGGAAACCCTAACTTTTCACGATTTGCCCATTCTTCAGGCAGATGACGATTCGCTGCTTGGCGAAAGACATCTTTCGTGTTGTGCTGATTGATCAAATACTTTGTTGGAATCGTTTGAGCTAACTTCATGACTTCAATGTCCAGTAATGGCACCCGCAATTCCAAAGAACTAGCCATCGACATCTTGTCTGCTTTCAGCAATATATCTTTTGGCATCCATTGATGGACATCCAGATATTGCATTTTATTCACTTCCTCAGTAATCCCTGCTACTTTTTGATAGTAAGGAGCTACGATTTCGGCAACTGACGGCCCCTGCGTATATTCTTGTCGTAACACGGCTTCAGCTTCTTGCTCTTCAAAAACCAATGCTTGTCCAATGAAGAAATCTTGCGCAGGTGCAGTGGCTTCATACAAATGGATCCGCCCATGGAAGTTTCTCATGTTTCCCAAAGTCCGGCCTAATTTGAAGCGGATATTTTTAGGCAGTTTTTTCAACCCTTGAGCAAATACACGGATCATTTTAGAATTCGTATGCCAGCCATAAGCTGCATAACCGGCAAATAATTCATCGGCACCTTCACCAGACTGAACTACCCGCACATGCTGAGCAGCCAAATTGGCCAAAAAGTAAAGGGGCACACAACTTGGATTAGAATCTGGCTCATCCAAATGATATTGAATCAGTGGAAACGCCTTGAAGGACATTTCTCCATCAATTACCGCAGCGGTATTGTTCAATCCTAGCATCTTGGTCAATTTTCTAGCTTCAATCGCTTCATTATAAGTCTTATCATCAAAGCCAATCGAAAAGGAGTGATCTGGTCGTAAAACCGCAGCTACATAGCTAGAGTCTACGCCACTGGATAAAAATGAACCCACTTCAACATCACTAATTTTATGGGCAGCAATCGATTCTTGAACGGTCTCGTCAATTTTTTGGACCCATTCTTCTTTGCCATAGTTTTCTTTGTGGCTATAATCGGCATCCCAATATTCATGAATTTCCATTACACCATTTTTCCTGAATAATTCATAGCCTTAATTTTTTTGAATAGTTATTTAAAAAAACGTACGTTTCTTTAAACATTCTCTCTATTTCTAACAAAATTTAATTTTTTGTTCTACTTTTCTTGGCTATTGCTATTAAAGTGAAAGTCAATTCAGTTTTTTGGCAGACTCCACCCCTTTGATTTTTCATCCTTTTTTTCTAAGGTTAGGAAGGATTTATTGGCACCGCCTTAGGCGCCTGAAAATTGCATAGAATTCGTTTTGTTGCACATGATAGCTTGATAATTTAAGGTATATTTTTCTGGCTGTTTGAACAAGTTTTCCAGCAATTTTAAGAAAATGTAAACGAATCGTCTGGATAGTCATTCCTTGGTCTATTTTTTTGAATGCAATCGTTTTTAAAAAATTAACAAGGTTGTAAGCAAGAACGCTTATCATCATTCTCGTATGATTTTCTACAAAACGTGGACTATCTGTCTTGTCAAAAAAGAAACCCGTTTTGGCTTCTTTGATAAAATTTTCCATCGTTCCACGTTTTTCATAAAGAGAGAAGACAACTTCAGGTGAGACATTTTCGGATAAATTGGTCACAATAAATGCGTGATGAAAGAGAAGTTCACCACTCTCGCGAACCGATCGTATGCAGACACGACGAGGTTTTGACCAAGATTGTGCTTGGTAAAAGGAAGAAAAATAATATACCTCTTGTTCATTCCATTTTTGATTGTCATCGTATTGAACAAATTGTTCTGCCAACTGGCTTAACTTGTTATTATTTTTCAATCGAATGACGTAGTGACTGTTGGTATTCTCGCAAGGTTCATACACCTCTGGTGTTGCAAACCCACTATCACCACGTACGAGTATATCTGTAGTAGGTAATGCTTCAATATAATGAGATAGCAATGGTTCAATGAACGCTTTTATTCCTTTCGAGGTGTATTGATTTCCTGGACGTAGTTCTGCTTTTAAAAAGTCACCAGTTAGTCCATCAAAGGCAACTAGCGGATGATATCCATAGGTTTGATAATGTGCATTGTAATTTGTTTGTTCTTGACGTCCAAATGTATCGGAGTGAGTGGAATCAATGTCAATCACTAATTCGGTGTTATTGCGAATCAAACGTACTTGATCTACTAATGCTTGATTTAACGCTTGCAATTGATGAATATTTTTCTCCATAAAACGATCAAAAAAACGAGAAAGTGAAGATTGAGAGGCTAGTTGCTTCTTACCTAAAATGGCTTGAAATACAGGGTCTTGTCTTAAAATATTCGCTGAAGAATCAGCCGAATAACCACTAATCAATTGCAAGATAAGTTGTTCTAATATTTCCACGTTATCATGTGTATAATAATTGCGCTTGTCCTCTATGTGAAGAAAATGCTTTGCTAGTTTTGAAAATTGAAGAGTATCCATTAACTCCTTCATTAGAACTAACCCTGAATCACTGGATAAGCAGCCACCTGTGTGTGAAATTATCATCGTTGAATTGAATTTCATTTGATTGTCATGTAAACTAGTCATTAGAAGAACTCCTTTCTTTTGGTTGGTTTAAGCACCTTTACCATAACAGAACGGAGTTCTTTTTTCATCACCTAATGGGTGAAAATGAAAAATGAGTGTTTTGATTATTGTTAAGCGATTTGTGAGCATTCGAATAGAATGTATGAATTATTCAGGTTACTGCTTATTTATTGAAGTTCATTGGTTGTTTGACTGACGGATCAGCATTTGCAATTTGTCATAAGCGGCACCGGAAGCGATACACTCTCGTGCCAGCTCAAAACCTTCTTCCAGCGTTGCGGCTTTTCCGTTAGCATA
>NZ_JALAHI010000090.1 GCF_022711995.1 Enterococcus sp.
GTCATAACAATTAAATAAAATAGGATAGGCCAAATCGCTGTCTTACACTCTTGCGTCTTAAAAAGAAAGCACAAAATAGCTGGTCTATTTTGCACTTTACTTTTTTCGAATCACATTTCAACGTAATAACGATATTGGTCTCCAACATAGTAACAGTCACTGATTTCCTTGTACTGTCCATCACTGCTTGAAACCATGCGCACTCTTTTTAGAATTGGTGTCACATCAGGTATTTCTAAAATTGCTTGTAATTCAGGTGTCGCCATGACTGCTTCCACATATTCTTTGGACTCACTTAATACGATGTTGAACTTTTTCAGGTAATCATATAATGAACCATAGTAATCCTTACTATCTAAGGAGAATTTCTCAATGTATGGGATATGTGTGACAAAATAAGCAAATGCTTTACTGTCGTCTACACCTCTTGTCCGTCTGATTTGGAGCACTTCCCCACCATTTTCAATTCCTAATTGTTGAGAAATCCGCTCAGAAGCATGGATCAACTGGACATGTGCCTTTAACGTATGGACAGTTTTCCCTAATTCCTCCATCTCTCGTGTGAAGCTGCGGACCATCGTATAATGCTCTTTTTCTGTCGTATGGTCCACGGATAATACGAATGTACCTTTTGCACGTTCACGATATAAATGTCCTTCTCGAACAAGTTCATCAATTGCTTTTCTGATTGTGATTCGACTGACATTGTATATTGTACATAGTTCGAGTTCCGGAGGGATTTTTTCTCCCGCTTTCCATTCTCCTGACAAAAGCTTAAATCTTAAATCATCCGCGATTTGACTATACAGCGGACTGGACCCCTTCTTTTTTGCTAGTTTGTCGTTCAATTTCCGTCCTCCTACTTGCTTTATTGTCATAACAATAATATATTCAGAAAAAAATAGCAAGCAACGAAGAATGCGTTTTCTTATTGATACATCGTGCTTTAAAGCGATTATTCAGAAAAGGTCTACTCTTTCCTTTGGAGTTATTTGACCTTCTAGATAATGGAAGAAAAGGAAAATAAGCTGCTATTTCTCTGTCATAACCAATCCTTTTTCAAAATTCTTATTCAAAGCAATGTAAAGTAGAATCGTCGGAATTGATGCAATCGCACAAGCTAGAAGCACAGCAGGCGCATTTGTCGTTGCACCATTCGGCCCGTTCAATTGAGACAATACGGTCATGATTGGACGGATATTTCCCGATTTACTAAATGTAAAACCAAACAGAAGGTCATTCCAAACGAATGAAAACTGGAACAAGAACAAGGCGGAAATAGGTGCTTTAGCCATTGGCAAATAGATCCTGTAGAACACATGAAAATCGGATGCCCCGTCAATTCGAGCTGCTTCCATTTGCTCGTTACCTAATCCATCAAAAAAATTGCGTAAGACAAATATACAAAATGGTATGGAGATCGCTGAATAAAAAAGGATCATCCCAATCTGAGTGTCATATAAGCCAAACTTGGTATACATTTTATACACAGGAACAAGGTACATTTGAAAAGGAAAAATCGTTCCACTGTATATCAGCATAAACCAAAAGAAACGTCCTTTTATTTTTAGTTTAGTGATAGCATAGGCTGCTAGAGCTGCTAATAAAATCGCTATTGCTGCTGAAAGCACTCCATAAAGTAAACTATTCAAGAAACCACTCATTAACGAAACCCGTTCACTGATAAAATCGATAGATTGTTGTATCGCTATTCCTGTAGGCAGATCCCAAAAATTTCCCTGGTTATACTCAGCGCCTGACTTCACACTATTCACTAATACAAATGTAAAAGGAAAAAGCCAGATAAAGCCTAAGATACACAAAATCAAATTATTTATTCTAAAATTCTTTTTTGTTTTATCCATCTATTTCTCCTTAAATGTTTGTCTTAGATAAATGATCGAGATGAGCAAAACAATGACCGAAAGTACAGTCGCTACAGTTGATCCATAACCATAGGAACCATTGATGAAAGACTCCTTGTACATGGTCACTGCTAGTGTTTCAGAACTTCTATAAGGTCCCCCTCCTGTCATTAACCAAATGCCATCAAAAGTCTTGAAGCTATTTATAATCGCCATTAATAATACTACAATCAATGTCGGTTTTAGCAAAGGAAGAACTACATACCGATAAAGCTGACTATTTGAAGCACCATCTAATTTGGCCGCTTCAATCGGTTCTGCAGGTAGATTACTTAATCCAACGATCAACAGAATCAAATTTGTTCCAATCCCCTGCCAAATACCCGCGCCAATCATGACAAATGTGTTGACATAGGGTATACCTAACCAATAAGTAGTATTTTCTGTGAGTCCCCACAGTTCTAATAGTTTTGGCAATCCATAATTCGATAATAACGAAGTCATGATCAGTGCACCAATCGTTGGAGATACGGCATTCGGTAAATAAAATAGATTTTTGAAAATAGATCCCCAGCGACTGTTTGTAATCATTATTGCTAACAGCAATGGGATAATCACAGGAATAATCAAAGCAAAAAACACCCAAATCAAGGTATTTAGAAAAGATTGGATAAAATATTCATCTTGAAATAATCGGATATAATTATCAAGTCCGATAAAACGAAGTGCAGATAATCCATCCCAATCTGTAAAGCTTAATCCAAAAGTATAAATCGCTGACATTACAAAAAATACAGTGACCAAAATAGCTGCTGGTAATACATATAGGTAAGGAATCAGTGATTTGAGAGAGAATTGTTTTGCTTTCTTTCGCAGTAGTACTTTTTCAGTATGTTCCATAGTTCCTCCTCATAAGAGGCTGCTGAATTAGAAGGGCTATATTCTGCTTACATCTATCTTGCAGCCTCCGCCACGCTTTATTTATTCAAACTTTCCCATTTATTTTGGATGGCTTCTAAGCTTTTATCTACCTGATCTTTTGTTGGGTTAGAAAAGATTTTCCAGTATTCGTCAATAGAGAAATTAACAAGTTCTGGGTTGAATTGCTCGTAATATCGCAAATGCAAGGAATAATTGTCAGTATCATTTACTTCATCAACTAGCTTTTTACTGATTGGATCATTAAACGTCACATTTGTCACTGCGGCCATTCCAGTTTTATCTGCATATTCTTGTTGTACATCTTGTTTGAAATAGCCCTTCAATACTTTTTTTGCATTCTCTTTATTGCTACTGTTTTTACCGATCAATAGCGGTGCTACCTCATAAAAAATTGCTTTTTTATCGCTACTATTTTTAGCTGGTAAAATAAACATATCTAAATCTTTTCCAGATTCCAGACCGTAATCTTCATTCAAACTAGTCAAAGAATTCGTTGCATGGTAGAACATCGCAGTCTTTTTGCCGGAAAATTCTTTGATCTGGTCTTGTTGCACATCGGAAAAATATCCTTTTTGAATCATATCAATCCATTGATAGAAAACATTTTTAACGCGTTCATCTGTAAATGGTACTTTTCCAGAAATCCATTCTTCATATAAGTCTGGATCAAGACTTCCCATCAAAGCTTGTGGCCAGCAGAATGACTGCCATGTATTACCGATTCCAATTGGTGTTTCTCCATTTTCTTTCAGCACTTTACAAACATTAAGAAATTCATCAAATGTTTTTGGTTCCTCAATGCCATATTTACTGAAAATCTCTTTGTTGTAATAAACGCCGTTATAAATCATATTCAAGGGTGCACCATAAACTTTACCATCCACAGATAATGCGTCCTTTATTTGATCGCTGACACCCGCCGCTTCATAATCCGACCATTGATCAGATAAGTCTTCTACTAAATCGTTTTTGACCAAGTCCTTCAACATACTCCCTGTCCACCAAGTAAACAAAGCCGGTGCATCATTTCCTTGTAAAGATTGTTGGATATTTGTTTGGTATGAACTTAAGTCTGGGGTGTTAACAAATTTAACAGTCAAACCTGTTTCTTTTTCCAAAATTGGTACAAATGTTTTGGCTTTCCCCGTCCCTTGATTCTTGTCATTCAGGATCTCAATTGAATCTTTCTTTCCTTCACTTGCTGTGGAGTCAGATCCTTTGGCACAACCAACAGCAATGAACAAAACTGAAAACAACATAGCTCCTGACAAAATTTTTGATACTTTCACATGATAACCTCCCTTTGATTGAATTAAATTGATATACCGATAATCCCTTGAGCTAAATTCATAAATTGTATTTGACTGTCCTGTTGCATATCATCACTGTATTGGATAGAGTAATTGAACTCATAAAAGCCGCCCAGATCTGCTTTGAAATTCGTTTCCCAGTAATTATTCATTATCCAAGAATAGGCAATCTCTTGGTTTTTCCATGCGGTATGATCATTGGCCAACGTAATTTCATCTGCAGCTAAGTCCCCAAATGTCACTAACGGAGCATCATTGCAATTAATCAACAATCGTTCTTCTTTCGACTGATAAATCATGCCATTCTGAGTCAGATAAAAATCCATATTCGTTTCTGGAATTTGATCGATGCCCGGACGAATCAGACAGCCCATTTTATCCACAAACAATTCACTGTTAGATAAGCTAAACGGCAGTGCGACGTATAGATTTTCTGGCGCCCATTCGCTGGTTTTATGAACACGGATCGTGGCGTCAATTCTTGAAGATACTTTGTAAACTTTCAGGTAAACGGCATAAATGTTTGTTCCTTGTAGTTGATAATTTAAGAGAACACTTGTAAACAACTCACCATCAGACAAAATTTGGACATCTGTTAATTCTGCTGTATAACGCTTGGCAAATTTTCCTTTACGATTTCTTCCCATTACCCGTCGTTCTTCTACTGGATTTGTTCGTATCGGAGTATATTCATAAATCCCAGCAAAAAGCGAATGTACCCTTTTTGGATGTAAAATCGCAGATTTCGCTTTTTTAAATACTAATTCATTGATTCCCTTTGTTGAATCAATGCTCATCTTAATATAATCGTTCTCAATTCGATTGACTGTTGTGATTTCTTTGCTAGAAGATGGCATAATGTCTGCTATACCTTCTGATCCTTGTGACAAAGAAAGATCATACAATTTCTCTGGTACTTCTCCAATAGAAAGCTTGATCGTTTTCTCCTCTTTAGGATTCAAAGTGACCCAAACTTTTACTTCAATTGCTCGAGCTGTTCTAACCGTTTGCGATGGAATAATTTCTCCCGATCCACAATCAGTAGCTGTTATCAGAGACATATTCTTTTCAGTGATATAGGTTCCATCAACATGCTCCCACTCCTCAATTAAAACCGTTGCCATATCGGTAACCGATTGATCATGGGGATTAATCACTTTATATTTTTTCTCCCGATTTGGATAGATAGAGACCTGACCGTAACTGGCTAGAATCTCATCGAGATTTTTTGAAGCTGCTACGTTTGCAATCGTCGCATAGCTGGTTTTTCGATATTCTAAATCATTGACCAACGTATTCCATGGTTCAGAGATCGATGAAGAATATCCCCACGTATGTTCCGCATACATGATCAAATTATCTTCAGCTGTTTTCACTTCTGAAGCAATTCCTCTCGTTGAATCAGGATCCAATTTTTTCGCCAAATGGTATTTTCGTTGTGCTTCTTTGT
Organism: Enterococcus sp.; assembly: GCF_022711995.1. Taxonomy (GTDB): domain Bacteria; phylum Bacillota; class Bacilli; order Lactobacillales; family Enterococcaceae; genus Enterococcus_D. The sequence goes on from NZ_JALAHI010000090.1 coordinate 5,568, forward strand.
AAATCTTCGTTGCAGCTGGGGTGGATCCTACGCCATCAGCCCACCAGTCGTTCCAGTCACCTGAATAAACCGGCACCGTTTCTTTTTCAACAAGAGCGAAGAAATCAGTAAGCGTTATCATTTCCAATTCGATTTCATCGCCATGGCGCGTATTCCACTTATTGATGGTATCCATCAATGCACCATTGGCGGGCGCATTATCAGAAACAACCCCCGAAATCATTACTGGCACATAATCATACGTATACCCATATTCTTTCAACGAGGCCACATATCTAAAAATTCGTCGCTCTGTAATTTGAAATTGGTCCGTGGTTGTATCATTTTCAAACTCGTCTTTTAAATGATAAGTAAAACGAGTATTCGGAATAAGCAAAAACTCGTTACCTAACATGTAATGACCACCATTCCATACCAGTAGTTCTTTGCCGTCTGGTGTCTGCCATTTGAAAGGTCGTTGCTGTCTCCTTAATGGAGCTAACCCATGATGCCCATGAACGCATGAAAATAAGTAGTCAATTCCGTTATCAACAAGTGCAGAAGCATAACCCCAGCTATACCCATTCACATCTGCTGTCATGGCTGATCTACCGGAAAAACCAATCTCTTTCGCCCAACTTTTTCCTTCAGCCAATTTTGAACGATAGACCGTATCATCTGCCAATTCGGTCATATTCAAATAATTAAGTGAAACATCAATTTTTCCTGCCAAAACCAATCGATTAAATTCGGCAATTTCTGCTTCCGTCGCATGTGTCATAAAGTTTTCTACTTGCCAATAATTCTCACATGTCCATTTGAAGCCTTCCCATTCTTTGTGGGTGCCAGACTCGATCGATTGAAAAATTTTGATTGCTTGCTTGATAAAATCAACATGGTACCGTTCAATTTTTTCTTGCCGATCTGTGTAACCAATATCCGTATGGGAATGAGAAATCAAATACATCTTAAATTTTGTCGCCATCTATAAACCTGCTTTCTTTATTTTTAGGGTATTTAATCCCTGAATAACTGCTTTCGAAGTATCCTTTGTTGCTCTGATTTTTACTTGAATATTTTCTCTTATAAAAATATTGTGAATTCCTGTTTCCATAAATTCAAAGCTTTTACTGATTTGACCTCCAAGAACAATCTCATCAGGGTGAAACATTTTCACATAAGGACTCAATATTTCTGCCACCTGTTGACCAAATTGATTAAAAGCTTCCACTGCAGCTTGTTCGCCATCTTTAGCGCGGTCATAGACTATTTTCGGACTTGCTTTCTCCCCCAGTGTCTGCTCAATAATTTGTTCTAGCCCTCTTGCTGAAAGATAATCATCAATAGTTCCATCTTTATACGGTTCATCAAAAATCATTCCTGATTCAGGAATGCCATAAGATCCGCGAACCATCTCCCCATTTTTAATAAACGTTGACCCACACCCCGTTCCTATCGCAATATAAATTCCTTTTTTTTGAGCAAAAGACTGTAACGTATATTCCCCAAATGCAAATGCGGTCCCATCGTTAAAAATTGAAATACTGAAGTCACTCGTAATGGGTAGTTCCTGTGAGCGGTTGAATCTTTTTATCAGTTCTTCTTTGATATTCGTCTGATACAGACTTTCATATTTGCTTAATCCCTGAATAAGACAAATACCTTCTTCATAATCAAATGGACCGGGAAATGCTATCATTAACGCTCCTACTATTTTTTTATCAAAAGTCACTTGTTGATAAAGATCGTAAATAATTTGAAAAAAGTTCCCCAGTATCTCCTCTTTTCCTTTATTTGCATAGGCAGGATAATAATTTATCCCTTCAAGTAATGGTTTATTCTTGTTGTTATATACAGTTCCTTTAACAAAAGTACCGCCAACATCTAAACAAATAACTAACGGATCCAATAAGCTCCTCCTTCTAGTCGCCTCATTTTTGTAATAAGTTTGAAACAGTTTCTGATTACCAAATCAATAACTCTGTTTGTCTAATCATTTGAGGCATCACATTGTATTTTAGTTATGACAATAGTATAATCATTAAAAGAAGCGTTTTCAATAGCTATTTATGTACATTTTAAATGGCTGAAACTACAGCTTTTTCTTTGTTATGTTCTATTGTATATAACAATAAAAGGAGGGTCATTATGTCTAACGGAATTCCTTATTATTTACAGATTGCAGAAGAAATGAGAAATAATGTGCAAATAGGAAAATGGAAAGAAGGAGAAAAAATCCCTACGGAGTTTCAGCTATGTGAGATATTCCATGTCAGTCGAATTACAATCCGAAAAGCCATCGATGAACTTGTTAAAGAAAACTTATTACAACGTGAACGTTCTAAAGGTACTTTTGTAAGGAAAAATGAGATTCAGAAAGATAATCGTTTTACACTGATCAAGAGCTTAACCGATCAGATCGAAGAGTTCGGGGATTCTTTCGTTACAAAAAAAGTAAATGTACTGATTACTCATGCTGACCAAAAACTCGCTACTTATCTGGATACTAAAGTTGGAGAAAAAATAATCGTATTAAAACGGCTTATGGGATATGACAAGAAGAATATTGGTTACTTTCTGACTTATTTCAAATTTAATGAATCTTTCAGTTTGGACCCCTTTGATTACTATGGTTCATTTTATACTTATCTAAAAAAAGAACAGGGTATTACTGTCATAAATGATAAAGAAGTAATCGAAGCTATTATGCCTATGCAAGAAGTCGCCTATCATTTGCGTATCAAATCAGGTACACCTGTTTTAAAAAGAAGTCGCTTTGCATCAGATGCAACTCATACATTCAAGGAATACACGGAGTGCTATTATACAGGGAATGAATACAAGTACTATATTGCTTTTAGATGAGTATCTTCCTTTTTTTAAATCTCTCAACTTGAAGTTTTAGGTTTAGTGCAAACAAACAACCCGAAGTAGTTCTCCCTACTTCGGGTTGTTGATTACTCTTCTTCATTACTATCTCATTTTTTCTACGAATGCTTTTATGGCAAGATCTTGGCAACCAGTGTCAAAACATTCCAAAAAACGTGGGGTTAAGGCGGTGCGAACCAATGCTGGATCCAGGGCTTCCAAACCTGTCAGTAGTGGTTTTGCCATCACTTGTTTTACTTCATTCAAAATTTCTGCATTACGATTTTGGGATGCTTTCCGTTCTTTGGGATACCCATTTCCTTTGTCCGAGCCAAAAGCACGATCAAAAATTGTCTCCAAATTTAGTTCAGCACCCCAGCCAAATCCTTTCGCATAAGGTAAAGACAACGCATTCCCATTGTTGATTTGTAAAAAGAGATACGCGTCGGTTGGTTCGATGCAATATCCGCATACTACACCGGGATAGGCATTTAGTGACATTAGTGCCCCTTGACCAGTGCCGCAGCCAGTTACGATAAAATCGACCGCTCCTGAATGAAGCAAAAGTGCCGCTTGAATTCCTAAATGAATATAGGTTAATCGTGGATTGCCTTCACTGTAAGCTTCCGGTAGGTCATCTGGTAGTAAAGGTTCACTCATGCCAACATTATAAACCTCATGACCATATTTATTGCCGATTGTCGTCAATTCTTTAAGGATAATCGGATTTTTTGCTGCCTGACTAAATTCGTTCAAAAGTGCAATTTTCATTTTTTTCCACCTCATTTGTTTTTAAAAAAAGATAATTGAAGGCTGCCAAAGCGGTTTTTCTCGTTTTAAAAGCCGCCATTAGTGAGTCGTTTTCTGTAAAATCGGTTAATTCACGATAAAAATGCTTGTTCTGTCTAATTTCAATCGGTGTCTGCATTCGAGTGGCCAGTAAAAAGATCGTATCCACCATTTCATCCTCATACCAAAAAATTGGTTCATTCAAAACCATTATCGCTACTTTAGGTTCAAATACTTCCGTCATACTCCCGTGGGGAATTGCAGTCTGATGGCCGATGCACGTAGTCGTCTTTTGTTCTCTTTTCCAAACTGTCTGATAGAAATTTGGCGACACAAATCCTAGTCGCTCTAATTGGTTAGATAAGAAAGTCACTACTTCTTCTTTGTTTGTATATGTTTGATCTACGAAGATCAATCTTGGATCTAGTAACGGCTTGGATACATCAGAAAAAATAGAGATTGATCCAGGAACGATTCCCCAACGTGAAAGAGCCGTTCGAATATTCACGAGATCTTTGTTTGAAGGAAGATAAGAAATTGACACTGCAGTGACTGATTCCACGGGAATCATCGTTAAATAAAGGACATCTTTTCTGGTAGAGTCGATTTCTTCTTCTCGAATAATATGAATCTCTTTGATCTCTGGAATATTTTTTTTGATATATTCGGTAGCAAATAAGCTTTGGGAACGCCCTCGATCCGTTACTAAATACGCATCGACTTGGCTTTGATTTCTCAATATAGCAGCTTCAATATACAAAACGATATAGGCAATCTCATCTTCGGTTAGCTGTACATTGTAATAGTCCTCGAATAATTGGCTTGTTGACCAAACGCTCAAAAAGACACGACTGTATAGTTTCTTTAAGTCTCTGGTCAATTCAGACGAATTTTTGTGTCCATATTTCATGCGAAAAATGGCGGATCGAAGATGATTGGTCAGTTCTTCTTCCAAAATCCTGTCTTCTATCAATGGCTGTTGCAAAATTTCTGAAATAGATGAAATGATTGTATGAACAAACTCCATCAAATCATTATCATACTGATTTTTTAAATTGGTAAGTGCCGCAGAATCCTTCCAACGCAATTTATTTGATACAAGAATCTCTGCAGTAAGTATTCGTTTGTCCACCTCTTTGAATGTTCCAAATCCTCTTTTTTCTAATCCACGATAGAGGGTCTCAACAAAACTATATTCATTGGTATATTCTCTTTCAAAATTATCGATCGTTGGCATAGCCGAAGCATAAGAAAATCTTCCGATGCTCAGAATCAGCATGATTCGTATTTTGATAAATGATGTAATAGAAAATTTGATTTTCCAATCACTTTCTGCTTTCCGAATGATCTCAGAGATTTCTTCAACAGCTATTCCTTTGGCAAATCGTTGCAAAACAGCGGTTTGTTTTTCATCTTCTTGCAGAAGAATCGCATCTCGAATCGCTACTCGTTTTGAATATTCATCACCTACCAGCACAAGTCCTTTTCCGGGAATCGTTTTGATGGTGATATGATGATCTGCAAACCAGTCACTCACATGACTCATTAGTTTTCTAAAAGTTGGTATACTGACATATAATTTTTCTGCTAGTTCGGCTTGAGTGATAAAATGATCACTGGCTTTTTCCAACAATAAACAGATCAATGTCCATTCATCATTTGGGGAAATTCCTTCGGGTATAGAAAAATCGCTCAAATATTTTAGTAATTGATTTTGTTTATCTGGGTAAAGGACAAACGCAATTCCTTTACCAGGCTTTGTATCAATCCGTCCAAGATTGTTTTCCACCAGCAAATCATCAATCTGGGCGATTTTCCTCCGAATCGATTTTTCAGATTTCCCAATATATTCAGCTATTTTTTTGATAGAGGTCTCTGGATTTTTCTGAAGAAAATGCAAGATCTCTTTCTTTACTAATTTATCTTTGACCAAATCCAAAGCCCTCCTATCAGATTCTGTCTTTCATTAATTATTCATGACCCGTGTAAGCAACCTCGCCAAAAATATAGCGATCTTTTGAGCCAATCACCTCAATGTAGTCCTTCACAAATTGCTTTACCCCTGCTTCCGCAGCCATACATAAGTGCATATAATCCGTTTGCTCGTCTTTTTTTATTTCTCGCATCATCGCTTCTTTGGCAACAGTGAACGCATCCGTGGCCACATTGATTTTATTGATTCCTAAAGAAACTGCTTTTTTTAAATTATCTTCTCCACAGCCACTTCCTCCATGAAGGACTAATGGCATCTGCAAGGTCTCTTTTAACTCTGCTAAACGAGCAAAATCTAATTGCGGTGTTTTTCCTTTAGGATAGTTGCCATGTGCGGTACCAATCGCCACAGCCAAAGCATCAACACCTGTTTTTTGAACAAAGTGTAATGCTTGTTCAGGATTTGTGTAAAGATCTATATTTGCATCATCTTCGTTCAAGGCTTGTCCTACATGTCCTAATTCTGCTTCAACAGAACAGCCCACGCTATGAGCTAGACTACAGACCATTGCCGTCTTTTGCAAGTTTTCTTCATAAGACAGGCTTGAGCCATCAAACATGACATTTGTAAAACCTTGATTGATACATTCGGCAATGACTTGGAAGTCCATGCCGTGATCTAGATTCAATGCAACAGGAATAGTAACTCTGGCTGCAAGTTCCTTGATTAGTGGAATCATTTCCTCTTTATGCGCATGATTTTTCATTTGACCTGGGCCGAATTGAATGATGATCGGCGAATGCTGTTCTGCTGCTGCTTCGATTCCTGCACGTGCCATTTCAATATTGATACTGTTCATCGCCATCACACCATAATAATTTTTATTGGCATCATCTAAAATTGATTTCATACTTACTAACATTGTTGTACCTCTCTTCCTATGATCGTGTTTCTTATTCTTCTAAAGTAATGTCAAAATCGAAATCGTCCCCAACTATTTCTTCTGTTTCAGTTTCTGACACAGTTTCACGTTTAATGACCGCATAGACCACGCCAGTAACAACTGATCCGACCACCAGAGCTACGACAAACATTAATGGATTCGTCATCATTGGTATCACGAAAATACCGCCATGAGCTGCAACTGATTCCACGCCAGAACCTACCGCTATCGCTCCAGCAGTTGCTGATCCTAATACGGAGCTGATGATGAAACGAACCGGATCCGCCGCCGCAAATGGCAGCACACCTTCTGTGATAAAACATAACCCCATCGGAAAAGCGGCTTTTGCGGTATCGATTTGTGCTTGAGCAAATTTTTTCTTAGCTAATAAAGTAGCAATGAAGGCACCGATTGGCGGTGTCATCCCTCCAACTAATTTAGCCGCCATCGGGCCGTTAATACCATCTGCGCCTAATGCATTGGCAGCCAGTGAAGCGGTTTTATTGATTGGCCCGCCTAAATCAAATCCCATGCAGGCACCGATTACTCCACCAATCACAGACTTGGCACCCCCATTTAGTGCAATGATCCATTGTTGGAATCTGTCCATAATAAAAGCTAACGGTGGAGAGAAGATCATTAGAAACAGCATCCCACTGACTAAAGTAACTACTACTGGGATAACTAAGACCGGCATTAAGCCTTGCATCCAACTTGGTACTTTCCATGTCTTCACCCAGTTCACACCATAACCAATCACAAATGCGACCAGCAGGCCCCCTAAAAATCCGGCTTTTGTTTCATTTGCGGTATACCCTAAAATAAGTGCTGGTACAATAGCTGGCCGTCCAGCAATGGAATAGGCAGTACCGGCTGCCATAACCGCAACAGCAAAGGCCATTGCATAGGAACTCAGTTTGTTGACTCCCCACCAAAAACCTGTCCATGTATAAGGATCCATCTCAGAAAATGGTGTGACCCCCGGTTGAACTAAATCTCCGATATTGTATCCGCCAAATCCTTTCGCCAGCGCCCCTAAAATACCACCGGCTACAATAATGGGAATCATATACGAAATCCCTGTCATGACGTGTTTCTTTACCTCAAATTTCCCCTTCATGTATGCTACTCCTTTCCTTGATCATAAGCCTAATTTTTCATGAATCTTCTTGATTACACCTTCTGGTGATTTCATGATCATAGCTATGGGAATATCAATGACTTTTTTCCCCTTGAATCGTTCCCGCGATACCCCAATATCCGTAGCTAGCAACACGACATCTGCTTCACGAATATCTTTTTCAGTTAATTCATTTTCTACCCCAATCGAACCTTGCGTCTCAATTTTTACATCATCCCCAGCTTTTATAGCAGCTTTCTCAATTTTTTCCTTTGCAATATACGTATGCGCGATTCCTGCTGTACAAGCAGTGATTCCAACTATTTTCATCTTCTTCCTCCTACTCAATCGGATTAACCGATTGTTCGATTCTAGTTTTCAGTAACTCTTTTACTTATTGAAAAATGTTTCTTTGCTTGGTTGTTAGGAGATGATCCCCAGTTGATTCTTGGAAAGGTCTTACAAAAAACGCCGTTTCTTTTGCCCCTCATTTAAATGGTTAAGCTTTCGATGACTTCATCAACGGAATGAGTCATCTTCAATCGATTTAACAGCTCATCATCACTTAATTTTGCAGCAACTTTGCTTAATAATTGGAGGTGTAGCTTCGCCCCCGATACGTCATTCGGTACAGCAAACAGAAAGAAAAAATTGACTGGTTCACCATCATACGATTCCCAGCGAATCATGTTGTCCGTCTTCCCAATAGCGATTCCTGCTCGCTTGACAGCCTCGGACTTTCCATGAGGAATTGCCACATTATTCCCCATGCCTGTGATTCCTTCCGCTTCACGTTCATAAACAGCTTCGATAAAACCATCCAATTTGCTTAGATAGTTCTCTTTGAAGAGCATGGTTGCTAATTCACGAATCACTTCGTCTTTTGTAGTAGCTTTCATATTTAGATCAATAACGTTCCGATCAAATATTGTTTGATCTTCATTGATTGTTTCCATTCCTTCGCTCCTTTCATCTCTTATGAACTAAGAATAACAGAAAATAAGAAAGCGCTTTTAAAGAAAAAGGGCACAGACTTACGGAAGTTTTTTCTTAGCTGGATAATAGAAGTAATGCTTGACTATTTCTAAGAAAGAAATGTCATCACCGAAGACAAAAAAGGAGAATGGACAATCGCCCATTCTCACTCTTTGTTTATTACCATTACTCTTCTTCATTCAGCAGATAATTATAGACAGCTCCAATCAAGTTTGCTTCATTGCCAAACCTTGAAGCTGCGACTTCACTCTTTAAGGCTGTGGCGCCAGAACGAGCTTTTAATTTGTTGATTTCGTTATTGACCTCTTCAACAAAGCGCTGATTTTTTGAGATAGCGCCGCCTAAGATGATTTTCTCTGGATCGAAACTGACCATCAAATTATAGATGCCTCTAGCAGCATAGCGAAAGAATTCAGTTAACAACGCATCTGCTAGACGATCCCCTTTTTCAGCAAGTGAAAACAGTGTTGGCCCATCTACTCGATTGCCAGTCATTTGTTCATATCGTTTTGTCAATAAAACGATACTCGCCAACTCACTAAACGTTTTCTCTTCATTCAAAAACATATAGCCAAACTCGCCACCGAAAAAATGTTGTCCACTATGGACTTTTCGATTGGAAATAATGGCTCCGCCTACGCCTGTGCCAAAAACCAAAAATAAACTATTGGTGGTTTCTTTCGCCTCTCCTTGCCAGATTTCAGAAAGTGCTGCACAATTCGCATCGTTTTCCATATGAACTGGCAATCCAGAAAAATGTTGGGATAGCTCTTGCGTAAACTTACGCTGATGGATATAAGGAATCGCTGTAGTGCCCAAGATTTGATCGTTTTTTTGATCTACTGCTCCCGGAACACTGACAGCGATCGCTTCAATCTCAAACTGCTCTTCAAATTGTTTTTTTATTGAAGCGAGTTTTTGAAGCATCATTTCCCATGTTTCTGGCAAAGGAATGGAGGATTTTTGCGCCATTCCATCTTCCGTCCAAACACCATATTTGATAGCTGATCCCCCAAAATCTAAAACCAAAATAGCCATTTATGCCACTTCCTTCATTGCAGAATTTCACTTATTCACCGACTGTCCTAGTATTCCTTTATACAAATAAAGCATTAGTATAGAGCCAAAAATGATTGGCAAAAAAACGTTTTTTAGTATCGATTATCTTTTTGAATAGAGCTTTTCAGGATCAACTAGTCCTAATATCTCTCATTTCACCTCTTCGCTTTCCGCTTCTCTCAAGGAATGAACGATCAATTCTTTGATAACTGCTTGTCTTAACTGTTCATAATCCTCATAATTCGTACTGTATAAATTAGGTTTTGTATGTCGTTTATCCATCATATAGGACTGAGGATCTTGATTTAATGCGATTTGGTTGTAATAAGGTGTCAACTCTGATTCATCTGTTACCTGTTTTAATCTAGTGAGTAATTCATAGTCGATGATGCCTTTTTTTAATTGGATGACTCGGAGTGAGCGTTCGATCTCACCGTTTTTAGCTGGATAAACGAGACTAAAATCTCCCGTAGGAAACCCGTGGATCTCGTAGCGGATATCTTCTCTCGGTTTTGCTGTCCAGGCACAGTAAGCCCATCTAGTCAGTCCATCGAAATCAAACAAGCTGTTGAGTATCCCTAGAACTCTGGCTTCTACCAATTGATTTTTTACTAATGTATTTGGTTTATCCGGAATATTGCAAACATACCATAGATAGTGTTTCTCCGTCTGTTGCTTGTTGATTGCAATGTGCTTGGTAATGCAAGGAAAAGACAATGTAATTGTGTCAAGATCATCAATAAAGTGAGAAATGGCTATTTCACGATCAATGGCCATTTTGATTTTTATCGTTGGAGCTATAGCTTTGAATTCATTTATTAATACTTTAAAAGCATTCACAGACTCGACGTCTTTGATTTCTGGTTCATCCGTAGCAATCTTTAGTTTTTCAAATTGATTTGTTTCCTTAAAATAAGTCACAATACAGGAAAAGTAGGCAACTAATTCTTCCGCAGTTTTCATATACTTGAAGGTTTGGTCCGCCTCATCAAAATAGCGGACAGAAATATTTTCTGAATAATCCTTGACCTCATTTCGAGGAAAACCATCCTTGTTCCAGACCCCCAATAATCCATACAACGCAATTTCGCCATCAATTGCATAGTTCTTACAAAGATCGATATAGCGTTGCATATTCCGAAAATCGCAAGTAAGCTTTCCCTCCGTATCTTTAATGACATCGATCATCGAATACTCATAGAAGTTCGAGCCGTCCTTTGATCCGATCGCGGTTCCCCAGCCGCACCAAGGACAGTCACTGGCCACTATCATGATAGATTTTTGGCCCAAGTCCGCTAGAGAAGCAATCACATTTTCAAGCAATTGGAAATGTCGATCGCTCCATAATGGCACACCAAATTGACGTGCCACATTAGAAGAATGCTGCCAGATATCTAAAAACATCGTATAATCTTTAGGATCAGGCAGAGTGTAGTCCAGAACATTTACGGAAAGTTCTTGTGTAAAAATCAGTTCTTCATCTGAAAACAACAAAGAGTGATACACGCTAACAGTGACCGTAAACTGATTTTTGGAGAAATTTTTCGGGATGGCATACTCGGCAAAAATCACTCCCGGTTGATATTGGGAAAAAGTAGTATAGGTCTCGCGACTCACCCGATCAGCCACCAGCCGATTATCATCATCAGGGATATAGCCTTCAATAAAGGCTTCACCAATGACCTCTGGACAGTCGCTGCTTATCTCTACCCGGTAAAGAGGTTGTTCCAACTCAGGAACAAAAATTTTTTCACGAGCCGCTGTCAAAATTCCTTTCATCCCTTCCAGGTATACTTGAAAGGCAATTTTTTCATTTTTACATCCACATAATTCTGTGATACTTGGCGGTAGCTGTTGAATCCCAGCAATCGTTTGATACGCATCGTGTGTTACAATAATCGTCATACAGACACATCCTGTTTCGTTTGATTTCTTTCAATTTCCAATTCTTTCTTATCTGCTACTCGTACAAACGGGTACCAAATCAATGTCACGATTGCTGTGGTAATAATGTACATCAAGAAAAACTGCCAGCCTCCTGACAAAGCGAATTTCACAAAACCAGGCGTTGTCCACGGAATATTCTCCACCGTCGGATTATAAGTGATTGGGAGTACCGTAGTCATTAATCCCCAAGAAACAAGCCCGGAAACTAGCGGACTTAAAATCATTGGGAAAAAGTACATGGGATTCATAATGATCGGCAAACCAAACACCAAAGGTTCGGTGATATTGAAGACGGTTGGAAGAGCCCCTAATTTAAACATTTCTTTGTATCGTTTGGATTTCGCAAACATCAAATTAATAATCAATCCCATAGTATTTCCTGCAGCTCCACAAACACCGTAAACCATATAGGCAATGGCAAAAGGTAACGTTTTTCCTGAAGTGAATGCATCAATATTTGCCGTGATCATCGTCAATGTTACTGCAGACAATGGCCCGGACAAAACAGCATTGTGGATACCAAAGAACCATAAAAAGCAAAGCAGCACTTGAATGAAAATCATCGTCAACGGATTGGCCATCAGATTATTCAATGGTGCACTGATCATTTCAGTGATAAAACTGAAAATATCATTAAAGGGTGTAAATGAGAAGGCGATTCGTATGCCACACACGATCAGAAAAATAATCGTCACGATAAAAGTCGGCGCTAATGATTCTGAAACCATCGGCGGAACTGAATCCGGTAATTTGATTGTGAATTTTCTGGCCGCTAAAATTGAATAAAGCTTAGTGATCAATAAAGCAACTAGCATACCGATGAAGATTCCTTGTCCGCCTAAATAATCAAAACTCACTGCATTAACAGCTGACTCTACCCATTTACCATTTTGTTCTACGTGGGTCACGATTTGTTGAGGAATCAAAATAAAGTAAGAGGCTAATGCGATCAAACCAGAGTTTTGAGCGTTTGTATGCAGTCTTTTTCCATAGGCATACGCAATGTTGTAGACCGCTAGCATGCCCATGATCCCGATTGACGCATTCCCCACTGCACCTAAAGACGAAGCTAAATTCGTTTTTTGCAGTAACTCAAACCATGCTGGAATCGGAAAATTTGCGACAATCAAAATAAATGCTGAGCCAATCGTGGCTGGGCTGGTTCTGATGAACCCTTCAGATAAAGCGCCTAAAACAAGATTATTCTGCATCTTCTCTGAGAGCGGTAATAATTTATCTGTTAAAAATTTCTCGAACTTGTTCATAGTTTCCTCCATCAATAGTA
>NZ_JALAHI010000091.1 GCF_022711995.1 Enterococcus sp.
ATGAAAAAGTTTTTTCAATCTAATGTTTGACACCGAGAGTTAACTGACATATAGTAAGGATGTAAATAAGAATAATTGTTAGGTGAGGCTCCTATATGGACACAGGCTACTGCCCAAAAATGTCGAGAGACGCCAATGGGTAGAACAGGAACTGTCGAATACAAGGCTTTTCTTAAGGTAGCTAAGATGTTTGTCTTTACGTTGTATAGTGCCAAAACTCAACGATTAGATCAATGTCTTTTTTGTCTTGTTTTTTTGACGAATTTAGAGCGACTTTTCGCGGAGTTTTTGCGGAAAAGTCGCTTTTTTTGTGCCTAATGATTCGCTTTTATTTTTAAAACGAGGAAAGGAGCAGGCGGATGTATTTTTGGGAATGATGGGTCTAAGTGTGCTGGCAGGAGGCCTTATTGGTGTTGAAAGACAGTGGAGAAAAAAGCTAGTAGGTGTACGGACGATGGTTCTAGTCTCGCTGGGAGCAACGATTTTTGTTTCATTGTCCTCGATGGTTGCGTCTGACACGAGTCCTACTCGAATTGCTGCACAAGTAGTGAGTGGGATCGGCTTTTTAGCTGGCGGGATTATTTTACGGGATGGTTTTAGTGTAAAAGGATTAAATACTGCAGCGACGTTATGGTGTACAGCAGCTGTTGGCACAGTGATTGGCGCTGGTTATATCCAAGAAGGATTTTTTGCAGCGTTAATGATCATGCTGGTGAATAGTGTGATTCGTTTTCTTTCTCAAAGATTTGATCAATTTGCGGAAGGGTATCGAACAGAATCTCTGGAGAAGAACAGAAATTCATTTTTGATCATTACCGAAAAAAGGTCTTCCGAGGTGGCTTTGCGGACAGAGGTCATCAATCAATTGGATCGGTATGTTCTTTCATTTTGCCATTTTGTTTGCCAAGACCTGGCAGAGAATCGGATTCAGCTGCAAGTAGAGATCGAGCCTGCTGCAAATGCTGATTTAGCAGTGAAAGAAATCGTTACTCAATTGTCGAAAAATAATCATGTACTAGAAGTTTTTCATTTAGCAGAGGAGGGAGAAACATGGTGAGACAGTGCTTACGTTAATCAGATGGGATAGTCGTGACTATAAAGAAACATTAGTTTTGCAAAGCCAAGTCTTAAAGGTTAGCGCGGAACTGTTATTAAGAGAGTCTCCAGCAGAGGAGAAACAAGCTATTCATTTAGTGGCAAGGCAAAATAAGCGAATTGTCGGCACCCTTCTTTTGCACCCTTGTTCGTCTAAGTGTATCCAAATAAAACAAGTGGCCATTCACCCAGATTATCAAGGGGTAGGTAAGAAATTACTAGTGTATGCGGAGCAAATTGCCAGAAATTTAAATTACTCGACCTTATTTTTAACAGGAAGAAAGTAAGCTTGGAGCTTTTATCGGAGATTAGGGTATAGCGAAACAGAAGCCTATCAAGCAGATGCTTTGATCATGAAGGTTTTCCCAAGAGACTTGTCAGCTGACCGATACTTTTTCAACCGGAAGGAGATGAAAACAAATGGACGATAGTCATTCGATACCAAAGGGTTTGGCAGAAGAGGAACAAAAAGGTAGTCAGATACTAGTGTCTATTTGTTTTTAGCGCCTTCTTCTTCAAACCCTAGTAAAAAACAATGCTAGGAAACAATTCTCTTAATCATTAGAAGAGAGTTGTGGCGAACTATTTGGAGAGAAGGTAGAAAAAATGGAAACAAAAAAACGACCTATTCAAAGCACTAATTATGGATTAATGGCGAAAAAAACGCTCGAAAATATCTACGAAACCTTTCAGACTTCTAAAAGAGGACTGACTGAAGGTCAAGCAATCGTGGCCAGAAACAAATATGGATCCAATCAAATTTCCTATGGAAAGAAGACGCCATTCATTATGGAAGTCTTAAAAGCCTATATCACCCCCTTTACATTAGTGCTGATTGGGTTAGGGATTACTTCTTTTATCACTGAAGTCGTCATTGCGGCACCAGAGGAACGGGATTATTTTGGTAGTGGGATAATTTTTGTCATGATTCTGATTAGTGGTACCATGACGTTGATTCAATCTGTGCAATCAAATAAAGCTGCCGAAAAACTGAAATCATTGGTTAAGGTTACTGCGACAGTGAAGCGTAAAAACGTCTACACAGAAGTACCAATGGAAGAAATCGTCTGTGGAGATATCGTGAAATTGTCTGCGGGCGACATGATTCCAGCGGATATCCGCTTGACTGCAACGAAAGACTTGTTTATTTCTCAATCCGCTTTAACGGGAGAAAGTTATCCGGTTGAAAAAAATGCCGAAACAGTTGTTACAAAACATGATTCTGAAACAAGCTATGAAAATTTAGCCTTTATGGGAAGCAATGTCATCAGTGGGACTGCGGAAGGTGTTGTGATCGCTACTGGCAACCATACTCTTTTCGGTGATGTGGCAAAGTCATTGTCCACTAAACCTATTCGAACTAGCTTTGAGTTAGGGATTCGCAAAACCTCGTTCTTATTCATCAAATTCATGGCATTAATGGCACCAACGGTCATTGTCATTAATGGCTTCACAAAAGGCGATTGGATGGAAGCATTCTTGTTTGGCTTGTCAGTAGCTGTTGGGTTGACGCCAGAAATGTTGCCGATGATCGTAACAACGAATTTGGTCAAAGGCGCAACTGGAATGGCGAAAAAAGGCACCGTGATCAAGAACTTAAATGCGATCCAAAACTTTGGTGCGATCGATATCCTCTGCACGGATAAAACTGGCACGCTAACGCAAGACAAGATTATTTTAGAGTACCATTTGGATTTGACTGGAGAAGAAGATGAGCGAGTATTGCGACATGCCTATCTTAACAGTTACTACCAAACCGGATTGAAGAACTTGTTAGATGTAGCGATTATTGATGCGGCTAAAAAAGAATTAGGAATCCCTGCTATTCCTTATAAAAAGATCGACGAGATTCCCTTTGATTTTGAACGGAGACGAATGAGTGTGGTCGTAGAAGATCCCACTGGAAAAACACAAATGATCACCAAAGGTGCAATCGAGGAAATGCTCAGCATCTCAAGTTATGTCGATTTCAAAGGAAAGGTGACTGCATTAACTGAGGAGATAAAACTAGAAGTTCTAAAAAAAGTCAATGAACTAAATGAAGATGGGCTACGTGTGATCGGGGTAGCTCAAAAAACGAATCCAAGCGTGGTAGGTGAATTTTCTGTAGCAGATGAATCTGAGATGGTTCTCATTGGGTATCTAGCATTTTTGGATCCGCCAAAAGAAACCACGAAACAAGCACTGGAAACGTTAAAGAAACACGGAGTTGGCGTGAAAGTGTTAACTGGCGACAATGCGTTAGTGACAAAGTCTGTGTGTCAGCAAGTTGGATTAGGGGCAGAAAAGCTGATTAGCGGAGAAGACATCCAAAGTGTATCGGATAAAAAACTTAGTCAGCTTGTTGAAAAATACAATATTTTCGTCAAATTGAACCCACACCAAAAGCAGCGCATTACGGGGATTTTGAGAGAAAATGGACACACTGTAGGATTTTTAGGAGATGGGATCAATGATGCGCCAGCAATGAAGGCAGCAGATGTAGGAATCTCAGTAGATACGGCAGTAGATATTGCCAAAGAATCGGCCGATGTTATTTTGCTAGAAAAAGATTTAATGATTTTAGAACGTGGAATTATTTCAGGGCGAGAAACCTTTGGGAATATCATGAAATACATTAAGGCGACCGCAAGTTCCAATTTCGGCAATATGTTTTCGGTTCTTGTTGCTAGCACCTTTCTGCCATTTTTGCCAATGCTGCCATTACAGATTCTTTTCCTCAACCTTATTTACGATATTTCCTGTGTATCGATTCCTTGGGACCACATGGACAAAGAATACTTGGATAAACCAAAGCGCTGGGATGCATCGAGTATCGGTAAATTTATGATTTGGTTAGGTCCAACAAGTTCAGTGTTCGATATTACCACTTATTTATTGATGTACTTCATTATTTGTCCAGCGGTAGTTGGTGGCAATTTCCATACGTTGACACCAGAACAACAAGTCGCATTTATCGCTGTCTTTCATGCTGGCTGGTTTGTAGAATCATTATGGTCGCAAACACTCGTGCTCCACGCCTTGCGGACACCAAAGATTCCATTTATCCAAAGCCGTGGCTCATTCATTATGACAGCGATCACTTCATTAGGAATTGCCGTCGGGACATTCTTACCGTTTACGAACTTTGGCCAAAGTTTAGGAATGGCAGTTCTTCCATCAGACTACTGGTTATGGCTGATCGCAACCATTATTGCTTATTTAGCCTTAGTAACCATCGTCAAACGTTTCTACATTCATCGTTATCAAGAATTGCTCTGACAAAAAAATTTGACTAAAAAGCAAAATTTCATGCAATAGGCAGTAGGTAGCAACTGCAAAATTTATCTTTAATAATCAAAAAGCCGTCTGTGAAAACAGATGGCTTTTTAACGTCCTAACTCTTTTGAATTAGTTAAATGAATCTAAGTCTTTTATTTGCTTAAACTATCTCAGTCAGCTACTTTGCGAGCAAAACTGATTAAAGCTGTAAATAAAATGTACTCACTCTGCTAGTTTTTAATAATCTAGCAGAGTGAGTACATTTGGATGTTGGTTTTCGAATGCTTAATGATCAGACTACTAATTTTGTTATTTCAAATAGATATCACGTTAAGCGCATAAAACAGAAGTTTTAGATCAGATAGTCATTTTCACTACATCTTTAAGAAAAAGTATGCTTTCCTTTTAAATCAAAATAATAAGAAGCAGATTCTTTCACGATAGGTTCAAACTTTAAGTCTAATTTGTGGGTCTCTAAAAAATTGACTACATTGAAACTATCAAAGTTAAAATCTGTTTCATGCAAATAAATCTTGACCATTTGTTCAATCATAAATTCCTCAGCTTCCCGCTCCATTTTAGAGTGTAAGGAGAAGGCTAAGTGATAAAGATCATAGTTATTTTTATGCTTCGCTGCATGGCCCAGTTCATGCAGTAAAGCTTTTGTTCGTTCCCGATCATCAAGTCGAGCATCTAAAACGATTGTATTGATTGCTGCAATAAAATGACCATTCGCATCAAGCTCAGGTACATCAACGACAGTCACTGCTAATTCTTCCACGATCCGACCAATGTTATGGTACACAAAACCACCTACTTTTTACTACTCTTTTCGATATATGCTTCAATTATGCCAGCCAAAATTTCCCGATCATGCTCAGAAAGAGGTTTGCCATCGCTGCTCATCACCGATGCTAGCGCTTCTTCGACGGTCAATTGTTGTGGCTGGGTAGTATTCGCATGAGGTGTCTGTGTTCGTCCAAGAAGGTAATCGACTGAAACATCAAAGTAATCGGCAACTTTTTCTAAATCTCTCGCTTTTGGTTCGCTATTTTTCCATTTGTAAAAAAGATTTTCACTGAATCCTAGGATCAAAGCAATTTCTTTGACGTTTTTATTTCGTTGCGCAGCTAATTTTTTAATCCTTTCAAATAGTGTCATGGCTAAGTTTCTCCTGTTCATTTATTAATTTAGTATCCGTTTTTATAATTTTGATTGACTTAAGTATATGAATGTATTAATATTTGTTTGTAAGTTCATTTGCTAGAAAAAATGGAAAATGAATTTAAGCGACGCGAACTATACTGCTTCATAAGTATGTTGTTGGCTTGTTTCACTGTCCTTTTATAGTATACGAACGAATACTTTTAGTCAATCGTTTTATCCGTTTTTCCATTCTCTTTTCGGATGGCTCGAGGTGTTATGGAGAAACTGTTCATCAAATAGGAGGGAGATGGCTGAAGGTAAGGGACGAATTGAGTGGAAGAGACGGATAACCATATTGAAAGGAGAATTTAGCTAAGAAAGGGGTCTTAACGAGTAGATGAAAACAGGAGTAAAATCAATGACTTGCCTAAGATGCAAGGATGAACGAATCATTTGGGTGAAAGACTGTTACGGTCGAGCAAGTGCTGTGAATTGTTCTAGATGTAATAAAAATGGCCGAGCTGTAAAAAAAGCAATAAAGGAGTGGGAAAATGGACATTTTAACGATTTTTTGGGAAAACGTTGACTGGCATCTTGAATACAAAGGGTTGTATTTAAGTGAAGCACATCAAATCGCTAAAGAGAAACAAGCAAATATCTCTTTAGATGTGGTGGCAAAAATTGCCGCTGAATTAGGAATTGATGATTATGCGATTTTATTTGAAGAACTGGATTGATGGGCCCAACTCTCGTTTTTCTATAACCAAAGATATTCATTTGGTAATCAACCAACAAAGCATCAAAAGTTTGGATGATCCACAGACTATTTCATAAGGAGAAGAACAATTATGACATTATTTGATATTAGTAAATATGAAATTCCTTGCAGCGAGACAATTGATTTGGCATTGACAAAGAAAAATTTTGAAATCTTTATCGGTGCATATAAAAGTGCGCGGGAGAAGGTAGGACAGCCTCGAGTACCTAAAGTGACACCGTCGTATAGTTTACTACCACCTTCGACAGCTGGCGGTCACTCTGGAGAGGCTGAACGTTTGTTGATTCAAAAAGAAGAAGATCTTGCAGAATTTCAAACACTCCACCAATTGTTTGCTAAAGGATTTGCTGCCGTCGCTCATCCTTTTAAAGCAGAAGTAACGGAACGAAGAAGACAGATTTTTGTCCTTCGCTATCTCCAAGGTTTAACGGTCAATGAAATCATGGAACGAGTTGCCGTTAGCAAAGATATTGTCACCGACGAATCGAAAGAAGCATTGCTGCAATTTAGTCGAGAATTACAACTTGTCGTCAAGAAGTCGGAATCAACGCCACTTTCACTCTGCCAAAGCTAGCGAATGCTTCTAGAAAGTTCCGCAGCGGATCCGTCGCCCAAAGAGCTATTATGATAGTGTCAAAAAGATTAAGAGACAGCGACTCTCTGGGATACGATCATCAAGTTTTTTTCTTCACTGCAGAATGCTTTAAGTCTAGTTTTTGCTAGGCTTTTTGTTTGGAGGGTATCGACCGCAATGTCGTTAAACTAACAAAACGCCAACTGTGGTGAATACCACTATCAATCGAGAAAGGAGGACCTAATGCAGCAAGTAAGGTTAAAGAAACTTGGGGGAATGATTGAGTCAGTTGTATCTATCGCGGAACAGCAGATCAGCACTATTTTTTTTCATTGCGGTAAGACCAGAAGCAAACACAGGAATCAATGGAAGAATCGGTACTTGAAGTGGTGCATTTCATCAGAATCAAGCGCTTTTCGGAAAAGGAAAAATGGGCGAAGGACACAGCGAAATCCCCCTAAATAGATTCGAAAAAAAATGCTGAAAATGCGAAGGGCGCCTCAACAACTGCTAAAAACCGTTGATTCAGTAAACAACAAAGCGTGGAAAGGATTTGATTTTCATGATCGACATCACATTGGCCATTGTCAATGAACTAAAAAGAATTCGCCCTCATGCGACGATCTATCGCGAATATCAAGAACAAGGTTTCGCAGAAGCCTCGTTTTATGTCTACGAAGTGATGTCTGAAAGTCAGCAAGAACTGATGGCTTATGAGTACCGCAAACACCACTATTGTGTGAGTTGGTTTCCTAAGAAAGATCCGACTACTGGAATCCATGAGCAATGTGAACAAATGCGCAGCAAGCTATTCGATGAATTTCAACGATTAACAGATCTTTCGTTAGGGATTTTTAACAGAGAAATAAAAGTCGAAGAGGGGATTTTGCGTATGACCTTTGATATTCGGTATCGCATGGCACCTGTGGAGAATACGCCTAAGTTAACAAAATTTGAACAACAAGGAGGAGTGAAACATGGGTAAAAAAGCAACTAAGCAAACCATCTCAGAACAGCCTGTGGAATCAGAACCACAAAAGAAATTTAGCAAGAGCGATCTCTTGAAATCAGTAGCATTCACTCAAATTGAAGCTGATTTTTTAGGGGCTTGTCTTAATGAAGAAGTCTACACACTTGAAGAAGCAAAACAAGTGTTAATCAAATTACGAAAGGAAATGGTGAAGTAAATGGCAGGAGGAACATGGACAACACAAAATAAAGTAAGACCCGGCGCATATATCAATGTCCGCTCAAATGGAGGTATTGGAACGACAGATTCAATTTCTGGTGTGGTAGCATTGCCGTTGTCGCTTGATTTTGGACCAGAAAATGAAGTAGTAACCATTACGGCATCCTCGGATTTAACCGGATTTGGATACGATTTAACAGACCCACAATTATTATTACTGCGTGAAGCATTGAAAAAAGCTACCACGGTACTGGTTTATCGTGTAGGAACAGGAGGCAAAGCGATTGCAACTGAGGGGGATCTTGCTGTCACTGCACGGTATGGAGGTACTCGAGGAAATGCCATCAGTATTGTCTCGAAAGAAAATGTCAACGTGGCAGATGCCTACGATGTTGAAACCTATTTAGCCGGCCAGCTTGTTGACCGCCAAACGGTAAAAACAATGGAAGAATTGGTAACCAATCGAGTGGTGACTTTCACAGGTTCAGGGGAGATGACCGCATTTTCTATTGTTTTAGAAAACGGATCAAATACTGCGGCAACTATGAATGATTACATGACTTTTTTCAATAAAATCCAATTGTTTGATTTCAATACTTTAGCATTACCTGTTCAAGACACGGTAACGAAAGCAGCAGGTGTATCTTTCATCAATCGCATGCGTAACGAAGAAGGGAAAAAGTGCCAATTAGTCGTAGCAGATTATGCAGCAGATAGCGAAGCAGTAATCAATGTCAAAAATGGTGTTGTTTTATCAGATGGTACTACTATTACGGCGGAACAAGCAACTGCATGGGTAGCTGGAGCTTCAGCCGCTGCTGGTGTAGCAACTTCGTTGACTTATAAAAAGTATGACGGAGCGGTGGATGTCACCCAACGCTTCTTAAACACAGAAATCATCACAGCATTGGAAAATGGTGAATTTGTCTTTACTGAACAACGAGGGTCTGTTGTGATTGAGCAAGACATTAATAGCCTGACTACGTTTAACACAGAAAAAAGCCAAGCGTTTTCCAAGAATCGAGTTTTGCGTTGCTTAGATGATATTGCAAATAATTCGAAAAAAGCCTTTGAAGATAAATTCATTGGTCAGATCAACAATGATCAAGATGGACGAGAATTATTCAAAGCAGATCGCATCAATTACTTCAATGGGTTGCAAGGTGCTGGAGCGATCACGAATTTTTCTGCTGAAGATATTGAGATCAGTTCTGGAAACGAGAAAGAATCAATTGTGATGAATGTCCAGGTACAGCCAGTAGATGCAATGGAAAAACTTTACATGACCGTAGAGGTCTTATAAGAAAGGGGTATAGTCAATGAGTGGATTTTTAAAAGCAGGGGATATTATTTCAGGGCGTGAGGGCACTGCCTTCATGACAATCGATGGACGCAATGTACCGATGTTTTGGCTAAAAAATATCGAAGCAATGGTGGAACTAATCAAGACAGAGGTGCCAGTCTTGGGTAAACGGATGAATCAGCAAAAAGTAGCAGGGGCAAATGGCACGGGAACAATGGTTATCCACAAAGTAACCAGCGAATTTGCAAAAATTGGTATTGACTATTTAAAAGCTGGTACTATCCCGGAAGTGACGATTAAAGTGACTAACGATGATCCAAACAGCAGCATCGGTCGGCAATCAACATTGATTAGTGGGGTTATTTTTGATTCGGTGCCGATTGCTAAATTAGATATTGAATCAGAAACATTAGATGAAGAGATTTCTTTCACCTTTTCTGATGCTGATTTATTGGATCAATTTAGCCAGCCTACACTGGGATAATTTAGGAGGAATGTAAAAAATGAATATTAAAAGTTTCATGATGGAAGTAGTCGGTGACACAAAAGAAATCAAGATTGAACGTTTTCCAGAACCTATTGTCATCGAAGCAATCTCCGAAACAGAGAATGATCGTTTAAAGAGAGTGCATACGACTAAACGGCGCAGTAAATCTGGAAATACGGTCAAGGAGCTTGATACGGATAAATACGGAGATGCCTTATTGGCACGATGCGTGAAAACACCGGATCTACAAGATGCTCAGCTGCAAGCTTATTATAAAACAGAAGGCTCGGCGACTGACACCTTAAAAGCGATGCTTCTAGCAGGAGAATACGCCAACTTGACCAAAGAAGTCTTGGAACTCAACGGTTTCAACGAATCTGAAGAGGAACTGAAGGAAGATGTAAAGGAATAATGGCTTCCGGTGAATCCGGCGAGATGTGGTATGCCTATCATGCATATCACACCGCTGGCTTAACGCCGGAAGCTTTTGCATCATTGCCAAAGCGCGAACGGGCCATGATTATGGCGTTTACCGATCTGCGTATCGAGGCTGAAGAAAAAGCAATGAAAAAAACAAGAAGAAGGTGACTAAATGGCAACACTCGAAGCAAACCTTATGCTTCGAGATCAGTTCACCGAAGTACTCAATACCATTGATCAAAGCTTAGACAAAGCCGCACAGTCAATGAATTCGTTTAAGCAGCAAGTGGTTGAATTAGAGCAGGTCCTTTATTCAGCGTCAGCAGCGATCGATCATATGACTGCAACACTGCAAACTAGCATTGATCAAGTTTGGAATATTATCCAACCTATGACAGACCGCTTGATGGAATTGTTTGGGAACTTCGGTGATCAGATCTCGTCATTTATCGATATTAAAGACTTTGTTACGAAAATCGTCGAAGGATTGAACGCGATCATCAAAGTCGTTGAAAAGATAGAAAATATTGCGCAATCTGATCTTGGCACCGCACTGGTTGGCGGCATAGAAAATTTTGATCAAGTACAATCGGTACTTAGCAAACTGGTTAAGGCAAGTATGGAGAGTTTGAAACAAGCCATGTCTGGTGCCGGTTTATTTAAAGGGATTTTTGAAAAAATAAAAATCTCCATTTCACAAGGATTTGAAGAAATTTCTGGTAAGTTAAAAGGAATGGGTGAAGTTTTTAGCGGAAAAAATATTGTGAAGAGTCTTGAGCAAAGCAAGAACCTTATAAAAAATTTTTTCTCAGTGATCAAAACTATAGCTGGTGAAGGCAGTCTGAAATTTGCAGGTGCGTGGGGGAAAATCTCGGGAGTCTTCAAAGGATTTGGTCCACAGTTAGAGCTTTTTAAAAAAGCTTTTCAAAAGCTAAAGGAGCCAATTAGCGGTGTCGTGTCAACAATCAAAGACCAATTTACGAAACTTTCAGACCTCTTTGACCGTTTGAAAGTTTTTTTGGGTTTTGGGAAAGAAGCATCTTCTAATGAATCTTCTTCAGCAGGTGGCGATTTTTTAGCTGAATCCTTCGTTAAACCCATTAACACTTTTTTTGATACGGTTAATGGCTTTGCCAAAAAAGCAGCCAATTTAGCATTGGTTTACGGCATAGTAACCATTATCAAAGAAGCCGCGCAAGCGTTGAAGGATGTCATGGATAAAGTGCCAGATGATCTCGGAGAGCTGGCAAAGAAATTTGGTGTTATGGCACTGGCTTTAGCTGCTATGGGAGTTATTGTTGCAGTAGCCGGAGCTTTAGCTGACAAAAATCCAGCTAAAGCGTTTAACGGATTGTTAATTGTTGCGGGCTTATCCCTTAATCTGCTGCTTGCCGCCGAAGCGATGAAACAAATAGACGACAATGTACCAAGTGATTTTGGTAGCTTTGCCGCTAAAATTGGTGCTATGGCGCTGGCATTGGCAAGCATGGGAGGATTAGTTGCAGTAGCAGGTCTACTAGCTAATTTAAATCCAGCTGCTGCTATTGCTGGTTTAGTCGTGATTGCTGCCATGAGTCTCGAGCTAATGTTAGCTGCAGAAGCAATGAAACAAATCGATGAAAAAGTATCAGATGATTTTGGAAGTTTTTCGAACAAACTGGCGAATATCGCACTAGCGATTGGTGGGTTTATTACTTTGGCCACCGCAATTGGTGCGGTCATAGCAACAGGAATTGGTGGCGCAGCGATTATTGCAGGAATGATTGCGATTGCAGCAGTAGCAGGAGAGCTAATGCTGATGGCTGAAGCCATCCTACAAGTGGACGAAAAGGTGCCGGATGAATTTGGCAACGTGGAAGAAAAAATCACTAACTTGCTTGATGTCATTCAAATTTTTACTAATTCTGATTTAGGATCTATCGGGGATCTTTTGTCGAATATTGTTGGCAGCCTTAACACTTCACTTATTGCTGGAATTGTCGATGAATTAGTGTCAGTAGCTGAAAATTTGCAAAAAATCGAAGGCATTGAGATAGCAGACAATGTGGGAGAAAAAATACACGAGATTTTAAGTGCTGTAAAAACAATCAACGGAGAGAAAAGTATCTTTAAAACAATTGGTGATACGTTCAAAAGCGGCTTTGACAATTCAATGTATGAAAATATTGCTGAATCGGTCGCTGCAATCACTCAAATAGCCAGCGACCTCTCTATGTTAGGGATGGTTCCTTTACCGATTGATGCTATCACAAAAAAGGTTGAAGATTTGTTGGGGATTTGTGATTTGATTATTGGTGTCGATAATGAGGACAAAGGATTTTGGTCGTCATTAAAAGATAAATTCACTAGCGGTTTTGACGCATCGACATTTAGTCATGTCATTGATTCAGTGAATTATCTACTAAGTATAGCCAGTGGTTTATCCGCGCTAGGGCTAATTCCCTTTGATAAACAGCAACTTGAAACAAAGGTAGGCGATATCCTAGAGATTATTGATTTACTTGGAAGTGGCGAAGAAGGTTTCTGGGAAAAGTTGGGGAATACTTTTGGTTCCAAATTTGATGCAACAACGCTAAGCAATGTCTCGGGATCCATTGAGCACTTAATTGCGATCACCAATAAGCTAATTGCACTAGCAGAGATTCCTATGGATAAAGAAGCAGTTCTCCAAAGAATCAAAGACATTGGCGAAATTATTGAAGTAATGAATCAATTTCCTGAATTAGTAGGTTCTGAGGGAATGGAAGCAATGGTTGGTCTCTTTACGACACTTACAGAAACCATAATGACGGCTATTCAAGATGCAACGACGAATGGAATGGAAATGCTTGCTACCAGCATTGAAACAGGGGTAGCGCAGGTGAAATCTGCAGTAGAAAATAGTAAGGAGGAAATTGTCCAAGCGTTTAATGGGTTACCTCTGCAGCTTCAAACGACTGGAGGGTATGCAATGGCTGGTTTGGCGAATGGTATTCGAATCGGTGCAGAATCGGCGATTTCTGCAGCTCAGACGGTCGCTATGCGAGTGGCAAGCATTGTCCGTCAGGCATTAGATGTTCATTCACCATCGCGAGTGATGATGGAAATTGGCGGTTTCGTCTCCGAGGGACTGGCAAAGGGAATTGTATCCGCTCAGTATATGGTAGAAAAAGCCAGTGCGGCTTTAGCAATGGCCACCATTCCAGAGCAATTAGCGACCGTCTCAGCCAATGAAGTGATTACCAGCAGTGTCCAAGTAGATGACAAGGATATCGCACGAATCAAAGCTTCGACTAGTCAAGCAGTAATCGTGCAGCACAAGCAGGTTGTTCCGCAAGTGACAATCAATGTGGAAAACAACAACGCAGAAGCACTCAATGTAGAGGATATTGTTGAACGAGTGGAAGAAGTGATTTTAGATGCAATGGATGCAGATTTAAGTTAGGAGGTTTATATGGCAATTAAGTTCTATTTAGAAATCAGTGGCAGGCGATATATGCTTCCTGTCAATCCAGGATCAATTACGGTAGATGTTCCTGGGCGGAATGAAGCAAATGAGGTAGTCAAGTTGGGAGAAATCACGCAACTTGCTGCAAAAGGATTAAAAGCTGTCTCGTTAGACTGTTTTTTTCCAGCTGATAAAAAACACTCCTTGGCTATCAGTGGAAGTGTTTATATGCCTCCCAATGAGTACGTGGCATTGATTGAGAAAGCCATGGATGACCAACAGGCCATTCGTCTGATTGTAACGGATGTAAAAATCAATATGTTGGTCTCGATCGAATCATTTCGATGGTCCATCGTTGATTCGACTGGGGACATTGAATATTCTATCTCACTAAAAGAGTATCGGGAGTATGCCGCAAAGTTTGTCAAAACAGTTACTCAGCAAATCAGTCCGCAACCGACTCGTCCGGTAGTCAGCCAAGAGATAACGATTGGCTGTACTGTGATTGTCAATGGGCGATTGCATCGCGACAGCTATGGATCAGGACCCGGGCAAACGGAAGTGAACGCAACGAGGAAAGTCAATTTTATTGCAAAAGGACGCAGTCATCCGTATCATGTGACACTAACGAATGGCGGTTGGCGCGGCTGGGTAACTGCAGGAAGTGTGAGGCGGATCAAATGAATTTACAAATTTTGGCAACCAATGTGTCTAATCGCCGAATGTATGATATTTCAGAAATTGTCATTGATCCCAGTTGGACGACAGCACTCGATTCCCAACCTGGAAAATTTGAGTTTTCGATCATTGAAGATGCAACGGTTTTTCTTCACAGCGGCGACCTAATTGAAGCGAAAGTTGACGGTAAAACTTTTTTTAAAGGAAAAGTGTTTATTCGAAAGAAAAATAATTCTCCGTTGTGGCAGATCGTGGCCTATGACAGTCTCCGTTATCTCAAAAATGAAGATACGATTGTCTTTGATGCGTCTAGTGTTTCAACCCGTTTTAAGAAGATTTGTGAAATACAGGGGATCCCTTATCAAATTTTAGATCCGGTTTCTTATCAGTGCCCGGCAACAATTATGGATAACAAAACCTATTTTTCAATGTTAGAAAATGCGTTAGAAGACACCCGGTTGAATGCTGGCGGCCTACGGTGCTGTATCCGTGATCATGGAGGAAGATTGGAATTTTCTACTTTAAACCGTTTGATTACCAAACTTGTTGTGGGAGATCAATCGCTACTGACTGATTACAATTATCAAGCCACGATTGATCAAGCAGCCAACGCAGTGAAAGTGATCCGGGAAGATGCGAATAGAAATACGCGTGAAATCTATACCGCCATCGATGCGAAAAATATTGAAAAATGGGGGCGGCTGCAAATTGTCGAAAATGTCAGTGATGCAGAACTTAATCAAGCACAATTGCAACAACAGGCAAATGCGTTGCTGAGGGAAAACAATCAAGAAGTGAAAACAATCAGTATCGGAGCGATCGGTTCAATGGCCATTAGTGCCGGTAGCAGTTTTGTTTTACGATTGAAGGATTTGCATTCTGAAGGCATGGGCAATGACCAGTTAGCTTTAGTCACTAGCTGTACCCACAATCTTGGCAACAGTCACACGATGGATTTGGACGTGGAGGTGGTGGCATAATGGCAGGTGAAAAATTGGCTCGTAGGATCAAAGACAGTCAGCCTAATCCAACTGATTTGTCAGATATGCTTTATGGAGTAGTGACCAATGACAGTCCTTTGACCATTCGAGTGGACAATCGATTCACTATTACCAGCAACCATTTGATTTTGTCTCAGATGGTCCGTCCACTCTCGGTAGATTTCTCCATCACAATTGATGGTAAGACGGGATATGGTTCTACACAAGTATTTTCCTCACTGCAAGTCGGCGAGCGTGTCAGAATGCTGCGAGTCAGTAAAGGACAAAAATTTTACGTTTTAGATAGGAGCGGATGAAATGCAGGAAGAACTTTTAGAACAGATTCCGTCAAAAACGTACCGTTTGTTGAATGGACGCATCACTGGTTGGATCGATGAACTAGCTGCGATGCGTCAATCTATTGAGAAGGTACTGCATACCGAGCGATTTACTTGGCCCATCTATACGGATAACTATGGAGTCGAACTACGATCCCTTATTGGGGAAGACATAGACCTCGTGATAGCAGAGGTTGAGCGAATTGTTCAGGATGCACTGTCGGTTGATGAAAGAATAATTGAAGTGAAAAATTTTACTCTAACGCAAGAGAGCAAGAACGCAGTTTTGGTCTCTTTTTTTGTCGTAACGATCTATGGTCAAATTAAAATTGAAAAGGAGGTGGCGGTATGAAAACAGAGGAGATCGGCAGTTACTTAGAAAACTATGATTACGAATACTTTATCAATCAAGCGTTAGCCAAGGTACCGGCAGAAATCGATACCCGGGAAGGATCAATCATTTATGATGCCTTAGCGCCAACCTGTTATCAACTAGCAGAATTCGTTATGCAACTGAAGAACGTCCTGCTTGATACATTTGTCACAACGGCTACAGGCGACTATCTCGACTATCGCGCAGAAGAGGCAGGTCTGCAGCGTATCCAAGCAACTAAGGCGATCGTGCGGGTTCGTTTAACAAGAGAGGATGGCAGTCCATTTTCAGTAGCGATTGGTAGCCGCTTCTCGTCAATAGGAGAAGATCCAGTGTGTTATACAGTGATTGCATCTGAAGAGGAAGGCATGTACCAATTACAAGCTGAAACAGCAGGAGATAGCGGCAATAAGTATATCGGTGTGTTACTCCCGCTGAGCAATTTTAATGGGCTAGCAGAAGCCGTTTTGACTGAACTCTTGATTCCAGCACGCGACACAGAATCCGATGAAGATTTAAGAAAGAGAGTCATTGATTCAAAAGGAGTTGGGACATTTGGCGGGAATATTTCAGATTACTATAATTTGACAGCCGCTATTGACGGAGTTGGGGCTGTACAAGTTTATCCCGTTTGGAATGGTGGAGGAACAGTCCGTCTGGTAATTTTAGATGACACCTACCAAAGAGCTAGTGAAATCTTAGTGGAGCAAGTTCAACAGATTATCGATCCAACACAAGATGGTCAAGGTCTAGGTTACGCACCAATAGGTCATAAAGTAACCGTGGCTAGCCCAACGAAAAAAGTCGTTGATGTTTCTTTTGGATTGACGCTTAATTCAGGAATCACCTATCCCCAAGTTGAAATGCAAATCAAAAACGTCATCGCCAGTTACTTTGACAAAGTCAGAAAATCATGGGATGAACGAAGGGATTCTGGATATGAGTGCTGGATTTTTCGCTCCCAGATTACTGCAGCACTTTTAACTGTTCCCGGCGTCGCCAACGTGCAAGCCTTAGAACTAAATGGGATAGAAGCAGACGTTCAAATGGAATTATCAAACAGCAAACAGGAATTACCAATGCTTGGGGAAGTGATTGTTCATGAATCTTAAAGAGTTAGTACCTAATTGGTATGAAGATATCCGAGAATTTGATGTTTTATTTGCAGTTGAAGAAGCGATGATCCAAGAAATAGATGAAAAGGTCAAAAAGGTGAAAGACAATCAGTGGATTCAGACTGCAGATGAGCAAACAATCTATTTTCACGAGGAACTTCTAGGGATTTTAGCCAATCCCGAAGTGGAAGATCTTGCATTTAGAAAACAAAGAATTTTGAATCGTCTGCAATCAAAACCTCCTTTTACGGTCACCTATTTAAAGGAACAGCTAAATAAAGTTTTTGGAAAAGACAACTACTTGCTTGTAATCAACTACGATGACTATCAAATCATTTTGGAAACAGCTACGGAAAATGCAAACTGGTTTATCGAGGCGCAATCCCTTATTAATAAAGTAAAACCTGCAAATATCGTTTATATCCAAAGACCAACTTACCACGAAAAAATTGAAATCTTAGAGAGCGGAACGACGTCACCTTTGGTTTATTTCCGCATAGGTAAAAGTCGGATAGGGAGAGATTCGTTGTTAAGGCGAGGAGAAGAAGGGAAGGTGATTTTTCATTGATTAGTGAAAATTTAAAGTCGAAAGTCACTCATGAAATAAAGCGAATGATTACCGAAATACGGCTAAATGAAGCCATCATTATCAATGATTTTAGTGCAATATTCGAAGGAAATGTTTTGCTCGTAGAATTTGAAATTCCAGAAGAAATTTCTCTGCTAAAAAAAATTGAATTCTTTGAGGAGGAAAGCTTACTTTCAGAATGTAAAGTATATGTTCCAATCAATGGAAATACATTGTTCAAATATCGGATAGAGGTGAAGTAGATGACAAAACAATGGAAAAATGAAGACATTATTTACCCCGAAGATGCTCAGAGATGGGAAGACGGCTTAGAGCAAGCACAATTGAGTAATACACAAAATGCAACCAATTTAGCAAATCATGCAGATAACAAAGCCAATCCTCACCGGGTTTCTGCGGCGCAAACCGGAGCGTATACGAAAAGTGAAGCAGATACTAAAGATGCGGCGGTTCTTGCAACTGCAAAGGAATATACCACTGCTCATTCAATCAAAAAAGACAACCCCCACGGTGTGACAGCAGCACAGATAGGAGCGTATACCAAAACAGAGGTTGATGAAAAAGAGGCAGCAACAGTAAGCACAGCAAAAGCTTATACTGATACAAAAAAAGCAGAAGCAATTGCTTATACAGATCAGAAAATAGCTGCAACTAAATCGGAAATACAAGCCGGATCAGTAAATTCAGCTACCAAGCTACAGACCGCTAGACGGATTGCCGGAGTGGAGTTTGACGGCACGAAAGACATTTCAATTCCTGCAAACAATGTTGGGGCCTATACGAAGACCGAAACGGATTCAAAAATAGCTACCACAAAATCCGATATCGTTGGCGGCAATGTCGCAAGTGCAACAAAATTGCAAACCGCAAGAACAATCAATGGTGTTTCTTTTAACGGGACAAGCAACATCTCGATTACTGCTAATCCAAATATTGGAGAAATTCTTGCAAACACAGACTTAAATAATTATAAAACTCCAGGTATCTATTCCTGTCCGTTAAATGCAACAGCCAAAACAATTAGTAATTCTCCTACAACACAAGCTTTTGCTTTGGAAGTAATAAAAACAGCTGACGTGATACAAAGAGTTACTGTTCACGATAGTTGCATCATGTATGTCCGCAAAGCTTATTCTGGTTGGGGAAATTGGGTTGTTATACCATTAGCAAATGGAACAATGCAATCTGGCTTATTTGCACAAACTGCCAGTAAATTAAATGCCGCACGTACAATTTCTCTAACTGGTGGAGTGACAGGTTCAACATCCTTTGATGGTTCTGGAAATGCAGCTATTGCCACGACAATCGCTGGTAATGCCCCCTCGGCGACGAAACTAGCAACTGCGAGGACGATTGCAGGGGTGTCCTTTAATGGAACAAGTAATATTGCAATACCAGCTGGAAATGTTGGTGCTTATACTAAGACGGAAGTTGATTCTAAAATAACAGCTGTCTCAAATCCAACTCGGATCGATGTTAGTCAGTATCTGACGTCTTCTTTTAAATTATATAGCGGAAGTGAAGGCTCTAAAGTCAAAATTCAGCTTTTAAATAAAGGTACACTGGTTATTTCTGGCACGGTTTCTCCTACAAAAACGTTGACTGTTACCAATAATACTCAAGAACATGATTTGGTTTCTATTCCTAAGTCAGTTCTTGGAATAAGCGGGAGTTGGTCAACAAGTCCGATGGTCCAACAAGCTTCTGGTGCGCAAGAATGGCTACTGGGAATGACTGATAGTGGAAGTAATTTAGTATTCAAGATGTCACGTCATCGATATGGTACGGAATGGAAAAACTGCAATGCAGGAGATTGGTTACCATTTACCGGTATTATAAGATTGGATTAGAAGGAGGTTCTATAAATGAGTGAAAAACAAGCTCAATTCGCGACGCTTTATAAGAAAATCATCCTTGATGACAAGGGATATATGAATGAAGAACTAAATGAATTATTCGACGATATACTTGTAAATGAGTTTGAGAATAATCCTGAAATTATGAGTACCTTTATTCAATCAATTGTAGATGAGAACATCGAACGTGAGCCATCAGAACTTGAAAAACTAAAGCTGGAAAACGAATTATTGCGGCAAGAGATGACTTTGACGCAAGAAGCTTTATTGGAAATATCGGACATGATTTTGTCAAGATAAGGAGGGGGAGCTATGTATTCAGCACTACAAATGTTATACGCGACTCATATCGCAGAAGGCAAACGTACTATTGAAAGCGTACCTGCGCCTATTCGTGAAGATGTTGCAGAAATTGTTGCAAATGTAAAAAAATAAGAAGAAACAGACTAATCTTACATTAGTTGGAGGCAATCAGCTTAATAAGTTGATTGCTTTTTATATTAAAAGGGAGAAACCACGATGGAAAAACATTTTAATAGTATATCAACGGTAGTAGCTCTGATTGGAGGAACAATAGTAGGTTTTTTAGGAGGTATGGATGGTATCTTACACGCTTTGATTTTTCTAATGATTGCAGATTACTTATCTGGCATTACAAAATCTATTAAGTTAAAGCAGCTTAATAGCGAAATAGGGTTCATTGGATTACTAAAAAAAGGCATGATTTTGTTAGTAGTTGCAGTAGCCGTGGAATTGGAACGCATGACGAATCAAGTTGTACCATTACGGGAAATTGTCATTATGTTTTATGTTGCAAATGAAGGAATTTCTTTGCTAGAAAATGTTGCGGAATTTTTGCCTTTACCAGATAAATTGAAAGAATATTTTTCTCAAATGCGCATGGATCATAAAAATGATTATGGGAATGGTCAGGAGTTTACAGAACATAAAGATGATGGGGCATCTGAATAAGCTGCTCTTTTTTATCTAGAAAGGATGATGAAAAATGAGTATTAAATCAGTTCATGCAGGACATGGTGGACGGAAAAATGGAAATACTTGGACCGATCCTGGTGCCGTTGGATGCGGCTATAAGGAAGCGGAGGTTGCTCGCACAATTACTGCTATGATGGTCAAGAAGACTGGACTTAAAGATATTTCCGATAACTTTGGTACGAATGCTAACACAATTGTAAATAACGTAGCTAGCAATATTAATAAATGTGCGGATGGGTGGCATATTTCCAATCATTTGAATGCATTTAACGGAACAGCTACCGGTGTAGAAGTTCTTTATGGTTCATCAGCCAGCAAAGCCACTGCTGCGAAATTATCAGCAGCAATTGCTAAGGCATTAGGATTAGTTGATCGAGGACCAAAAGACGGAACTTGGCTTGGGATTGCTCGCAATTCTGGTGCAGGTAAAAAGGTTTTGCTTATTGAGTGGGGATTTATTGACAATCCATCAGACATGAAAGCTTTGATGAATAGCATGGAAAAAGCAGTGGATGGGGCTTTAGATGTTTTTGGTTATTTATCAAGTTCGTCAAACGAATCGATCGCTGCTCAAAAGGTATCTTTCAAAATCGGTGACAAGGTGAAAATTGTCGATGCGTTGTATCGTGATTCAGATGGAACAGGAAGAACAACGGTCAGCAGAAACAAAACAGGAACCATCACACGTATTGTAACTGGAAAGAAACCGTACCTAATTGATAGTCTTGGTTGGGCTCATCAAAATGACATTCAATTAATAACTACTAATAATACTGCGAAAAAAATTGGTGATACTGTCATCGTGCAAAGTTTTGCTACGAATTATCAAACAGGACAGAAGATCCCTTCTTGGGTCAAAGGGAAAAAATACAAAATCAAGCAAATAAAATCTGTGAATCAATCAAATTCTAAAGTAGCCTATCTCCTTGATGATGTGAACTCTTGGTTTCTTGAGCAAGATGTGGATTAACAAGAGGAAGGCGTAAAATGAATAACCGTAGGAATCTGAGAAAAATAACACTTATCACATGATTAACACAAAATTGGTAAGGATAATACAGTGGCTATTTGAGCTGATAGTATTCGTTTTGAAGAAAAAAGAGTGGCTTCATTAGTTGCCATAATAGATTATCCCGTACATTAGCCGTTGTAAGACATGATAAAAAACTTGCGACTTCTTTTATTGGCTTACTAAAAGAAATTCGCAAGTTTTTTAGACTTTTTGTTTCCGATATTCGAATGGGGTGTAGCTGGTATAATCTTTGAAGCGTTTATAAAAAGCGGTAATATTACTAATGCCGACTTCATCAGCTATCTCATAGATGGGTAACTCACTGTTTTTGAGAAGTAAAGCTGCCTTATCCATACGTTGTTCATTGATTAATTGTTTGAACGTCTTTCCGAAAACCAGTTTGATGCGTCTGCTAATGTAAGAAGGGGTATAACCTAAAGAGTCGGATAATTCGTTTAAATTTCCAGAAATATAATTTTGTTCAATGTAAGAAGTGATATTTTTAAGCAGATCCTTATTTGAATAGTTCATTGCAGCAAGGTTCGTATCATAGCTCTTCTTTCTAGCTAAGTGCATGATCAGAATCATTATATAATGGTCAATCATATCCGCAGAGCTTAAATCGGGATCAAAATATTCGCATAAAATATTTCGAATACAATTTCTAATCCCAAAATCATCATCCGTAAAGTAAACAAGATAATGGTTATGGGTGGCCTGTCGATTGACGATTTCAAAAATAAATTCTGTTATCAAACGATCATTTGGTAGTTTATTTGTAAAAATAGTATGGAAAAAGTGCTCATGTAAGATAATATTGATGCCTAAATCATTTTCTGATGTGGGATGCACGCTGTGAGGAACATACTTGTCAAATATAATAATATCTCCTGCAGAAAGGGTCACGCTAGTATTTTCTACATCAATTGTAAACGTTCCAGAGTAGACATAAGTGATCACAACGTAATGAAATAAATGCATTGGAACTCGTCCGCTATTTCTGTGATGCAAAGAAATTAGATGATTTTGTTGCCTAAATTCTCTTTGGTTATGAAAAACAAATAGTTCTTTGTCGTTATAGTGGACAACATCGAATTTTTTCCTAAACGATTGTAAAATCTCGTCATCATTTTTATTGATGTATGATGTGTTACTGCTTAGTTTATTTTCAAGTTGAGCATAATTCATCTAGTTCCTCCTACTACCACTCTCTTCTACTGAAAAAGGAACGAGCAAAAGAAAGGAGACAACTGCAGTCA
>NZ_JALAHI010000092.1 GCF_022711995.1 Enterococcus sp.
GTCTGCGCCATCGCATTGGTATTAAACATATATGATGGCTATGTGCATATTGCAAATATCTTGAATTATGAGAAATTGAAGCAATACATGAAAGAAGTATAACCAGATTATTCTTCTTTCATGTATTGCTTCTTTAGGTAGAGTGATCCCAAGACAATGGTTTCTATATCCTCACTAAGGCAGAGGCTCACTACCGAATCGATGGCTAGCAACCATCTACTTTTAAGGGGGCTTTTCCTCTTGCGAAAGATACTATCCATCAAACAACTATCTTGAACTAGTAACCATTTAGCAATCAACAAAAGTGCTTACTTGAAAAATGTTATTTTTTCCTCACCACCTATTCATAGAGATTTCTTTGTTTTCTTGGAATTTTTTCAGATGAAAGAAGTATTCTACTTTTTTAGATAGAAGGCTATATAGAAAGCTAGAGGGAGGTGAAGAAATATAGAAACCCTTGGCGGATTGATTTTCTGGATTCCGGTTTTGTTATTTCTTATTATTGGCTCACTGTTTATTCCATGGCGAAAGAATGTAACGTTGTTGTTTCTTTTGATCCCATTTTTGATTTTTTTACTGAATGTTTTTAACCATCATCATTATGAACCAGCCTCTGACTTGATGTACAATCTACTCGGTTTAGCACTTTCGACGATTGCCATCATCTTCTATCTGGTTTATAAGACTAAGAAAAAATAGCTGCAGATATTCCAAAAAAACGCCATCCTAGTAAAAGCGACTAGAATATTTTTCTAGTGCTTACTAGGATGGCGTCCTTTTTAAAGGATTTTTTTGATTGTTTTACAGTAATCAGGAATCACGTTAAAACATCATTTTTGCTCTTGCTACCTCTACAGTCAACTGGCCCACTTGTTCGATCGTTGTTGTACCCCAATTCAAGATATTTGCAATATGCACATAGCCATCATATATGTTTAATACCAATGCGATGGCGCAGACAACATAGACCAATCGATAAAAAGAGTTGGTCTTTTTATTGCGCCAGATTGCAAATCCTCCTAATAGGATCCCTAACGGAAAAATAAATGAAGAGACTCCAGCTAAAAGCAACAAAATCAGCCCTTCATCTTTCTCAGAAGACATTTGCTGAGTAATAAAGTTCAACTTTTTCTTTTTGTCTTCGATTTCCACATTGTTCTTTTGGATCTGCTCTTTTAATTGCTCATTTTCCTGTAACAGTTCATCGATAGACACTTGATAAAGCTTGCTCAGTAATACCAAATTATCAATATCGGGATACCCGCGCCCATTTTCCCACTTAGAAATCGATTGACGAGAAATTTGCAATTCTTCCGCTACAGAAGCTTGGGATAACCCACTTTTTTCACGATACCGTTTGAGTTGTTCTGCTAAGGCCACCAATTTCATCTCCTACACCTATTTTACAACTAGTTTACCATTAGAAATGGTTGCGGTCACGCTTGCACTTGTTGTAATCGTTCCAGCTTTTTGTTTAAAGCTGCAGGTTGCTTTCGTACTGGTGTGTGTTAAGGAACTTGAAGTAATACTTCCTTTCAATGCTTTGATGCTTAAATCTGTGGCCGCAGTGATCTTTTCTTTGGAATCGATCTTCACATTGTAGGAAGCAGTCCAACTTCCTTTGACTGTTTTAGAAACTTTATAAGTTCCTTTGGCGATTCGTGCAAGAGGCTGAACGTATTCAACCGATAAGACGACTTCCTCTCCTGCTTCATCAAGATAGCTTATTTCTTGACGTTCGGTTCCAGCAGTCAATTCATAAACAAGTTCTTCTGGATGGCTCTCATCAGCGGAGGCTACAAGAGATCCCCCGGCAAAACCTAACAAGCAGGCGACTAAAAACACTAATTTCTTCATGACATCACTCCTTTCATCTTTAGCTTTACTCTATCGTTTTTATCGAAATACAGGGAGAAACCAAGAGTTTACAGGGAGAAACGATTGGTTTACATCCCTAGTTTCTCCTTTATTGTAAACAAAAAGTTGCTTTTCTTCTATAACAATTATAGTGATAATTGATAGGTAGTATTTTTTGCGGAGGTGTCAGAATGAAAAAACAAAGCAAGCTTCTCCTTTTTAGTTTCAGTCTGCCTATTCTTAGTGTCTATCTTTTTCCCGCCTCCATTCAACGATTTGGTTCCTTATATGAATATGCGTTAGGATTTCCCCTAAGATTCGTTTGGTATCGAAACAACGAACCTCTTCAAAATCAATGGGTACTCTTTTCCGTGGAAAAATATTCTCAACTGCAAATCGACCTGCTCGGTTATTTTCTCGCAGTTTTGCTAACGTATCTCGTTACAGATTTTTTACTGGATCACGTAGAGCAGTGGCTGAACGAGCGTCATAGAAATTCTTTTTAGTCGGCACAACGATAGCTCTTGCCGGTAGAAAAAGCATCCTACCAGCACAAACAACAAGATATTGTAGGCGAAAATAAGTTCCCACTATATATTGTGGATAAAGCTGTTGATATGTGTATAACTTTGTTTCAGTCAAAAATTTTAGTCATAGAAATAGCTCCACACCAGGGATCAGCAGTAGTGAAAAAATGTTTTGAGCTACCGCTGGTTTCCCTCTGCATTTTCCTCATCAGACTTATCCTATCATTTGTCAATTTCTTTCAGCGCGGCTGCCGGTACTTCTTCTTTGGCAATTTCTTCATATGTCTCCACATGAGCGCCCTTATTCGTCAGTTTTAAATAGCGGTCCGTTTTTAAGACTTGGATCCCTTCAAACTCAACCACTCGCGTCTGACCATCTGCAGTAGCTGCTGCTTGCTTATAATGAGCCGTGCCATAGTTATTGACCGATTCTGGCTCTTGTGTTTTTACATAAATTTCACTCTTTGGAACCAGTGGGTTCAACTGATCCAAAATCCCCGCTACTTCCCCTGAAGCTCGATTAGTGTAGAACATGATGCCTCCGCATAGAAGGATAAGAAAAAGGCTGATGGATAAAATTGTTCGTAAGATTGTTTTCATAAGATACTCCTTTCATTTCTATTTCTATCTTAACAAAATAAAAACAGTGGAAATCGGCCTTAAGTCCCAATCCAAAATAACAAAATTGAAAGGTTCGTGTAAGAAAATTTCTACAACTTATTGATATTTGCTTAATCCTGCATATCAAGCTAGGCAACAAATACAAAAAAGATTACAATAATTAAAAAAAGGAGTACCTATATGCTTACACATTTCAATTTTATCGCTATTCTTTTGGCAACACTTGCTTTTATCATCAGTGGGAGCTTACTTTATAATCCGATCCATGCTTGGGGGCGCTTTTGGGCAAAAGAGTCCGGCATGCTAAATAAAGAAAGTCATCATATG
Source organism: Enterococcus sp. (assembly GCF_022711995.1). Taxonomy (GTDB): domain Bacteria; phylum Bacillota; class Bacilli; order Lactobacillales; family Enterococcaceae; genus Enterococcus_D. The sequence continues at coordinate 3,333 of NZ_JALAHI010000092.1, forward strand.
TCTGCTGGCGATATCGTTTTTACTTTTGGTGGGACAGCTGTGGGCGGATTATTACTGGCATTTACACTAGGACAAGTCACCTATTGGTTCAATAAGTTTGACCATGACGGTTGGATGATGACGAGCTTGCAAGTAGCTATTTTGCTATGGCTGGGCGTATTTGCTGTGGCAACTTTCGTAAATGCAGCTTATGCTGGTCAAAGTAAAAAATTGATTGGACTGCACTTAGTGAATGGGGCAATCGAATTAATCGTCATGGGTGTCATCATTGGCTTATTCCCAGTGGTAGGGTAACAGAGCTATACACAATCATAATTAAGCGTCTCTGAGGCTATCCGTAACAGAAAAAATAGTGGGAATCAATCAGCGAAAGCTAGGTGGAATGACGATGGGGGCTAGCAGGTCTTAGGAAAATCCTAGTCCCACTTACTCCTCTTCTTTCAATCTGTTCCGCTGGTTTGGACGAACTTATGGGCTTGATTTTTTCACGCACCGCCAGCCAGTTGTTTCTTGCTTATTCTAGGATCAAAAAAGAAAGAAGGGATCACCATCAGCTATCTACCTAATCTTTTGTCCGTTGCACGGATCGTGCTAGCTGGTCTTTTATTGATCAATCAGCAGCCCTTGTTTTCGATCTGCTACCTCATTTGCGGATTGACGGATGTTTTAGATGGATTTATCGCCAGAAAATATCGATTGCAAACAACCTTGGGCTCAAAACTAGATAGTTTAGGTGATTTTATTTTTTGGTCCATTGTCCTTTTTCTTTACATTAAAACCAAGATCTATCCAGATTGGCTCATTTATGGCATTGTCTTAATCGCTAGTGTTCGATTCCTTAATTTGATTTTGACCAAAGTAAAGTTTGCTCAATGGGGCATGCTGCACACATTGAGCAACAAGATGACGGGTCTTGCCTTGTTTCTCCTGTGTTTCGTGGCATTTACTTTTGGTGGCGTATCAGGATATATTTGGGTCGTGACATTCCTGCTCGCTTTGTTTTCATCTATAGAGGAAACACTGATTGTCTGGCGCAGCACTTACTACGAACCGAATCCCAAAGGCTTTTTCACTGTTTCTCATCGATCCAGCAACTTTTAGCAACAGGAGTATCAAAAAAACGTCCAGCTTTTATTACAGCTGGACGTTTTTTGCGTGCTATCTATTATGAATAGTGATGCTTATTTATTTTTTCGCGTAGTCTGAAGCTTGAGCTCCTGCTTGACGACCAAAGACCATGATATCAGCAACTGCATTTCCGCCGATACGGTTTTGTCCATGAATACCACCAGTTACTTCTCCTGCAGCGTATAAACCATCAATAACAGAACCGTCTTTTTTCAAGACTTGTGTATTGGTATTGATTTTTACACCACCCATTGTGTGGTGGATTCCTGGTGCGATTTTGATCGCATAGTAAGGACCAGTTGTTAAGTCATAATCCATTGCTGTTTCACGACCAAATGCTTCGTCTTTTTTGTCTTTAACTGATTGATTCCATGTATCCAATGTTTTTGCCAAAGTATCAGAATCCATATCAATTTTTTTCGCTAAGTCTTCGATTGTATCTGCTTCAATAACTACACCTTGTTCTTTGTAGAAATCAACTTGTTTGGCACGACCTGCTAACGCATCATCAAAGATCAAGTAAGCGTAGCTTTCTGGAAGAGCGGTAATTGCTGCAGAAACATTGTCGCGGGTTTCTAATTCGTTGTAGAAACGTTCACCTTGTTGGTTAACTAAGATTGCGCCTTCTCCACGAACTGTTTCACTGACTAACATCCCTGTATCTTGAACAACTGTTGGGTGAACTTGGATTTGATCCATATCAACTGTTGCACCGCCAAGAGATTCGATCATTTTGATACCGTCTCCTGTGCTACCTTCAGATGTTGTGCTGACATACCCTTTTAAATCTGGACGGTATTTTTCAATCATTTCTTTGTTTGAGCCAAAACCACCAGTGGTAACGACAACTGCATTCCCATTGATTGTTTTTTCTTCATCACCGATTTTTACAGAAACGCCAGTAACTTTTCCATCTTTTTCGTTGATTTTCTTCACATCCGCATTTACGAACAAAGGAATTTCCTTTTCATGGATATTTCTCAATAGTCCATCTACCAAGTAAGTTCCGACAGCAGAACCATCATGTGGACGGTGGATACGTTTCACACTTGCACCACCACTGTAGCTGATGTTGTCTAATGTGATTCCCATGCCGTCTAACCAGTCAATGGCTGAAGCTGAGTTATCGACTAAGTAGTGTAAAAGTTCTTGGTCATTCGTACCTTTACCACCTTTTAGTGTATCATCAAAGAACTGTTGGTTGCTGTCTTCGATTCCTTGTTCTTTTTGGAATTTTGTTTCAGAAGCATTCATCCCACCAGAAGATTTCAATGTGTTTCCGCCTGCGATTGGCATTTTTTCCAAGATGACTGGATTCATACCAGCTTCTTTGGCAGATAAAGCAGCGGCCATTCCGGCACCACCAGCACCAACGATGACGATATCATATTGATCCTTTAATTCAGAAGGATCGGTATATTCTTGTTCAGACGCACCTGAAGCCACTTCTGTTTCACTTGATGATGCTGAACTTTTTGCTGTTTCGCTATCTTTTGTTGCCCCGTCACTACCACAAGCACTAAGCAATAATAAAGTTGCAGCGCCGATCACTAATTTCTTTAATCCACTTATTTTCACTTTTTTCCCCCAACTTTCTTTCTTTTGTTTGATTGCTTTTGATTTCGCTTTTTAAACCCGACCCATCACCATTGTTACATCATTAACAAACGAAAACAACAAACAACAAGCAATTTTACTGGCTTTCGTATCCCTTTACGATAGCAAAAACAAACCCAACGTCCCTATATAAACA
>NZ_JALAHI010000005.1 GCF_022711995.1 Enterococcus sp.
AAACTGTAGTGCCCTTAGCATAAGCACAACAGCCTAATTTGATTATATTAGTATATATCTATATAACTTTATTCTTCTCACAATCTGCAGCTCCCCTACTTCTAACAAATATGCTTCCTCAAAACCTCACCCGATCTGTATCCGAAGGCAATTGATCATAGACCATTTCCCAGTGATTCTCCTGATAGAGTTCATACTTCTCGAAGACGAAGGGTAAGCCTTGGGCATGGGCAATGTCATCGCTGTCCATGACTTGAAAGTGCAAATGAGGCGAGGTGGAATTGCCAGAGTGACCGACGTTTCCTAGTAACTCGCCTTTTTGCAACTGTTGACCGACAGCTACAGCGATGGAATTGGTCTGCAAATGAACGAAAGCAAGATAAACTTGTGGGGCGTGTTTCACGATTAAATAGTTGCCAGCAATTTGGCTAAAATCGTCTTGGTATTCATTAAAGGTGCGGGCATTTTTGATTGCGATAGCGCCGTCGGATATCCAATGAACGGTTTGCCTTTCAGGAATGCCGTCAACCACAGCAATGACTTCACCATCACATGGGGCGTAGATTGGTTGACCCCAACAGTAACAGTTTGCTAATGGCACACCAGATAGGAAATATCTGGCAAAAGAGGTATCGTAAAACGGCTTATGGGGCTTGTCCCAATTGACTTGGACAAAATCAAAGGCATACCTCATTCCCATACGGTTGGTTCCATGACTGGGGACGCGTTTGACAGGAGTCGTGGGGGCTTGCCACTCTCCCCTTAAGGGAAACTCGATGCGGATGGGGCTTTTGAATGGATCCATGTTTTTTCCTCCAATTCTACAGATGGTTCTTCTCGTTGCACTTTTGTACCAGTATTCAATGGCTGCTGGGTGGGCGTTCTAACGTTTTAGAGAGTTTCTGTAATTGCTTGATTTTGGCTGTTAATCCGAGGGCATTTTCTTTGGCTTTTTCTAAGGAGGCGATCAAACGGTCACAGACAGAAATGATGTCTTCGTCAGGATCAGGTTGGTTTAGAACAGATTTAATATCTGGTTCCTGCGATTGATCCAGAGAATTGAGCAGTCGCAAGATGGCTTCTAATGAATAGTTGGCAGAGCGTAGAATCCGAATGATTTTCAAACGGTTCAAGTCGTCCATTTCATAAATTCGGTACCCATTCTGACTGCGCTTTAAAGTAAGAAGTCCGTTTAGTTCCCAATTCCGCAGTGCATCGGTAGTGACACCTAAGTGATCCGCTGCTTCTCTTCGCTTGAGGGAAAGCTTACTGTCTGCAGACTCTCCTTTCAACAAATGTTCCACGATGCGGATGGCTTCTTCGGCTTGAGCGATTTCTTGATCGACCGCCACGATATACTGATCCAACAAGGTTTGTGCGTGATCAAAGTCGTAATTCGCTAATGCTTTGATCATCTCTCGCATCCGCTCTCGCAGCCCAGACTGAAGAACTTCAATCTGGAAAGCGATACGTGCCGTTTTGATCAATTCTAGATGGTAGTCAGTGTAGATCCGATAGCCATTCTGCTTGCGCAGCGGCGTGGGGATCAATGCCCATTCTTCATAGCGGCGAATGGTATTTGGGTGAAAGCCAACGATTTTGGCAACTTCGGAAGTGCTATAGGTCTTCATTCTCCCCCTCCTAGCTTGTTACTAACAATGTTAGTTCATGCAGCGCCCGAGAGCAACTAGTATAAAGCAGATTACTCTTTTTTGTTAGCTGATGCGCGTGGACATCCGGCAGAATCACTTGGTCAAATTCCAATCCTTTCGCAAATTGAGGTGTGGTAAGGATCACTCCTTCTGCCATTGCTTTCGCCTCTTTTGTCAGGCAAGTCAAGGGGACCTCAACAAGCTGCTGTTTGATCGCAGTCATTGCGGCTTCGGTCTGGCAGATAATGCCACAGGTTCGATACGATGATTGTTGAAAAGAAGCAATCTGCTGCCGAAGTTCCGTCCATTTGTCTTGCTCTTTCGTTAGGTGGATCTCTGCCACTACTTTGCCGTGACGTTCCACCGGCTGGAGATCCTGATTGGTGGTAAAGCGTTTGGCATAGGTCATGATTTCATAGCTGGATCGGTAACTCCTATTGAAGGTAATCACGCGGCTGTCGGGAATGATTGTTTGTATTTGGGTCAACAAATCAGGATCCTCACTGAGTAGATTTTGACTAACATCTCCGCAGATCGTTTTTTGACAGGGAAACAATTGATCCAGTAAATAAAATTGGAGAAGAGAATAATCTTGCATCTCATCAATGACAAGATGCTTGATTTGGTGATTGATCGGCAGTCCTTCGATCTTCCATTTAAAAAAGAGATACGGGAAGGCATCGGAATAGGCAAGTGTATTTTCTTCTCTGAGTAACACTTCTTTTTGCGTGGCTAGGAATTTTTCATATTCCTTCAATGGTTGGGTGATTCCAGTTCGCTTCTTTAATTCATGGGCAATCCTTGCCGCAAATTTATTTTGATCGCCAGGCAACTCTTGGGCCAAGCGTTGTGCCAATTCTTTTATTTGCGGCCAAAGGGCTGATGATGGAAGGTTGGCGAGCGCTGCTTTGATTTGCTGTTTCATAAGACAGATGTCTGGCTGGATCACTAGGTCTTCACGGGACAGCTTCTTTGGGATCATTTCAAGGTACTCAGTTATGGCCCAAAAGAAGTTTGCGGATCGTTTGTGGAGATAGGACTGGGCTTTTTTCGATTGAGGATTGCTGAGGATTTCTGCAATCTCCTCTTGGTGATCCCCGATTACTAGTGATTCACCCATCAATGGCTGTACCAACTGTGTGATGTCTAATTGAAAGAGATCATCCTCGCCTAATTCAGGCAGCACAGTGGAAATGTAATCAGAGAAGACCTCATTGGGAGATAAAATCAACACCTCCGATGCTGCGAGTTCTGCTCTTTTTTGATAAAGCAGGTAGGCAATCCGATGCAATGCGATGGAAGTTTTTCCAGAACCGGCAACCCCTTGAATGAGTAGATTTTTTGTTTTGGAGTCTCTGATAGCTTCATTTTGCTCCTTTTGGATCGTGTGAATGATGGTTTTCATCTCTTTGGTCGTGTGCTTACTCAGTTCATTGATCAAAAAGTCATCGTTCAAGGAGTCGTTGCTGTCCACTAAGAAACGGATTGTGCCATTCTTGATGTCAAATTGTCGCTTCAATTGCAAGCTGCCGGTAAACTTCTTTCCCATCGACTCATAATAAGCGCTCCCTAAAGGAAAATCATAATACAAAGAAGAGATCGGTGCGCGCCAATCATAGACCAGTTGCTGCCCGTAGTTGTCGACAAACCCATATCTGCCAATATAAAATTTCTCGGCTTCCTCTTCCCCATCAAATTGAAAGTCGATCCGAGAAAAATAAGGTGTTTCTTGCAGATACGACAATTTTGCGATGCGATTGGTCTCAAAGGTATTCCGTTTATCGATAAACGATAAGTTCTGCTGATGGTTATAGACTTCGTATTTGTCTAATTCGTTTTTGTAATCCACCGTATATTTTTTGATTTCTTTGTAGGCTTGTTCATTAGTATCCACGGTTGTTTCAAGTTCTTGGATTTGCGCGGTGATCATTTTAATCACATCTGCTAAATAGCTGTTTTCATTGGTCATCGTCATCTCTCAAACCACCTTTCTTTCAAGACTTTAGCAAGAAACTATACATTGGTGGTATAGTGTAGGGTTTGATATAGCAAAGAAAAAGGATGCAGCGATCAAAGTCTGCATCCTTTTTCTGCTTGGTCCACTTATTTGAACTGCTTTTACTCCCAACGGAAATATCTGATCGCAACAAATAGACCGATCAATGTAATGACCACTAAAAGTGTTATCGTGAAAAAGATTCCTGTTTCTTCATGGAATGTGACTGCCTTCAGCAATTTGATTCCTTGGGCCAGTGGCATGACATCGGCAACTTTCTGTAAACCGGTTGGCAAGATTTCATATGGAACGGTTGCTCCTGAAAGAAAAAACATCGGAAAGAAAATCGCTGAATTGATCGCACCGGTGGCTTTTTCGCTAGGAGACAAGCTGGCGACAATCAACCCGACGGCATGGATCGAAACCATCACCAACAAATAGGCAGAAATAAATTGTCCCCAATGACCGACATAGGAAAATTGGAAACACGTGATCAAAACGCCTAATATCAACAGCATGGAAACAATACTGATCGTAAAACAAAACAACAGATGGGCGAAAAGTAACTGTGCTGGGCTGATCGGTGTTACTTGATATCGCTTTAAGATCTTGCGTTCCCGATAAGAAGACAATGCTAGCGGAAGCCCCATCACACCAGCTGAACAAATCCCGACTGTTGAGACAGCGACAAAGTTCGTATTCAAGGAGTGATTGTCCGGATCCATAAATGCCATCAGACAAATGATCCCGACTGGAACAAAAATCCCAAAGATCACTGAAGACATCTCTCTCATAGAAAGTTTTGCTTCTGATTTGTACAACAACCAAAATGTTTTCATTCCTACACTTCCTCCCCAACAAGCGTCAAGAAAGCCTCTTCGAGATTCTTCTTATTCACTTTTACTAGAATATCAGCTACTGTCCCGCTGGCAACTTCTTTGCCTTTGTTTAACACTAGAATCCGATCACACAGCGTTTCCACTTCATCCATGTAATGAGAGGTCAGAAAGATAGTGACCCCCTTGTCTTTTAAAGCGAGCAAGTATCGCCAAACCTCGCGCCGGGCCTGGGGGTCCAGTCCGGTTGTCAATTCATCCAAAAAAATGATTTGCGGATTCCCCATGATAGCCAAAAGGATACATAGCTTCTGTTTCTCGCCCCCCGATAATGTTCCGAGAAATGAATTCAATTTAGAGGCAAGGCCAAATTCATGGAGCGCCTGCTTCCAGTTTAGCGGGTTTTCATACAACGAATAGGTGATCTCGCAAATCTCTCTTACCTTTAATTGATTTTGAAAGGCAGATTCTTGGAATTGGACCCCCACATACTGAAACAGTCGTTTCCGTTCAGCCTTAGGATCTCTTCCCAAAAGCGAGATCCTTGCTGAATCACATTTTTGCGTGCCCAAAATACAATCGATCGTCGTGGATTTCCCTGCCCCGTTATGTCCTAACAAACCAAAGATGGTGCCCTTTTCGACTGTGAAACTAAGATCATCAATCACTCGTTTCTTCCCAAATGTTTTGCTCAATCCATGAACCTGTATCGCTGCTTGTTTGTTCATACATTCCCTCCCATCTGATCTGGACTCAGTTTAGCCGAAAATCAAACAATGATGGGATAGTGGAGGGAATGAAATTGGCTTTATCGTTGATCCTTCCTTCACACCGTTTTTTGCACAAGCTTATCTTTCAAGTATGGACTGGCGCAACATTCTCTTTTGCCTACTGTTGATCGTAATCAGTATCTTCATTTACTATCCATTCTTTAAAGTAATGGAGAATAATAAGACAAAATTAGTCGATCAAAATCTATAGCCATTCTTCGTAACAAAAACAAGACTAAGCTATTCTTGTTTTATAATAGAAAAGACAAATCCTTTCCCCTTCATCGAATCAACTCAATTCGAATCAGAAAAGGATTTGTCTTTTTTGGTTAAAACTCTTTCATTCAAAAAATGCGAAAAGTCAGCACAAGTTTAGGCATAATGAAAGATTTCAAAGCGGAGGCCTTCTGGCGTCTCAAAGAATAGTGCATAATAATTAGGCGCGATCCGTTCTTTGTATTCCATTGGTTTCCCATGAAGAATCTTTACTCCTAGTGCTTTGATTTTTGGATAGATCGCGTCTACGGCTTCCCTGCTTTCTGCTTTAAAAGCAATGTGTTGGAGGGAACCAGGCTTTCTAGAATCAATTGTTTCATTGACCCATTCTTGCTTTGGCGAACAGATTCCAAAATCAAAGGTATCACTCAAATATTCCACTACTTCCATATCGGCATGTTCGAGATAGCCTGAGTATTTCTTTTGAATATCAAAACCTAGCAAATGGAACAATTGGTCATAAAAAGGTTCCGCTTTTTTTACATCGTTGACAGTAATTTGAATGTGGTGGATTTGATACATCAGTGGCTCTCCTTTCGTTATAAACCAAAACAATTAACATTTCTCTATAGCAAAGGGTGGGTACTGAATCGCTCTTGTTGCCAAGTGAATGAGTTTTTCTTGATTGTCGTCAGCCGCAATTCGATTCGTCTTTAGGGTACCACAATTTCGGCAACGGTGAATGATTGCCCATTCGCCATCCTCTTTGGACCAAATACTGATAGGATCCATCTTCCCTCGGCACAACGAAGCTCGGTCTCCAGGAAGAGTATCCGCATGGAGACTCGTTAAACAGTGGGGACAGTGATTGCGATGCTGACTACCTGCATTTTCAGGATTTACAGGTCGACCGCATTCTTCACAGATAAAACTGTCAAAACAAGCCGTCTGTCGGTAATCGCTTTTTAGCTGACGCACCATTTTACTGATACCTTTTTCCCTGTTTGTCTTTTCTTTCAAATAGGCTGTTTTATCGTACGTATATTTTGCTTCTGCGTGTAGTTTAAGATAGCTTTCCCATCTGTCTAAAGACAATTTCTCTGCTCGCAAAGCTTCTTTGATGGCACATCCAGGCTCACTTTGATGGTGGCAATCCTTAAATTTACATTGCCCAAAGTAACCTTCTACATCAGCAAAGCTCTGTTTCAATCCATCGGTAGCATCCCAAATCCCAACTTCTCTCATTCCCGGTGTATCAATGATTTTGGCACCATTTCTTAACACTAGTAATTGTCTGTGACTCGTGGCGTGTCTGCCTCGACCATCTTTCTCACGAATAGCTTTCGTTCTCATCACGTTTTTGCCCATTAGATAATTAACCAACGTTGATTTCCCAACGCCAGATGAACCGACTAAGACAACGGTTTTATTTGGTTGGAAATATGGATCAAGTTCAGCGATTCCAGATTCAGTAAATGTACTGATTGCATGGACATTGGTGCCCATGGCCATCTGTTGGACGGCAGCAATCTTTGTTGCCCTCTCTTCTCCAAGGTCACTTTTAGTCAAAATGATGATCGGAATCCCCCCAGACTGCCAGGCAAGCGTTAAGTAACGCTCTAAACGGCGAAGGTTAAAGTCTCGGTTTAATGCTTGAAGGATAAACACATAATCAAAATTTGCGGCAATGATCTGCGCCTTATTTTCTGCTTCATTGGCACGAGCAAGAGCAGCCCTTCGAGGCAATGTTCGCAGAATCAGACTATGATCTTGCCCCCGCCAATCGACCATGACATAATCGCCCGTTACCGGATAATTCTCTTGGGTTGTGGAATAGCTGCCACGTTTTATTTGTGCAAATCCTCTTCCTTGTTCACTCATTAGTTCAAAGATATCCTTATGAATAGCTGTGATTTGGGCCTTTGTTTCAATTAAATCAGTCGTTTTTTTTGTATTCATTTGTTCTCTCTCCTACTTCAGAAAAGTAATTATTCTTCAACTAGAAGGCAGCAAATCCCTTCAGTCATTGAAATTCCTCTTCGTAATAAAGAGATACCTGTCTAAAATAATCAGCCATCTAAGGGTATTAAAAAAGACGATAGTCATCCTATCGTCTGAGATTACAATAATCCTCTTTATCGACAGATATCACTTCTACAAGCACAACAAATAAACCTCAGTTTATTTGTCTATTCAGCTTATTGATTAGATATCTGTGACACTCACCAAGCATACTCCATTCATCATATTAGATGGCATAGTTATTTTCAGGGTCAGTATAACAAATCGCTTTCTCTGAGTCAATATCGCTTCTGCTAGCTTCAACGAATGTCATTGAAAGCTAGCAAAAGTTTCTATTGAACTTCAAACAATGCACGTATTCATCACTTTCTGCGCCACAAGACCCAGCCTACAAGGCTCGTCAAGCCCAATCCTAGAAAAAGAAAACCATTGCTTTTTTCATTTGTTTGAGGCAATGTTCTTTGGGCAGTGGATATTGTTTTAGTTGTTCTAGCAGTTGTTACCTTTAAATTTGTTTTTATGTTGCTAGTCTCCGTTTTCGTATTCGATTTTGCTTGAGTCGAACTATCGATTATTTGAAGAATATTTTTTGTGTAAACGTAAGTCACTGTTTGTGCCATATTGCTGAAAGTGCCCGTCATATTTTTTGGTAATTGGGCTTTGTCTAAAGTATAGCCATCGATCGTTAACTGATAATCTGCCGTGCTAACATCGTATTTTTCCCCAATATTGCCTTGAAGTGTTTGCGATTCGTGAATTTGGTTGTCTTCATTATCCACATATTTCACCGTTACATCCGCTGCTGGGATTGGATTTTTGGTGTAGACGTAGGTCACGGTTTGGGCTGTATCACTAAAAGTCCCTTTCACGTTGTTTGGCAATTGACTTTGGTCTAGCGTATAACCATCAATTGTTAACTGATATTTCGCAGTGCTGGCATCGTATTTTTCCCCAATGCTGCCACTTAGTGTTTGTGAGTCATGTATTTTTTTGCCTTCACTATCCATATATTTAATCGTTACATCCACTGTTGGGATTGGATCTTTGTTGTAGACGTAGGTCACGGTTTGGGCTGTAACGCTGAAAGTACCGATCATATTATCTGGTAATTGCGTATTATCTAGCGTATACCCATCAATCGCTAGCTGATAGTCTGGCGTGTTGGCATCATATTTATCCCCAATATTGCCTTTAAGTGTTTGCGATTCGTGAATTTGGTTGCCTTCATTATCCACATATTTCACCGTTATATCCGCTGCCGGAACAGGGTTTTGGGTGTAAACGTAGGTGACAGTTTGGGCTGTATCGCTAAAAGTCCCTTTCACGTTGTTTGGCAGTTGGCTTTGGTCTAATGTATAGCCATCGATTGTTAGTTGATACTTTGCCGTGCTAACATCGTATTTTTCCCCAATATTTCCACTTATTATTTGTGAG
>NZ_JALAHI010000093.1 GCF_022711995.1 Enterococcus sp.
TTACACGATGTTAAGAAAGCATTTGGAATTTGACTTAGAATTCCTACTTTTTTACATTAAAGAGACTTCATCTTATAAAAAAGAGAGGGGTATTCGATTGTCAACTGATAATCAATTACTAGATGTTCAAAATCTACATACAGGTTTTCGTATCAAAGATGATTACTATGATGCAGTAGATGGCATTTCTTTTACTTTGGAGCGCAATGAGATCTTAGCGATCGTAGGTGAATCTGGTTGTGGTAAAAGTACCTTAGCTACAACAATTATGGGATTACATGACCCGAACAACACCAAAATCACTGGTGAGATCTTATACAAAGACTTGAATTTGTCAAACTTAAATGAAACGCTTTACAACAAAATCCGCGGCAATGACATTGGTATGATTTTCCAAGACCCATTGTCCGCATTGAACCCGCTGATGCGTATTGAAGATCAGATCAAAGAAGGGTTATCTTATCACACGAATATGAATGCGGAGCAACGCCAAGCCCGTGCCCTTGAATTACTTGATCAAGTAGGAATTCCCAATCCTGCACGGGTAGGTCGCCAGTACCCCCACGAACTATCTGGTGGGATGCGGCAACGGGTAATCATTGCCATTGCGATTGCTTGTAAACCGCCAATCGTGATCGCTGATGAACCAACGACAGCGTTGGATGTAACGATCCAAGCGCAGATTCTTGACTTGCTGAAAGATTTGCAAGCTGAAACCCAAACAGGGATCATTTTGATCACCCATGACTTAGGGGTAGTAGCAGAAATGGCTGATCGTGTGGCTGTTATGTATGGCGGTCAATTTGTCGAAGTTGCTTCAGCAGAAGAATTGTTTGCTAATCCTAAACATCCCTATACTCGCTCCTTGTTGAACTCGATTCCACAAGAAGATTCGCAAGATAGTGAACTGCATGTGATTGAAGGAGTCGTTCCTTCATTGAAAAATATGCCAAGAACAGGTTGCCGCTTTGCTGCTCGTATCCCTTGGATCCCAGCAAGTGACCACGAAGAAAATCCTGTGTTGCACGAAGTTGCACCGGACCATTTGGTTCGCTGTACTTGCTATAAGCATTTTCATTTTAGTGACGAAAAAGGAGAAGTGTAGATGTCAGAATTAATCACAATCAAAGATCTGAAAGTCCACTATCCGATTCGCAGCGGTTTTTTCAATCGCGTCACAGACTATGTCTATGCTGTTGACGGTGTGGATTTCATCATCGAAAAAGGAAAAACATATGGTTTGGTAGGTGAATCCGGCTCGGGTAAATCAACAACCGGTAAAGCCATCGTTGGTTTAGAAAAAGTGACCAGCGGCGAAATCATTTATGAAGGACAAGACGTGACTAAACGCTCGGTCCGGAAAAAAATGAATTATAACAAAGATGTTCAAATGATCTTCCAAGATTCCATGTCCAGTCTGAACCCTAAAAAGCGGGTCGTTGATATTATTGCTGAACCGCTACGAAACTTTGAACGGTTGAGTGACCAAGAAGAAAAACAACGGGTGAAACGCCTTTTGGATATCGTTGGGATGCCAGAAGATGCTTTATACAAATACCCGCATGAATTCTCTGGTGGACAGAGACAACGTTTGGGGGTTGCCCGCGCTGTGGCATCAAATCCTAAATTAATCGTTGCCGATGAACCTGTTTCTGCATTGGATCTGTCTGTACAGGCACAGGTGCTGAACTTTATGAAACGAATCCAACAAGAATTTGGCTTGAGTTTCTTGTTCATCTCTCATGACCTAGGGGTCGTGAAACATATGTGTGACAATATTGCTATTATGTATAAAGGCCGTTTTGTTGAGATTGGTACACGGCAGGATATTTACCAAGATCCCCGTCATATTTATACTAAACGTTTATTATCAGCTATTCCTCAAATTGATGTGAAAAATCGTGAGGCACATAAAGAAAACCGCCGTCGGGTAGAGTTGGAATATGTGACCCATCAAAAAGATTACTATGATGAAACGGGTCGTGTTTATGACCTTCGAACAATCACAGAAACACATCAAGTGGCTTTGAAAAATGGGGGTGCTGAATAATGTGGAAAACAATTCTACGTCGTTTGATATTAATGATCCCGCAAGTCATTATTTTGAGTATCTTGATTTTCTTGATTGCACAAGCAATGCCCGGGGATCCATTTACAGGATTGATCAATCCAAACCAAGACCCAGCAGTGATTGAGCGGATGCGGGAAGCAGCCGGATTGAATGATCCTTGGTATACACAATATTTCCGTTGGATCGGAAATGCGCTTAAAGGAGATTTTGGTCAAAGTTTTATCTATAAACTGCCAGTAGCAACGTTACTTTCAGGACGGATCAGCAATACATTGTGGCTATCTTTGTTAACGGTCATCTTAACGTATCTGATCGCGATTCCATTAGGAATGTTAGCTGGTCGTTACCAAAATTCGATTTTAGATAAGATCGTTGTCGTGTATAACTTCTTTAGTTTTGCAGTGCCGTTGTTTATCTTTGCATTGATTGCACTGTTTGTCTTCGGCTATCGTTTAGGTTGGTTCCCAACTGGGGGGTCTGTCGCACCAGGTGTAACAGGAATGGCAGAATTTTGGAGTCGCCTGTACCATCTGATTTTGCCGGCTATAACTTCTGCGCTATTAGGTACAGCAGTTACCATCCAGTACCTACGAAGTGAAGTGATTGATTCCAAATCGTTGGATTTTGTCCGAACAGCTCGTTCAAAAGGTGTGCCAACAAGTAAAGTCTTCTCACGTCACGTGTTCCGAAATGCATCCTTGCCGATCGCATCTCAAATGGGGTACGAGATTACTTCACTGATTGCTGGTTCAGTGGTCATTGAAAAAATCTTTGCTTACCCAGGTGTCGGAAAATTATTTATTGATAGTATCGTACAACGGGATTATGCCGTGATCACATCATTGACCTTGATTTTAGGGTTGGCGACATTGATCGGTACCTTGTTATCAGACATCATTATGAGTATTGTCGATCCAAGAATCAGAATCCAGTAGGAGGGGATAAACGTGTCTGAAAAGAAAGAAAAAGTGTTAAAACAAGAAAGTATCCCACCTATGGGATTAAAAATGATTTTTCGTGAATTTTTAAAAGACAAGATTGCTATCTTTTCGTTAGTCTTGTTAGTAGCTGTATTGCTTTTCGTATTTATTGGCTCGGCAGTGGTCGATCAAAGCCAAGTCATGCATGTCAGTATTCTAGATAAATATGCTGCACCCGGAGCAGTCTCACCAAATGGCGGTACCTACCTATTAGGGGCGGATGAAGGTGGCCGTGATGTTTGGGGACAATTGATCATTGGTGCGCGTAACTCGATTTTGATTGGGTTTTCCATTACGATCATTACATCGATCGTCGGAGTTGGTTTGGGGATCATCTCAGGCTACTATGGCGGTTTGATCGATAATATCTTGATGCGTATCGTTGATTTTGTCATGATCTTGCCGATCATGTTGATTATTATCGTTATTGTTTCGATCGTACCTCGGTACAATGTTTGGACGTTTATCTGGGTCATGAGTGCCTTTTATTGGGTCGGAAAAGCAAGGCTCTTCCGTAGTAAGACTCTTTCTGAAGGGCGCCGAGATTATGTGAGTGCGTCAAAAACATTAGGGACCAATGATTTTGTGATTATGTTTCGCGAAATCATGCCGAATTTAAGCTCATTGATCATCACCAACTTGACGATGAACTTTGCAGCAAATATCGGTATCGAAACAACTCTAACGTTCTTGGGCTTTGGTCTGCCAACGAATGTTCCAAGTTTAGGAACATTGATTGGGTACGCCAGCAGCGGTGATGTGCTGGTCAACAGACAATGGATATGGTTACCCGCGTCGATATTGATTCTAGTATTGATGTTGAGTATAAACTACGTTGGTCAGGCATTTAAGCGTTCAGCTGATGCACGTCAACGACTAGGTTAAAACAAGGAGGATACAGGATGAAGAAAAATATTTTTGGTATGGTCACACTTTTGTCAGTCTTAGCATTGGCAGCTTGTGGCGGCAAGAGTGGCGGGACAGACTCTTCGGGCAGCAACAATGCGGCAACAGATACAGAAGATGTTAGTAATTTTCCTATAGAAGTCAGCAACGATGCAAAAGCAATCGACGGTGGCACATTGGATGTAGCAGTAGTTATGGATACGCAATTCCAAGGCTTATTCCAAAACGAATTTTATCAAGACAATTATGATGCACAATTCATGTTACCAAGTAATGAAAGTCTATTTCTGAATGATGCAGACTTCAAAATTGTTGACGGTGGTGCGGCAAATCTTAAATTGGATGAAGACAACAACACTGCAACGATTACATTGCGTGACAACTTGAAATGGTCAGACGGCAAAGATGTAACTGCGGATGATATTATTTTTACCTATGAAGTGATCGGTAACAAAGATTACACAGGGATCCGCTACGACAGTAACTTTACGAATATTGTTGGGATGGAAGACTACCACGATGGTAAATCCGATACAATCTCAGGAATCACAAAAGAAAGCGACAAAGTCGTTAAAATCCAGTACAAACAAGTTCATCCTGGTATGATGCAAGCAGGTGGCGGTATCTGGTCTTCTGCTTTACCAAAACATGCGTTTGAAGGTATTGCAGTTAAAGACATGGAATCAAGCGATGCTGTTCGTAAAACACCAATCGTTTACGGACCTTACGTAATGTCAAACATCGTTGCTGGTGAATCTGTAGAATACGTACCAAATGAGTATTACTATGGCGGCAAACCAAAATTAGATAAACTATCATTTAAAGCTGTACCAACTGCTTCAATCGTTGAAGCAATGAAAGCAAAACAATATGATATGGCTCTATCAATGCCAACAGATACTTACCCAACTTACAAAGATGCTGAAGGTTATCAAATCTTGGGACGTACAGATACAGCTTACACCTATCTAGGATTCAAACTAGGTAAATGGAATGCTGAAGAAGGCAAAGTAGAATACAATGATAAAGCAAAAATGGCTGATAAATCATTGCGTCAAGCAATGGGCTATGCATTAGATAATGATGCAGTGGGTAGCCGTTTCTACAATGGATTGCGTTCAAATGCAACAACTTTGATCCCACCAGTATTTGGTACATTGCATAATTCAGATGTCAAAGGCTATACACAAGATATCGACAAAGCAAACAAATTGTTAGACGATGCTGGCTACAAAGATGTGGATGGCGACGGTTTGCGCGAAGACAAAAATGGCGACAAATTAACGATCAATTTTGCTTCAATGTCAGGTGGCGAAACTGCGCAACCATTGGCTGACTACTATGTTCAACAATGGAAAGAAATCGGCTTAGACGTGAAATACACAACGGGCCGTTTGATTGATTTCCAAGCATTCTATGACAAACTAGAAAATGATGATCCTGAAATCGATGTATACCAAGGCGCTTGGAATACAGGTTATGATCCATCACCAATGGGCTTATATGGTCCAAACTCAGCATTTAACTACACTCGTTTTGCATCTGACGAAAATACAAAACTGTTAGAAGCAATTGACTCAAAAGATTCATTTGATGATACAAAACGCAAAGAAGCATTTGATGCATGGCAAGAATACGCTGCGGATGAAGCATTTGTTATCCCAACACTTTACCGTAGTGCTGTATTGCCAGTATCTGATCGCGTAACAGGTTTCACATGGGCATACGATGTTGACCATAATCCATGGGCAACAGTTGCTGTAACAGCAGAATCTCGCTAATTTAGAAAAAGGCGTTCTTTCGGGAGCGTCTTTTTTTTGTCTTTATAAAATGAAAGCACTGAGAAAGGTTCAGCCAACGAAATCCCTGTGATAGAAACGATTAAATTTTTTCTATAGCGGGGTCAAGTTTTTGGATGAAACATTTCATAATTAGCCAAAAACCAGTATAATAAGGAGGTGTCGATAAACTAATGAAGGAATGTGGCAAATGAATACACAGCTAATGAACGAATTAAAAGAAGATTATGGCATTGTCTTCCATGATGTAGATTTACTCGAACAAGCGTTTACGCATTCATCTTATGTGAATGAGCATCGCAATTTGCACCTATCCGATAATGAGCGCCTTGAATTTTTAGGAGATGCTGTTTTAGAATTGATCGTGTCGCGATATTTATATCGTGAGCTGCCGGACCTTCCTGAAGGAAAGTTGACGAAACTGCGGGCAGCGATCGTTCGCGAAGATAGCTTATCGATGTTTGCCAAGGATTGCCGTTTTGATCAATACATTCGGTTAGGCAAAGGAGAAGAAAATTCCGGCGGACGTAAGCGTCCCTCTTTATTGTGCGATCTTTTTGAAGCTTTTTTAGGTGCGTTGTACTTGGATCAAGGTTTGGAGAGCGTCAACGGTTTCTTGACAGCGGTCGTTTTTCCAAAAGTTAAAGCAGGTGCTTTTTCCCATGAGATGGATCACAAAACCCGATTGCAGGAAGTCTTACAGCGGTCCGGCGATGTGTCGATCAACTATCGTTTAACCAAAGAAGAAGGTCCTGCCCATGAACGAATCTTTTGGACAGAAGTCTATTGCGACGATGTACTGATTGGTGAGGGGCAAGGAAAGTCTAAGAAATTATCAGAACAAGCAGCGGCAGAAAATGCCTTAGCAAGTCTTGATCAGTAAGAAAGGAATGGCGGAGTGTATTTAAAACGAATAGAGATTGCCGGTTTCAAGTCTTTTGCAGACCGCACGATCATTGATTTTGAAAATAGCGTGACTGCAGTAGTAGGACCAAATGGCAGCGGCAAGAGCAACATTACCGAAGCGATTCGTTGGGTTTTAGGAGAACAGTCTGCCAAAAGCCTGCGGGGTGGCAAGATGCCTGATATCATTTTTGCAGGATCGGACACTCGCAAGCCCTTAAATGTAGCGGAAGTAACGATTATTTTAGATAATACCGACCACTACTTGCCACTGGATTACAGTGAGATCAGTGTGACTCGGCGATTAAGAAGAACAGGCGAAAGCGACTTTTATTTGAATAAGCAAAGTTGCCGTCTGCGGGATGTCCAAGAACTCTTTATGGATTCCGGATTAGGAAAAGAATCCTTTTCGATCATTTCCCAAGGGAAAGTTGAAGCGATTTTCAGCAGCAAACCAGAGGATCGTCGCGGTATTTTTGAAGAAGCCGCCGGTGTATTGAAATACAAACAGCGCAAGAAAAAAGCAGAACAAAAATTGTTTGAAACAGAAGATAATCTAAGTCGTTTACAAGATATTATTTACGAGTTAGAGGATCAATTGATTCCATTAGCTGCTCAAAGCGAAGCCGCCAAACAATTTTTATCATTGAAGGAAAAATTGACAGAAATTGATGTTGCCTTTTCTGTCATGGAAATCGAGACGGCCAAAGCTGCATGGGAAACAGCAACAGAACAGCTAGAACAATTGAATCGCCAGTTGGCTGAGATCACCCAGCAAATCAACAATGGTGAAGGGAATCTGCAGCAATTACGTCTGCGACGAACCGTATTTGATGAGTCATTGGAGCAGATCAACCAACAGCTGTTGCAAGTAACCGAAGGGTTGAAACAAGCAGAAGGCCAAAAAGAAGTGCTGCTGGAGCGCTCTAAGCACACACAAAAAAGTACGGCAGAGTATCAGGAAACGCTGGATGCGGTGAGTGAACGTCTTCAACAACTGAATGAAGAAAAAGCAGAGCTGATCCATGAGCTGTCGCAAAAGAATCGCAGTGTTCAAGAAGCAGAAGTCGCGATTGCTGATTGCCGAGCCGAACAAGTAAAATACCAGAAATCGGCGAAAGAGATCATCGAAGAATTGCGCAGTCAATATGTCGAAGCCATGCAAGAACAAGCAACCATCGGCAATGAACTCAAGTATTTGGAACGTCAGTACCAGCAAGAAACAGCTAAAAATCAGACTGCTGTCACCAAGCAGACGGAGTTAGCGACAGCCATCAAAGAAAAAGCGACGGCGGCAGAAATTGTCAATGAGCGGTTGCAAGGGATTCAGCAACAGTTGGATGAACAGCGAAAGCAATACATTCATCTACAAGAGAAGGCCAAAGACAACAAAGAAAAATTGGATGATGCCCAGAAAAAAATGTATCAGCTGATGAACCAAGTTCAGCAAGTCCGGGCAAAGCAGCGCAGTTTACAGGATATCCAAGAAAACTATGCTGGCTTTTATCAAGGTGTCCGAGTGATTCTGAAAAACAAGCAGCAGCTGACCGGTGTGGTAGGTGCTGTAGCTGAATTGATCGAAGTACCGGAAAAATACACAGTCGCGATCGAGACAGCACTAGGGGCGTCTGCGCAACACGTAGTAGTGGAAACCGAACGTGATGCCAGAGCAGCGATCACATATTTAAAAGAAAATCGCGGCGGGCGGGCCACTTTCTTGCCATTGACGACCATCAAGTCTCGTCAACTGCCTAGCTATGCGGTTTCTCAAGCCCAACAAGTTCCAGGCTTTATCGGTATTGCCAGTGAGTTGGTGCGGTTTAATGATGAAGTAAAAACTATTGCCGAAAACCTGCTGGGAAGTATCGTGATCGCCGAAGATTTGAAGAGTGCCAATGCTTTAGCAAAGGCGCTGAACTATAGCTATCGTGTCGTGTCATTGGAAGGTGACGTGATGAATGCCGGCGGATCAATGACCGGTGGTGCCACCAAGAAAAATGCCGGTAGTTTGTTCAGTCAAAGCAATGAATTGCAGCAATTAACGGCGCAAGCGGCGCAATTGGATGAACGCCTGCAAAAAACAGAGAAACAAGTGCAGCACTTTGAGACAGTCACCAAAGATGCGCAATCTGCTCTGGAAGAATTACGAACCACCGGGGAAACCGCACGAATGACAGAACACGAACTCAAAAATCAACTGCAAAACCTCACCAACGAGTTGGAACGGTTGAAAAAAGAGCAGCAAGTCTTTGATTTTGAAAATCGCGAGATCCAAGCCTTTTTTGAAGAATACCATGAGAAGAAAACACGGTTGGAAGCAGAGCAGCAAACCATTAGCCAACAATTGAAAAAAATCGATCAGGACATTCAAAGTATGAATGCAGAAGAAGATTTGATTGAAGCGAAAAGAAGCCAGCTGGCAGAAACCGCCGCTCAACTCCAAGCCGATTTTGCGGTTCAAAAAGAGCAAGTAGCACATTTGAAACAAAAAATCACGGCCAATGCCGAAGCGCTAGCAGAAAATGAAGCGCGGCAACAGTCGTTGGAACGGCAGCTAGCAGCGATCAATTCAAATAACAGTGATCATGAAGTCACAGAGGAAAGTCTGGATCAGCAGATCAGTGATTTTACCGAACGTAAAATGACCTTAACACAAGAATTGGCAGAGATTCGCCAGCAACGACAAACCGTTCAACAGGAAATCGGTCAGTTAGATGAAGCCCTTAGCTTGGCTAACTTGCAGCAAAAAGAAAAACTGTCTGAAAAAACCAATGTGGAAATCGAAAAAAATCGTGCTGATCTAGTGATGGATAATCGGTTGGCTTATTTACAGGAAGAATACGCGTTGAGCTTTGAAAAAGCAGCCAATGACTATTCACCTATAGAAGATCCGGAAACCGCCAAAAGTGAGATCCAAGAGTTGAAAGGGAAAATCGATGCGATTGGTCCAGTCAATTTGAATGCGATTGAACAATATGACCAAGTGGAACAGCGCCACAGCTTCTTGACGAGCCAAAGAGATGACCTGCTTTCTGCTAAAGCGCAATTATTTGATACCATGTCCGAAATGGATGAAGAAGTCAAAACGCGCTTTGGTGAAGTCTTTGAAGCGATTCGTCTGCAATTCAAGCAAGTTTTTCCAAATATGTTTGGTGGTGGCCATGCAGAATTGATCTTGACCGATCCGAAAGACTTATTGAATACCGGAATCGAGATCGAAGCCCAACCGCCAGGGAAAAAATTACAGAATCTGAGCTTGCTTTCCGGAGGTGAACGAGCGTTGACCGCCATTGCATTGCTGTTTTCGATCATTCAAGTCCGCCCGGTCCCATTCTGTGTGCTAGATGAAGTAGAAGCAGCTCTAGATGAAGCCAATGTATCACGCTTTGGCCATTATTTAAGCGATTTTCAAAATGATACACAGTTTATCGTGGTCACACATCGCAAAGGAACGATGGAAGCCGCCGATGTATTATACGGGGTGACGATGCAGGAATCGGGTGTCTCTAAGACGGTTTCTGTACGTTTGGAAGATGTCAAAGAAGGCGGTAATTTTGTCGCAGAGCAAGAAGGAGTAGCAAAATGATCAAATTAGTCGCAATTGATTTAGATGGTACGTTGTTGGATGGAAAGAAACAAGTATCACCAAAAAACAAAGAAGTACTGGCCCAAGCAAAAGCACAGGGGGTAAAAGTCGTCCTTTGTACGGGGCGTCCTTTGCGGGCGATTCGTCCTTATCTAGAGGAGTTGTCACTGAATGAGCCGGGGGATTATAGTATTACCTTCAACGGTGGCTTAGTGCAAAAAAATGATACCGGAGAAATCATGGAGAAGGCGACGTTTCCATTGACGGATATCCATGAGCTGATTTCGGTTGCTCAAACACTGGATATGCCATTGGACATCGTCTCGGAAGAGATCGTGTTGTGTTTGCCTACTTCAGCCACGAATCAGTCGATCTATGGCTCACTGAATCCATTGCTGGATTGCCGCCCTTATACTATTGAAGCGTTGGATGAGACAAAGCTTTATAATAAGGCCGTGATTGCCTATCATCAAGAAGTGTTAGATCCGAAGATTTTGGAAATTCCTTCTATCGTCAGAGAAAAATACGAGGTTATTAAAACCCGTAATAACTTACTGGAATTCATGCCAAAAGGGATTACGAAGGCTTACGGTATTGAGCTATTGGCCCGCGATTTAGGGATTGGCATCGACGAAGTCATGGCAATCGGAGATGAAGAAAATGATTTACCGATGATTCGTTATGCCGGAATCGGGGTAGCGATGGCGAATGCCGTGCCTTTGATCAAGGAAGCAGCAGATGTAGTGACTGATTCCAATGAAGCAGACGGTGTAGCAACCGTTGTTGAAAAATATGTATTGAAGGGAGGCGTTTAAGATGGGATTTTTTGACAAAATAAAAAAGGCTTTAGTGGGTGAGCCAAAAGAAGCAGACAAACCACAAGAATCGTCGAAAGCAGAATCACCAGAGGTTCTGGAAGATGCTGGAATCCAAGAACCATCGGGGAAAACAGTATCAGATACGACACTTGATTCTGCTCCAGAAGCAACAGATAAGCCAAAAACGGATGCGGCAGAATCTGAAACGACAGAATCGAAAGTAACAGAATCCGAAACGGCAGAATCGGAGCCAAAAACAGAAGAAGTTTCCGCTGATTCTTTATCAGCAGAAAACGAAGGAGCACCGGATGCGCCAATCGTTTCCGAGACCCCTGCCAGCACACCGTTCGCTCCGAAAATGCCTGTTCCTCAACCAGCAGTGGAGAAAGAGGCGGTACAAGAGAAATACACGAAGGGACTATCCAAATCGCGGAAAACCTTCGGACAACGACTCAATGAATTATTTGCGAACTTCCGCTCGGTAGACGAAGACTTTTTTGAAGAAGTAGAAGAAACGTTGATTGGTGCCGATGTCGGCTTTGATGCAGCGATCAAAATCACGGATGCCTTGCGTCAAGAGGTCAAATTAAAAAATGTCAAGAAAACGTCAGATGTTCAAAATGTTATTATCGAGAAATTAGTGGACCTTTATGGGGAAGCTGGTGTCGGTGAAGTCAATGAGTTGAATATGCAGCCGGGATTGACAGTGATTTTATTTGTTGGCGTAAATGGTGTCGGCAAAACCACTAGTATCGGAAAACTGGCGCACCAATTCAAGGCAGAAGGCAAAAAAGTTCTACTGGCAGCTGCGGATACTTTTCGGGCTGGCGCCATTGACCAGCTAGTCGTCTGGGGCGACCGTGCGGGGGTAGAAGTTGTTCGAGGCAAAGCAGGAGGCGATCCTGCAGCCGTCGTCTTTGATGCGATGGAACGGGCGAAAGCCGAGCAAGCCGATGTTTTGCTGGTGGATACAGCTGGTCGTTTGCAAAATAAAGTCAATTTGATGAATGAGCTAGAGAAAATCAAGCGGATCATTCAACGAGTGGAGCCGAATGCGCCTCATGAAGTGCTGCTTGTTTTGGATGCGACCACGGGTCAGAATGCGATGAACCAAGCCAAACAGTTCAAAGAAACTACAGATGTTACCGGATTGGTTTTGACGAAACTCGACGGAACCGCCAAAGGTGGGATCGTTTTAGCTATTCGCAATGAACTGCGTTTGCCGGTCAAATTGGTCGGATTAGGAGAAGGCATCAACGATCTTGAGCCCTTTGATCCCAATGAGTTTGTTGTCGGGCTATTTAAAGGCCTCATCAACGAGTAACGGTGATGACGTTTATCCTTTGAGCAAAGACAAAAATATCCGAACTATGATTGATTACTCCTATCCATCGGGTTTATGCGATGGCATGAACAGCAGGAGCAGTCATTGTTAGTTCGGATATTTTTTCGGTTAAGGAACCAAGACAAAGCTCCTTAAATATGCAAATAGAGTTTTTAGTTATTCTTTTACTCGCTGTGAGGTACGGAAAGTACCACCACAGGATACACAAAGGACATAGGATGACTTCTGGTTACAAAACCTCCCCGTTGTAGCGGTAAAGTTACAGCTACTAGTTTCTGAACATGAAGTCATTCAGATACGACTGCTGGCGCTGCAAGAAATGTTCAGCGTGGACATTCTTGTTCAGCAAAGACAATCTAGTTGAACATCAGCCTTTTAACTGATCTTGCCGTTCTTTGATGATTTTTTCCAAATCATTCAATGTTTCGGCATCATCACTGTTTTCAATGAAGTTTGAAACAAGGTTCAGCAAAGATTGTTCAGACAGTTCGGCAGCTAGGAAATCTTCTTGAGAGACATTTGGCGAATACAAGCGCGTCAAGACAGTACCGCTGTAGCCGATGTCAGCCACTTTCAATAAGTCGTGGTTCTTTAATTTTCTGACAACTGCTTGGATCGTGTTTTTACTTAAGTCTTGCTGTTGCACCGCAATGTCATTTGCAGACAAAGGTTTATCAGCATTCCAAAAGATGTTCATGATCTGACGTTCGCGTTTGGTAAGATTGAGTGGTTTCATTCACTATTCTTCCTTTCAAAAAAGTTGTAATATTGACATAATAA
>NZ_JALAHI010000094.1 GCF_022711995.1 Enterococcus sp.
AAATAAAAACGGAGAGTGGACTTACGCATTCACCGATATACCGAAAACCGATGCCGCAGGTAAAGAGTACAACTACACGATCAGCGAAGAAGCGGTTAAAGGGTATGAAACAAAAGTAGATGGAACCAATCTAATCAATAGCTATCAAGGGGAAATGACCACCATCAAAGGTACTAAGACATGGGAGGATAACCAAAACCAATACAACACTCGTCCAGATAGTATCACGGTGAACCTTTTACAAAATGGCACGAAAGTCGCTAGTCAAGTAGTGAAAGAAAATAAAAACGGAGAGTGGACCTATACCTTCACTGATGTACCGAAAACCGATGCCACAGGCAAAGCGTACCAATACACAATCAGTGAAGAAGCGGTTAAGGGTTATGAAACAAAAGTAGATGGAATGAACCTGATCAATAGCTATCAAGGGGAAATGACTACCATTAAGGGTACCAAAACTTGGGAAGACGACCAAAATAAATACAATACTCGTCCAGATAGCATTACGGTTAACCTTTTACAAAACGGCACCAAAGTCGCAAGCCAAGATGTTAAAGCCGACGCCAAAGGCAATTGGACTTACGCATTCACTGATGTACCAAAAACCGATGCCGCAGGCAAGGAATACAACTACACGATCCGTGAAGAAGCGGTTAAAGGGTATGAAACAAAAGTAGATGGAATGAACCTGATTAATAGCTATCAAGGAGAAATGACTACCATCTCTGGTGAAAAAATCTGGAAAGATAACAACGATCACTTCCATCTTCGTCCTGAAAAAATTACGATTCAGCTAATGCAAAATGGACAACCGGTAGCTGAAACCTCTACGAGTGCTGAAAGAGATTGGCAATATCAATTTGATCAAGTGCCTCAATATGATGCTGCTGGGAATGAGTACACGTATCAAGTAAAAGAAAAAGAAATCCCAACCGGTTATCAATCAACAGTCAATGGCTTTACAATCATCAATACATTGGAAGAGCCGGCTGTCGATCCAAGTAACCCAGACAATCATTCAGGCGGCTCATCTGGAGCCCAAGATTCAACAACACCTGAACAATCAGGTGCAGGAGATACTGATCCTTCTACCAGTGGATCTAGTGAATCCAGCACGAAAGATTACGGCGACCAATTGACCGAAAAATCGGAAGCTAGCCATTCAAAAGCTGCTAAGCTACCCCAAACAAATGAACGCAAGTCATATGGATTAACGATTCTAGGTATATTGCTCCTTCTTATTGTTGGCTATGCCACTTATCAACGCCGTAAAAAATAAATGATCCTTTGAGGAAAAGCATTTTTGAGATAGATTCAGAAATGTTTTTTCTCAAAGTTTTTTTTTGCCTTTTTTGCTGAATATTTTATAAGGCCAAGTAAAATCTGTTTAAATTTTTGGCTCATTTGCGATGCAGATGGTACACTAGATACAAGGGAGGGATCCTATGCTTTGGCTGATAATAGTACTTATTGGACTAGTTGTAGGGGTATACTACATTTACCGAACGGCAGTCTTGAAAAAAAGTGTACGTTATTTTGTTTCTGCTCTGATCATGCGCAATAACCACTGGTATGAAAAAGAAGGCAGAAAAAAACTTGTTCCTTCAGGACAGCGAACGCAAAAAGCACCTTCAACTTTTTGGCAAGAAGGGTCCGAATGTACCCACACTTCAACGGATGATGTGCTTCTGCATGCACGGGTCTTTGATCAGTGTGCCAAAACATGGGTGATCTGTCTTCATGGCTACCGCAGTTCTGGACAAGTGGATTGCCAAGAAGCGGCAGAACGCTTTTGGCAAGCAGGACACAATGTCTTGGTACCCGATCTTCGGGGGCATGGGCAAAGCGAGGGGCTTCAAATCGGTTTAGGGTGGCTGGATCGTTTAGATTTGATTCTTTGGATCGAAAAATTGGTTGAAAAAGATGCCCAATGCCAGATTTTTTTGTACGGACAGGGAATGGGTGCTGCGACACTGCTCTTAGCTAGCGGAGAAGTCATGCCGATCCAAGTCCGCGGCTTGATTGCAGACAGCAGCTACACCTCGATCTATAGTCTGATTCGGGCAAACTTGCCGCGACTCTCAGGGATGCCCGTCAAACGTTTTTTGCGAATGGCGAATCGTTACAGTAAACATTTGGTAGGCTATCCATTTCTACAAATTTCGGTGACGCGTCAACTTGGCAGTAACCATTTACCGGTTTTATTTTTACATGGTTCTGAGGATCCATTTGTTTCAGCTGAGGAAACCGATACATTGATGGAAGCAACTGCTGGAGTAAAAAAACGGGTGATCTTCCCTAACATGGGGCATTTGCAAGCAGTCAGTGAAAGCCCAGATTACTGGCCAACGGTTCTGCAATTTATTCAAGAAATAGAACAGAATCATAGTTAGTTGATCTAAATAGAAAGGAATGAGGAAAAATGGAAATCAAAGAAGAAAACAAGCGGTTTGCATTGTATGATGAGGGCAATGAAATTGGTGAAATCACCTGGCAAGAAACACCAGACAATGTTTTGGAGGTTGATCATACATTTGTGGACAGCAACTATCGTGGTCAAAAATTAGCACAAAAATTGCTAGAGGCGGTTGTAGAAAAAGCGCGTCGGGAAGACCGAAAAATCATGCCCGTCTGCTCATTTGCTGTCAAAGCATTTAAAGAAAATCCAGACTACGATGATGTATTAGCCCGTTAATCCATCATAGAAAAAAATGGCTAACAGTCATGAAGAAGCGCTGCTCTGTTTTCTTCCTGACTGTTATCTTTTTTTGGCCAATTTTGAGATAAATTTTAAGAAGAAAGAAAACAGCAATTGCTCCCAGCAAAATGTACTGGAAAAAATCTCTCAAATGTGCTAGAGTGAGAAGGACGATTCTAGCAAGCGAGGAGGAGCTATCGTGTACAATATATTACTAGCAGCAGTGATTGTGGTTTCTGTAATCATGGTTATTACGATTATGATGCAGCCAAGCAAACAAAATAGTGCTGCCAGCGCGTTTACTGGGGGAGCAGATCAATTGTTCGGTAAACAAAAAGCCCGTGGATTTGAAGCAGTAATGCAACGTTCAACTGCCATTTTAGGCTTTGTATGGATGGTCTTGCTATTTCTTTTGGCCTATTTGTCATCAAAATAATTGGATGAAATTTGAAACCTCTCGGTTGCGAGGGGTTTTTTCTTTGCAAAAAAGCTTATGAACGCATTTATCGTTGAATTCATCGAACTATGGTAGAATTGGACGTGAGGTGAAACGAAGAAATGAAGAATTTTAACCAACCAAAACCAGTGTTTGCTCCTCATGGAGATCGGGCTGTGATTTTGTTCCATGCGTATTCTGGAAGTCCTAATGATGTGCGAATGCTTTGTCGATTTTTAGAGCAAAAAGAGTATACTGTGTATACACCGATGTTTTCTGGACATGGAACAACAAATCCTGAAGATATTTTGAACCAAAGCCTTCATCAATGGCGAGCAGATGCCAAAGCAGCGATTGAATTTTTGAAAGAAAAAGGCTACCAAAAAATTACGGTATTGGGCTTGTCAATGGGAGGAATCTTTGCCATGAACAGTTTGACGCAAGCTGAACCTGCGCTAATCGGTGGGGGGCTGTTCTGCTCACCGCTTTTTGAAACCAAAAATGATGTGCCGCGAAATTTTGAGAAATATGCAGAAATGATTCTGCAATACTCGACGTACTCATCAGAGGAACAACAGCTAATTTTAGCCCATGTCCCACAACAAGTAAGAGCGCAATTGAAGGAAATAGAAGCGATTGGGCAAGAAACAGCAGCACATCTTGGCCAAATCACTGTTCCTGTATTTCTGGCACAAGCTGGAAAAGATCAGATGATCGATCCACAGACGGTTTTTCGCACCGCCGCAGGGTTGTCCCATGTGCCCTACACACTACAGTGGTATCCCCTTAGTGGTCATGTAGTGACTGTCGGCCCAGAACGAAAAAAATTAGAACAAGATGTTTGGGCTTTTTTGGAAAGCCTCGCTTGGGAAGGGTAAAAAATGAAAGAAACGATAAAAACAAAGATCATTCAATTCATGGAAACAAGCAATAAAAAAAGCTTTTCCATGGAAGAAATTGCCGAAGGCTTGCAACTGCAAAAAAGTGAGGACTTTAAAAATCTCGTTCAGACAGTAGCTGCTATGGAGCGGGAAGGGAGCATTCTCTTCAATAAGAAAGGCAAAGTCAAATTGCCGATGCAGCGCGTTTTGGTCGAAGGGATTTTCCGGGGGAACGAACGGGGATTTGGATTCGTCAGTATCGATGAAGAAGAAGAGGATATCTACATTCCAAAAGAAGCCACAGGTTATGCGATGGATGGCGATACGGTCGCCATCGATATCCTTCAAGCGGCAGATCCTTTTTCGGATAAAGGTGCAGAGGGGAAAGTCGTTGAGATTCGGAAACGGGCGGTCACTCAAATTGTCGGCGAGTTTACCCTTTTTGAGGAAGAAGAGATTCAAGAAACTGATTTATACGGTGTCGTTCAGCCAAAAGATAAAAAAATGAACGATTTAAAAGTCTTTGTCGGAGCCGAAGGGATTCGTCCCGTGGATGGCAGTATCGTGATCGTAGAGATCACTCACTATCCGGAGAAAGGCTATTCTAAAAGTTTGGAAGGCTTAGTCAAAAAAGTGGTAGGTCACAAAAATGATCCAGGAATGGATATTTTGTCGATCGTCGTCGCCAATGGCATTCCGACAAAATTTGAAGAAGCAACATTGGCAGAAGCAGATGCTGTACCAGATGCCATCGATCCAGCTCAATTTCCTGACCGTCGTGACTTGCGGGAACAATTGATCGTCACGATCGATGGAGCCGATGCGAAAGACCTGGATGATGCGGTTACGGTTCGCAAATTAGCGAACGGCAACTTTTTCTTAGGGGTCCATATTGCGGATGTTTCTTATTACGTAACAGAAAACAGTGCTCTCGACAAAGAAGCCTTTGAGCGGGGCACCAGTGTCTATCTGACTGACCGTGTGATACCGATGATCCCACAGCGACTTTCTAATGGCATCTGTTCACTGAATCCTCATGTTCCGCGGTTGACCATGAGTTGTGAAATGGAGATTGATCCTTCTGGTAAAGTGATCAAGCATGAAATTTTTCAAAGCATCATTCAAACAACCGAACGAATGACCTATCAAGCAGTAAATGACATCTTGGAAGAACAAGAGCCAGAAACAATGGCGCGTTATGCGTCTCTTGTTCCGATGTTTCAGGAAATGGCGGAACTGCATCAAATCTTAGAGACGATGCGTGTCCGACGGGGAGCTGTTTCCTTTGAAGATCGCGAAGCCAAAGTATTGGTGGACGAGGCAGGTCATCCGCAAGACATCCTGCTTCGCTCACGAGGAGTCGGCGAGCGATTGATCGAATCCTTTATGCTGGCTGCAAATGAAACAGTGGCAGAGCATTTCAACAAACGGCATTTGCCATTTATCTATCGGATCCATGAAGAACCTAAAGAAGAAAAAATGCGGCGTTTCTTTGACTTTGCCTCTGCATTAGGAATTGTTGTCAAGCAGACAAAAGGGTCCATCACCCCGAAAGATCTGCAAAAAGTCGTGGAAGATGTCGCGGACAAGCCAGAAGCAATGGTGGTCAATACCATGTTGCTGCGTAGTATGCAACAAGCCAAGTATTCGGAAGACAATTACGGGCATTATGGATTGGCCGCAGACTACTATACCCATTTCACTTCACCGATCCGTCGTTATCCGGATTTGATCGTTCATCGGCTGATCCGTTCCTACAGCGAAGATGCGTCAGAAAGCATGCAAGACAAATGGAAGCAGCAGTTGCCAGATATTGCTTTACACAGCTCACAAATGGAAAGACGGGCAGTTGAAGCAGAACGTGAAGTAGATGCCCTTAAAAAAACTGAATTTATGGCCGATAAAGTAGCAGAGGAGTTTGACGGGATTATTAGCTCAGTGGTGAAATTCGGACTTTTTGTGGAACTACCGAATACCATCGAAGGGTTGATTCATATCACTGCACTGAAGCAAGATTACTTCCACTACTTAGAAAATCATTTGGCATTAGTAGGGGAACGCACCGGACAAACCTTCAAAATTGGGCAAAAAGTTCGCATCAAAGTGATCAAAGCGGATCCAGAGACCCGCGAGATTGATTTTGAATTGATTGAAGCAGAAGAAGTTGTGAAACTCCAACAACCTAAAAATAAGCAAAACAATCAAAATAAGCAGCGGAGACAAACCTCAGATCGGCAGAAAAAAGATAAGTCGTTTGGGAAATCACCGCGCAAAAAGAAAAGTGGACATTCAAAAAAGAAACCTTTCTATAAAGGAATCAAGAAAAAATAGGAGGGATGACCATTGCCTAAAGGAGAGGGCAGATTGATTGCCCAAAATAAAAAAGCACGTCATGATTACACGATCCTTGATACGATCGAAGCAGGAATCGTTCTGCAAGGCACGGAAATCAAATCGATCCGCAATAGTCGGATCAACTTGAAAGACGGGTTCGTTCGTATTCGAAATGGTGAAGCGTATTTATACAATGTGCATATTAGTCCTTATGAACAAGGAAACATCTTTAACCATGATCCTTTGCGGACAAGAAAACTGTTATTGCATAAAAAGCAGATTGCTCGATTGATCGGTGAAAGCAAAAATACAGGAATGACGATCGTTCCTTTGAAAGTCTATATCAAAGATGGGTATGCCAAAGTTTTGATTGGTTTAGCCAAAGGAAAACGTGAATATGACAAGCGTGAAACACTAAAACGTAAAGATCAAGAACGGCAAATTGACCGTGCTCTTAGAAAATTTTAATTTTCTGAGAAGCTTTTTAGAATTGCTTAAAGTGTATTGCTTTGAGATTAGAGTTTATTTTGGTAGCATTTAAGGCAAAGGTACTGTTGTACCAAGCTTTTTATGGAATTACATGATAAGGTTTCAAGACAGTTTTATCGGAGATTTCGGCAGAAAAACTTTTTTGTCTAATTTTCTTGAAAATACTTTGAAATTTTCTTGTCGTGGTGGTATGATACCGATTGTTATGAGAGATAAAGCATTGTAACACCAGAATTTTCTGGAGATGGCAGGAAAAGAGGTGAGAAAGATTGCATGAAAAGTCGCTTATGTTTCATATTGGTCCGATTTGGTTTGATGGAACGGTAGCAATGATGACAATCATTTCTTGTGTTATTGTTTTTTTATTAGTTTTTATTTGTACGCGAAATCTACAAATGAAACCGAAAGGAAAACAAAATTTTATTGAATGGGTCATTGATTTTGTACGAGGTATCGTAGCAGACAATGTGCCAGGATCGCAAGTAAACAATTTTCATTTACTGGGTGTAACAATGTTTCTTTTTGTTTTTGTGGCAAACGAAATTGGGTTGGTCACAAAAATTGTCACTGCAGACGATGTATCGTTGTGGAAAAGCCCAACAGCAGATCCCTTTGTTACACTTACGTTGGCATTAATGATGATTGCACTGACACACTTTTTTGGTGTCAAAACGTTAGGATTTAAAGGATACCTTGTGAATTCCTATTTGAAACCCGTAGGATTTTTATTACCAATTAAATTAATTGAGGAATTTACAAATGTGATTACATTAGGTTTACGTCTTTACGGAAATATCTATGCCGGAGAAGTTTTGCTAGGTTTGATAGCGAACATGTTCACAAGTCTAGGTTGGTGGTCATTGCCTATCGCGATGCCACTTGAAATGATATGGATTGGCTTCTCATTGTTTATAGGCGCCATCCAAGCCTATGTATTTGTCACATTGACCATGGTATTTATGAGCCACAAAATTGTGGCGGAACACTAATCAAAACAAACACTTTTAGGAGGAAAAACAATATGAATTTCATCGGAGCAGGATTAGCAATTATCGGAGCAGCAATTGGTGCAGGTTATGGTAACGGACAAGTAATCGCCAAAACGATCGAATCAATGGCGCGTCAACCTGAAATGTCAGGTCAATTACGTTCAACAATGTTTATCGGGGTAGCGCTAGTCGAAGCTGTGCCTATTTTGGGGGTAGTTATCGCGTTGCTATTAGTCTTCCAAGGCTAAACGTGAAAAAGGCAGAAACGAACAATGCACTCGTTTTTGCTTTTTTAAATGAGAGAATTACTTTCAGAAAGGAAGAGTCGTTATGCTAAATCAATTGGTTGTAGCAGAAGTTAAAGACGCTATGCTGGGCAATATTATTCTTGTCAGCGGCTCAATTCTTCTTTTGCTATTCTTGTTGAAACACTTTGCATGGGATGCCATTAGCAGCATGATGCAAAAACGGGAAGAAAAAATCGCCAATGATTTGGATTCAGCGGAACAATCCCGCTTGAATGCAGCTAAGCTGGAAAAAGAACGCCAAGAAAAATTGGCCAATTCCCATTCAGAAGCTGCGGAGATCATCAAAAGCGCCAAAGACAGCGGAGAATTGAGTCGCCAAAATATTTTGAACGAGACCAAAGAAGAAGTTTCTCGTTTGAAAGAAAAAGCTCACTCAGACATCACGCTTGAAAAAGAAGCTGCGTTAAAAGAAGTCAAAGATGATGTAGCAGATCTTTCACTTCAAATCGCAGAAAAAATCTTAGGACGTGAATTGACTCCCGAAAATCATGAGTCTTTGATCAATCAATATATCGAAGGATTAGGTTCAGCAAATGAAACTCGATAAATATACAGTAGGTAAACGCTACGGCAAAGCATTGTTCGAATTGGCGATGGAAGAACAACAAACCGAAGACGTTTATCATAAACTGATGACATTACGTCAAATTTATCAAGAGATTCCGATGTTTGGCCAAATCGTGACCGATAATCGTTTAGATCTTCATGAAAAAAGAAAACTTGTTGATCAGTTATTCAATAACTTTGATGGATTAGTCAAAAATTTTCTTGAAATCGTCTATGAATACAATCGAATGGATGACTTGTTACTGATTATTGATGAATATGAACGTCGTTATGACGAACAGCAAGGATTAGTCAGTGGCACTGTGACGACAGCAGTCGCATTGTCATCAAATCAAAAAGAACAATTGTCGAAACAAATCGCACAGACGCTCGGCTACCAGAAAGCAGTGCTTTCAGAAAAAATTGATCCGGCTATTTTAGGCGGAGTCATTGTGGAAGCCAACCATCAAGTGATCGACGGTAGTATTAAGAGCCAACTGGATTATCTGCGACAAAAGATCGGCAGATAAACAAGAGATAAGAGGTGAATCGGATGGCCATCAAAGCAGAAGAAATAAGTGCCTTGATCAAAGAGCAAATTAAAAATTATCAAAATGAACTTTCTGTAGAAGAAATTGGAACAGTCACATACGTAGGGGATGGGATCGCCCGGGCTCACGGATTAGAAAATGCGATGAGTGGAGAATTACTTGAGTTTTCAAATGGTTCTTACGGTATGGCTCAAAACTTGGAATCCAACGATGTAGGGATCATCATCCTAGGTGATTTTGAATCCATTCGTGAAGGTGACAAAGTAAAACGTACTGGTAAAATCATGGAAGTTCCTGTAGGAGATGCCTTGATTGGACGGGTAGTTAACCCGCTAGGACAACCAATCGATGGGTTAGGTCCAATCGATACAGATAAAACTCGTCCAGTAGAAGCAGCTGCACCTGGTGTTATGCAACGTAAATCCGTTTCAGAACCAATGCAAACTGGATTGAAAGCCATTGATGCGTTAGTACCAATCGGTCGTGGCCAACGTGAATTGGTCATTGGCGACCGGAAAACAGGGAAGACAACCATCGCAATCGATACGATCATCAACCAAAAAGGTCAAAATATGATTTGTATCTATGTAGCAATTGGTCAAAAAGATTCCACTGTTCGTGCACAAGTTGAAACATTGCGTCGTTATGGCGCGCTGGACTATACGATCGTCGTATCAGCCGGAGCTTCTCAACCTGCACCACTATTATATATCGCCCCTTATGCTGGAGCAGCAATGGGTGAAGAATTCATGTATAACGGCAAACATGTGTTGATCGTTTTTGATGACTTATCAAAACAAGCTGTTGCTTACCGTGAACTTTCTTTACTTCTTCGTCGTCCGCCAGGTCGTGAAGCCTATCCAGGGGACGTATTCTACTTGCATTCTCGTTTATTGGAACGGGCAGCAAAACTAAGTGATGAATTAGGCGGCGGTTCAATGACTGCCTTGCCATTTGTTGAAACCCAAGCAGGAGATATCTCCGCGTATATTCCAACCAACGTGATCTCTATCACAGATGGACAAATTTTCTTAGAAAATGATCTGTTTTATTCTGGTATCCGTCCTGCCGTAGCTGCTGGACTTTCCGTTTCTCGGGTTGGGGGTTCTGCGCAAATCAAAGCGATGAAGAAAGTCGCTGGAACGTTGCGTTTGGACTTAGCAAGTTATCGCGAACTAGAAGCCTTCACACAATTCGGTTCTGACTTGGATGCTGCGACACAAGCGAAATTAAATCGTGGTCGTCGAACAGTAGAAATTTTGAAACAAAAATTGCATGAACCGTTAGCAGTGGAAAAACAAGTCGTTATCTTGTATGCATTGACCCACGGCTTCTTGGACAGTGTACCAGTGAATAAAATACTGGACTTTGAATCAGAATTATTCGAATATATCGATGCAAACCAAGCCGATATCTTTGAAACGATCCGTACAACGAAAGATTTACCAGAAGAAAGCTTATTAGATGACACAATCAAAGCATTCAAAGATATTTTCATGGCTGCAAATACATCACGTGTTTCAGCTCAAGACAAAATGTCATCAATGCAAAATGCATAAAAGAGGTGAGAAGAAATGGCTGCTTCATTAAATGAGATCAAGCAACGAATTGCCTCAACAAAGAAAACCAGTCAGATCACAAACGCCATGCAAATGGTTTCGGCTGCTAAATTGACTAAATCAGAAGCACACTCAAAACAATTTCAAGTCTATGCAACGAAAGTGCGTGAGATCGTTACTCACCTTACTGCGCAACAACTCTCAGATCTTGCAGCTGCTGGACCTAAAGAGGGCGTCAATTACAACAGTATGCTCGTCAGTCGTCCTGTAAAGCGCACTGGCTATATCGTCATTACTTCAGATGGCGGTTTAGTTGGTGGCTACAACAGCTCGATCTTGAAACAAATGATGACGATGCTAGATGAAGATCATAAAAACGAAGATGAATACGTGATGATCGCCATCGGTGCGACAGGAGCAGATTTCTTTAAAACACGAGGAATCAAGTTGGCCTATGAGTTAAGAAATCTTTCCGATCAGCCAAGTTTTGACGAAGTGCGTAAAATTGTTACCTTAGCTACAACGATGTATCAAAATGAAGTATTTGATGAACTATACGTTTGTTATAACCATCACATCAATTCGTTGACGAGCCAATTTCGCGTGGAAAAAATGTTGCCTATCTCAGATTTGGATCCAGAAGAAGCTGAAAGCTATGAACAAGAGTATTTGTTTGAGCCTTCAAGAGAAGCGATTTTGGATCAGTTGTTGCCGCAATATGCTGAAAGCTTGATTTATGGTGCCATTGTCGATGCCAAAACAGCAGAGCATGCTGCTGGAATGACCGCGATGAAGACGGCAACAGATAATGCCAAAAATATTATTGGGGATTTGACGATTTCTTATAACCGGGCGCGTCAAGGAGCAATCACCCAAGAAATTACTGAAATTGTTGCGGGGGCATCCGCGTTAGAATAATTTCGAGAACGAATGGAGGAATACGAATGAGTTCAGGCAAGATTGTTCAAGTCATTGGTCCCGTTGTCGACGTGGAATTCTCTCTAGACCAATCCTTACCAGATATCAACAATGCGTTGATCGTTTACAAAAAAGATGAGAAAAAAACAAAAGTAGTGTTGGAAGCCGCTTTAGAACTAGGTGATGGTGTGATCCGTACCATCGCGATGGAATCTACAGATGGTTTGCAACGTGGAATGGAAGTCATCGATACAGGTTCCTCAATTTCTGTCCCTGTAGGAACAGATACTCTAGGACGTGTGTTTAACGTATTAGGGGATACGATCGACTTGGAAGCACCATTTCCAGAAGATGCCACACGCAGCGGCATTCAT
Organism: Enterococcus sp.; assembly: GCF_022711995.1. GTDB lineage: Bacteria > Bacillota > Bacilli > Lactobacillales > Enterococcaceae > Enterococcus_D. Next base: position 12,084 of record NZ_JALAHI010000094.1, read on the forward strand.
AAAAAAGCCCCAGATTTTGATGAATTATCTACAAGTACAGAAATCCTTGAAACAGGGATCAAAGTTATCGACTTATTAGCCCCTTATTTAAAAGGTGGGAAAGTCGGCTTGTTCGGTGGTGCCGGTGTTGGTAAAACCGTATTGATCCAAGAATTGATTCATAACATCGCCCAAGAACACGGTGGTATCTCAGTGTTTACTGGTGTTGGTGAACGGACCCGTGAAGGGAACGACTTGTATTATGAAATGAAAGAATCAGGCGTTATCGAAAAAACAGCCATGGTTTTCGGTCAAATGAATGAACCACCTGGTGCCCGGATGCGGGTTGCTTTGACTGGTTTGACGATTGCTGAATATTTCCGTGACGTTGAAGGACAAGACGTGCTCTTGTTTATCGATAATATCTTCCGTTTCACACAAGCAGGTTCAGAAGTATCTGCCTTGTTAGGCCGGATGCCATCAGCCGTTGGTTATCAACCAACCTTAGCAACTGAAATGGGTCAATTACAAGAACGGATCACCTCTACGAAAAAAGGTTCCGTTACATCGATCCAAGCCATCTACGTACCAGCCGATGACTATACTGACCCAGCGCCAGCTACAGCATTTGCCCATTTGGATGCAACAACAAACTTGGAACGTAAATTAACAGAACAAGGGATTTATCCAGCGGTAGATCCATTGGCTTCTTCATCAAGTGCATTAGCTCCTGAAATCGTAGGAGAGAAGCACTACGAAGTGGCAACTGAAGTACAGCATGCATTGCAACGTTACCGTGAATTGCAAGATATCATTGCAATTTTGGGGATGGATGAATTGTCAGATGAAGAAAAGACTCTCGTAGCGCGTGCGCGTCGTATCCAATTCTTCTTATCACAAAACTTCCACGTGGCAGAACAATTTACGGGTCAACCAGGTTCTTATGTGCCGGTTGAAGAAACCATCAAAGGATTTGCAGAAATCTTAGAAGGTAAATACGATGATCTTCCTGAAGAAGCTTTCCGTAGTGTTGGACGAATCGAAGATGTCATTGAAAAAGCAAAATCACTAGGCTATTAATAAGCAACCATAGAGAAAGAGGGGAACCTCATGGATCAATTTTTAACGGTTAATGTGGTGACACCTGCTGGCTTGGTATATGAACACCATGCCAAAATCGTGGTTGCACGAACGACAGATGGAGAAATCGGGATCTTACCGCAACACGCGCCGATCATTGTGCCTTTGGCAATCGATGAAGTTCGAGTGAAACGGATCGATTCCGATACGCACGTCGACTGGGTCGCTGTCAATGGCGGAATCATGGAAGTACGGGACAATGTCGTCTCAATCGTAGCCGATAGTGCTGAACGTGATCGTGATATCGATGTTTCTCGGGCTGAACGAGCAAAACAGCGTGCCGAAAGGCAAATCGAAGAAGCAAAACAGGTAGAAGATATCGACCAATTACGTCGTGCAACCGTCGCGTTGCATCGTGCAATCAACCGAATCAATGTGTCAAAACATTCCTAAGCGAAGACCAGTGGTCTTTGCTTTTTTTATTGAAAAAACCCTTTAAAGTCTTTTTAAAGTCTTCCATTGAAATTTTCAAGAAAGAATATTTTGGCTCTATTGAATTTTGTGGTATGATAGTAACGTTCAGATGTGAAAAGGAGAAGTGAGAATGCAAGTTTATGGAGTAGATGCGATTATCCGCATCATCAGTCATTTAGCATTTATCTATTTAGCGTTTTGGGCGTTGCAGTCTTTGCGGATCGATGCTTTTTTTAAAGCCTTACAAACGACGCAAATACGGATGGTCATGGTCTTTTTAGCGATTGCTTTAGGCTATACTGCCAGCACTTTTTTCCTTGAACTGATTGCGTTATGTCGTAATTTATTTTTAATAGGATTATAAGAATTTCAATAATACATGCAGGACAATGGATAGTATGCTATAATTGTCAAGATTTTGTGTATGATTCAACTGCATTATTTGGAGGGGACAAAATGGAAGAGATTATCGTTCAAGGTGGTAATCGTTTAATTGGAACTGTCAAGGTCGAAGGTGCAAAGAACGCCGTTTTACCTATTTTAGCAGCAAGTTTATTAGCAGAAGAAGGAACGACGACATTAGAGAATGTGCCGATCCTATCTGATGTTTTGACAATGAATGAAGTGATCCGCCATTTAAATGTCGAGATTGCTTTTGATCAATCAAACAATACCATTACAATGGATGCTTCTCGGGAATTAGCTATTGAAGCGCCATATGAATATGTAAGTCAAATGCGTGCGTCAATCGTTGTTATGGGACCTTTATTAGCTAGAAATGGTCATGCAAAAGTTGCTATGCCTGGAGGCTGTGCCATCGGCAAACGACCAATCGATCTGCATCTTAAGGGATTCCAAGCATTGGGAGCAGAAATTATTCAAAAAGATGGCTACATAGAAGCAATCGCTAGTGAGCTAAAAGGAAACACCATTTACCTTGATTTTCCAAGTGTAGGTGCGACGCAAAATATTATGATGGCAGCAGTCAAAGCAAAAGGAATGACGATCATCGAAAACGTTGCTCGTGAGCCTGAGATCGTTGACTTAGCCAATATTTTAAATAAGATGGGCGCCAAAGTCTTTGGTGCAGGAACTGAAACGATGCGTATCGAAGGTGTCGATCATTTACATGCGGTTTCTCACGCCATCGTACAAGATCGCATCGAAGCAGGTACCTTCATGGTAGCTGCTGCAATGACAGAAGGCGATGTGATCATCAAAGATGCTATTTCGGAACACAATCGTCCATTGATTTCAAAATTAACGGAAATGGGTGCCAAAATCACTGAAGTTCCAGAAGGCATTCGAGTAGTTGGACCTAAAACCATCAAAGCAACGGATGTAAAAACGATGCCTCATCCAGGTTTCCCAACCGATATGCAAGCGCAAATGACGGCGATCCAAATGTTGGCTGATGGTACGAGTATCGTAAACGAAACGGTTTTTGAAAATCGTTTCCAACACTTGGAAGAAATGCGTCGGATGAATGGTCATGTCAAGATCGATGGAAATATTGCAGTGATCGAAGGTGGCCATGAATTACAAGGCGCGTTGGTTTATGCAACGGATCTACGAGCGGCCGCTGCCTTGATTTTATTAGGATTGCGTTCAAATGGGCTGACTCGTGTCCGCAATTTGAAGTATCTAGATCGCGGCTATTATAAGTTCCACGAAAAATTGCAACAGCTAGGTGCTTCTGTTGAACGGGTGACAACCGCTGAAAAAACAGCACCAGTAACCGTCTAATGAGGAGATGCGACCTTGAAGCTTAATCGATATATTTTAACTAGTTTGGTAAAAATTTTGTTGGTTATCTTATTGGCGATCCTGCTCTTTATTGCCGGGACTATGATCGGCTATGGCATCATTGGGGATGGAATGCCGTTAAAAGTATTCTCGCCTCAGCTATGGAACCATATTTTGGACTTCATGAAGTAAATAATTTTGAAACTAGAATGAAGCGCATTGCTTTGTTCTAGTTTTTTTCCATCTATTAAATGAGAGAGGAGTACATGATGTGAGCAAGTTTTTGATTGGTTTTGTTCGGCTATACCAACGATTCATCTCGCCGTTGTTCCCCCCAAGATGCCGCTATTATCCTACCTGTTCGTCGTATATGATTCAGGCGATTCAAGTTCATGGGGCGGGAAAAGGAAGTTTAATGGGTATTTCACGAATTTTACGCTGTCATCCTTTTGTGCCAGGGGGACTGGACTATGTTCCTCAGCGCTTTACATTAAAGCGCAACACTCAGGATCGGGAGCAGCCTGTTTATCACTATCGTAAAAAGTAGTGTGCCATAGTGAAACCAGTAGTAACTAAAGAAAGGAAGACATGGGATGATCCGTAAGATATCTTCAGAAGAACCGTTGCCATGGCCACTCTTATTAGATGCTGATCCAGAAAAAGAAGTAGTAGACCGATACATAGAAACCAGTGAGATCCTTGTTTATGAAAAAGAACAGCAGGTCGTAGGTGTCATCGTTTTTCAACTGCAAACTGCCGGATGGGAGATCATGAATGTTGCTGTGGCACCTAACCTGCAAAATCAAGGGATCGGTGCTTGTTTACTGACCGCGGCACTAGGAGAGATTGCCGCAACCAAAAACCAAGCCCCCCTTCCTGTAACTATCAAAACCGGCAATCTTCCTTCCGCAGCCTTAACACTTTATAAGAAAATGGGTTTTGTGGAAAAAAGAGTAGTTAAAAACTATTTTGTCGACCATTACAAGGAACCCATTTATGAGGACGGCATTCTACTTACTGATCAAGTGATTTTAGAGAAAATCCTATAGAGTCCAAGCGAGGGTATGCCCTGTTTATTTGGGAGAGACGATGTGATACAACCGACAACTCCTTCTTTGAAGCCAAGTGTTTCAAAGGAGGTTTTTTGTTGCCTTGTTTTTTGCAAAAAAATCAGAAATCGCTTTCTTAACCTAGAAAAGTACAGTAAAATAAAAGAGGTATAGACAACTGAGAATGGGAAAGGGATGTTGAGATGGCAATCTTAGTATTTGATATGGGCGGTTCAGCCGTGAAGTATGGCTTATGGCATGAAGAACAGTTAACGGATAAAGGACAATTTGCTACGCCTGCTACATGGCAGGAAATGAAAGAAGAACTCAAAGCCGTTCGTGAGTCGATCGAAAAACCACTTGAAGGAGTCGGCATCAGTGCGCCTGGTGCGGTAAATGTGGCACAACAGCAGATCAATGGCATCAGTGCCATTCCTTATATTCATGGGTTCAATATTTTTGCCGAATTAGAAGCACTGTTTCAATTGCCCGTTACGATCGAGAATGATGCCAATTGTGCAGGAATGGCAGAATTTTATCAAGGGGCTGGAAAAGAATTTAATACCGCTGCATTTATCGTCATCGGTACCGGCGTCGGCGGTGCGCTCTTCCAGCAAGGAAAACTAATCAAAGGGGCACATCTTTATGGTGGTGAATTCGGCTTGATGGTCCTTGATAAAGGAAAGTCATTTTCGCAACTAGGCACAGCGGTCCAAATGGCTTGGCGTTATTGCGATCGCATCGGCGTTGACCGCAAAACCATTAGTGGCGAGGAAGTTTTCCGGCGAGCAGATGAAGGAGACATCATTGCCAAGGAAGAAGTAGATAAGTTTTATCGTTATTTGTCAGAAGGCTTATTTAGTATTCAGTTTGCTTTTGATCCGGAAGTCTTGATTATCGGCGGAGGGGTCAGTGCCAAAGAAGGTCTTTTGTCAGAAATCAATCAACGAATGAAAAAAATGTTAGCAGCACAAGACTTAAATGATTTTGTTCCGCAAATCAAGCTTTGTGATTATCGGAATGACGCGAATTTAGTCGGCGCAGCGGCTAATTTTACGGCACAACTTTGAATAGATCAGTAAATGATTTAATTACGGGAAGGTTGTAACAGAAGTATCAACAAAAAGAATGGATCCCAACGCAATTGTCTAGCAATCCAGCCGATTTTCCATGGAGGAATAGGCGCTTGGAGCGTGGAGACACTTTCGGAGCTATCGGTTTGTTGAAACGCTTTTGTTAGAGCCTTTTTGTCTGCAATCGATTACAGTGACAATGATGAAAATAGTGATTTTACCTGCCTTTTTTTGTTAAATATCTGAATAAAGAAAATATTCTGATAATTTATTGACTTTTTCCGTAATATTCAGTATATTTGATAACATATCCACGGGAGTAGGGGAGGAATAATGATGAAAAAGAAATTTGCATTTTTATTTGCTAGTTTATTTTTATTGTCAGCGTGTAGTGCTGGACCAACAGGAGGTTCCACTAACGGCAGCGGTTCTGCCAGCGGCGGCAATAAACAAGAAGGTGATACAATCAAAATCGGTGTCAATTTGGAATTGTCTGGCGCAGTAGCTGCTTATGGGACTGCCGAAAAAGAAGGGATCGATTTGGCGGTCAAAGAAATCAATGAGAATGGTGGTATCTTAGGAAAACAAGTAGAGATCGTTTCAAAAGATAACAAATCTGACAATAATGAGGCAGCCACCGTGGCAGCCAATTTAACGACTAATGATAAAGTAGTAGCGATTATCGGGCCAGCAACTTCTGGCGCAACCAAAGCTGCGTTACCTAATGTCACCAAAGCACAAGTTCCGTTAGTCACTCCGTCTGGCACGGATGATGCCATCACTGTCAATGGTGACAAAGTTCAAGAATTTGCTTTCCGTTCTTGTTTCCAAGATAGCTTCCAAGGAACGATTTTAGCGAAATATGCGGCGGATAACTTGGATGCGAAAAAAGCGATTATCTTAGGCGATAATTCCAGCGACTATGCAATTGGTCTTTCAGAAGCCTTTAAAGGCAGCTACAGCGGCGATATTGTCATGGAAGAGAATTTCACGGAAGGCGACAAAGATTTTCAGGCTGTGTTGACAAAAATCAAAAATGCGGACTTCGATGTGTTGTTCATTCCTGGCTATTACACGGAAGCTGGCTTGATCATTAAGCAAGCCCGAGAATTGGGCATCGATCAACCCATCATTGGGGCAGATGGCTTTGGCGATGAAAAGATGGTTCAAACAGCAGGTGCGGAAAATGTCTCAGATGTTTACTACACAGGCCACTTTTCAACCAAAGCTCCAGCAAACGACAAAGTAGAACCATTTGTTGAAGCGTTCAAAGCAAAATACAGCAAAGAACCTTCCGCATTTAATGCATTGGCTTACGATGCAGTCTATATGATCAAACAAGCCATTGAAGATCAAGATTCAGCTGACTCGACGGCGATTGCGAAAGGGTTGTCCGCTTTGAAGGACTTCCAAGGGGTGACAGGAGAGATCACTATGGATAAAAATCACAATCCAGAAAAATCAGCAGTGGTATTGGGACTGACAGAAGGCAAAGAAACGTCAGCAGATACAGTAAATCCTTAAACATAGGAAGTAGGAACTGGGACGAAGTCAAAGGTAAACGAACAAAATGATGAACGATAGGCGAAACAGTCGTATATCTGTGATCACATCTCTGGCAGATACTCATTTAACTCGTATTACTGACTTCTGTCGCAGTTCTTTTTTTAGATAAGCAGCAAGAATTTAACGGTATTGGAAGTGAAAACATGGAGATGATGATCCAACAACTAATCAATGGGTTATTTCTAGGAAGTATCTATGCCTTGTTGGCATTAGGCTACACAATGGTTTACGGCATCATTAAATTGATCAACTTTGCCCATGGTGAAGTGTATATGATCGGTAGTTTTATTGGGTATTTTTTGATCAATCAGTGGCACATGGGCTTTTTTCCGGCATTGTTCATCTCGATGATCGCTAGTGCAGCTTTAGGCGTAACAATCGAGTTTCTTGCTTATCGTCCCCTCCGAAATTCTACCAGAATCTCGGCTTTGATCACGGCCATTGGTGTATCCTATTTATTGCAAAATGTTATGATTTTTTTCTTTTCACCAGATGTGCGGCCTTTTCCGCAAGCCATTGCCCGCAAAACTTACAGTATCGGTTTTGTCGAGGTAAGTAACATTCAATTATTGATTTTAGCAGTCTCACTGGTATTGATGATTCTTTTACAGTTGATCGTCAAGAAAACCCGAATGGGGAAAGCCATGCGAGCTGTTAGCGTGGATGCAGATGCTGCCCGTTTGATGGGGATCAATGTCAATCGAACGATTTCCTTCACTTTTGCTCTTGGTTCGGCCTTGGCAGCTGCAGGCGGGATGCTGATTGGGTTGTACTACAATTCGATCGATCCTTCGATGGGGGTTGTCCCGGGACTAAAATCTTTTGTTGCGGCGGTATTAGGTGGGATAGGCATTATTCCTGGGGCAGCGTTAGGCGGCTTCGTGATTGGCTTGATCGAGACCGTAGCCACAGCATTAGGGTTTTCTGATTATAAAGATGCTTTAGTGTATGTCATTTTAATAATTATATTGTTGGTCCGCCCAGCAGGAATATTAGGCAAAAACCTGAAAGAGAAAGTGTAGGTGTCAGTGATGAAAAAGAATTTGAAATATAACATTGCTTGGTTAGCACTCGCCGCTGTTATCTACTTCGGTTTGTTTGCAGCTTATAACGGCGGACTGATCAATTTATTTTCAGACGCGATCATCGTCAATATCGGAATCAACATTATTTTAGCGGTAGGGCTGAACTTGATTATTGGTTTTTCCGGGCAATTTTCTTTAGGCCATGCAGGGTTTATGGCGATTGGCGCTTACGCCGGTGCCATTTTATCTGCCAATAACCCTACATTTGGCGGTTTTCTTTCGGGGCTGATCGTCGGAATGTTTGTTTCCGGACTGATTGCACTAGTTGTCGGAATCCCCACATTGCGTTTGAAAGGAGACTACTTGGCGATTGCAACGTTAGGTGTTTCGGAGATCATTCGAATCCTGTTAGTCAATTTACGAGGATTGACGAATGGACCTGCAGGGATATTCGGTTTACCGCAATTCAGCAATTGGCAAATCGTCTTTCTCTTTGCTGTTGGCTCCATCTTGGTGGTCTCTAATTTTATCCATAGTGGTCCAGGACGAGCAACACTGGCAGTCCGAGAAGATGAGATCGCTGCTGAAGCCATGGGGGTCAATACCACGAAATACAAAGTGATTGCTTTTGTGATGGGGGCTGTCATGGCAAGTATCGCTGGGACATTGTATGCAAGCTATCAACAGTCGGTATTCCCGAAAGATTATGGCTTCATGAAATCCATCGATGTCTTGATCATCGTTGTGTTTGGCGGGATCGGTAGTACGACTGGAGCGGTGGTTTCAGCGGTGGTTTTAGGTGTATTGAATATGTACTTACAAGGCTTCTCAGATTTGCGCATGATCATTTATGCACTGGCATTGATCGCTATCATGATTTTCAAGCCAAGTGGCCTTTTAGGAACTTGGGAATTTTCTGTGAAGCGCATCGTTGATAAATTCACTAAAAAGGGGGATGACACAAATGCCTCTATTGGAAGTTAAAAAGCTGACCAAAAATTTTGGCGGGTTGGCAGCAGTTTCCCATGTTGATTTATATTTAGAAACCAATGAACTGGTTGGACTGATCGGTCCAAACGGCGCAGGAAAAACGACGCTTTTCAATTTGCTGACAGGGGTCTATGAGCCAAGCGCAGGCGATGTTCTTTTGGAGGACCAAGGACAATCCAAACGATTGAATGGCGAAAAGCCTTATCATATCGCAGCAATGGGCTTATCCCGTACGTTCCAAAATATTCGCTTGTTCAAAGATCTTACCGTGATGGACAACGTTCTGATTGCCATGAACAGCAAACAAAAAGAAGGCTTTTTTACGAGCGTGTTGCGTTTGCCGAAGTTTTATCACAAAGAAGCTGTGATGAAAGAGAAAGTCATGGAACTCTTGCGCATCTTTGAATTAGAAAATAAAAGCCAGACGCTGGCAAAAAATCTGCCTTATGGGGAACAACGGCGGTTGGAGATCGTTCGGGCATTGGCTACCGAACCAAAGATCCTTTTTCTCGATGAACCGGCTGCCGGAATGAATCCGCAGGAAACAGCCGAATTGACTAAATTGATCTATCGTATCCAAAAAGACTTCCAGCTGACAATCTTATTGATCGAACATGATATGAGTTTGGTCATGGAGGTCTGTGAACGTATCTATGTACTGGAATATGGGCAAGTCATTGCTCATGGCAAGCCAGAAGAAATCAAAAATGATCCGCGCGTGATCGAAGCTTATTTAGGAGGGGAACTCTGATGCTGCGTATTGAAAATTTAAGTGTTCATTACGGCATGATCCAAGCCGTTCATGATGTTTCCTTTGAAGTCCATCAAGGAGAGATCGTCTCGTTGATCGGTGCCAATGGCGCAGGGAAAACGACGATTCTGCGGACGATTTCCGGTCTGATCCGACCTTCTAAAGGCTCGATTCTCTTTGAAGGAAAACCGATTCAGAAAGAAGCCCCTCAAAAAATCGTCGCCAATGGACTATCACAAGTACCTGAAGGACGGCATGTTTTTCCGGGGCTCTCCGTTCAAGAAAACCTTGAGATGGGCGCTTTTTTGCGGAAAGATAACCAAGTCAAAGAAGATTATCAGCAAGTCTTCGCCAAATTTCCTGTCTTGAAGGAGAGGTTGAGTCAAGATGCCTCTACTTTATCTGGTGGAGAACAGCAAATGTTGGCAATGGGACGGGCGCTGATGTCCAAGCCGCGGTTGCTGTTACTCGATGAGCCGTCGATGGGCTTAGCCCCAATATTCATTAAAGAAATTTTTTCCATCATTCAAGAAATCAAACAGCAAGGGACAACGGTTCTATTGATTGAACAAAATGCCAAAATGGCTTTGTCCATTGCTGACCGCGGGTATGTTTTGGAGACCGGCAAAATCGTCTTGCAAGGCAGCGGACAAGAGTTATTGGACAGTGATGAAGTCAAGAAAGCCTATCTTGGCGGTTAATCGTATACAACAAGGAGGATGAAAAAATGAGCGTACGTGATTTTATGACGAAAAATGTGATCACTGTTCATTCAGAGATGCCGATATTCGATGCGATCGATTTGATGAAAACCCATGACATCCATCGATTGCCGGTAGTTGATCAGCAACGGTTAGTGGGTCTGATTACAGAAGGAACGATTGCGGAAGCAATGCCTTCAAAAGCCACAAGCCTAAGTGTCTATGAAATGAATTATTTATTGAACAAAACAACTGTAGCAGATAGTATGCTGAGGGAAGTCACCACCATCGAACCCGAAGCATTGCTGGAAGATGCGATTGCGGTTATGCGCAAAGAAAATGTCGGGGTGCTGCCGGTTATTGCAGATGACCAGCTAGTAGGGATCATCACGAATAATGATATCTTCGATGCTTTCTTGAAGATCACCGGATATTATGAAGGGGGCACTAGAGTTGCACTGGAGATTCTTGATGACCATAGCGGTGTCCTAGCGGAGATCACGCAGCTACTGGCAGAGCATCAATTAAGTATTTTAACGATCGTGGTCAATCGTATGGCTTTGAAAACCATCGTAGAGATCCAAGTCGAATCCAGACAAGTAGCGGAAATCGAGAAGATTTTTGCTCAGGCAGGTTATACGGTGCTGAGTGCTGTCCTGACCAATCAGAAATAATGGAAAAAATCATGCGCGCTTAATCAGTGTCGGCATGATTTTTTTGTCCTGAAGGAGTGACTTGATTTCCTTTTGCTTTATCGTGTTTTCTGGTAAAATAAACAAGGTATCTGAAAGAGGTGAAGTACGATGTCGAAAAAAAATAAAGATATTGAAGTTCGAGTGGAAGAAACGGTTAAAGTGATCCAAGGAAAAGAATACCAAGTCCACCAACTCGTTTTAGGAAAAAAAGTGATTGGCGAAATTCTTGTATCTGGTCCGAAAGAATTCCAAAGCTTTCTAGGGGAAGAAGATTTAGGGGCAAGTCGGAGTTTGGATGCGGCAATCGAAACGATTTTGCGCCAGTGGAACTTACATGAATAATTTCTTAAAAAAAATATCATTTTGCTCTTGCAATTTGTTATATTTTTAGGTATTATAACTGAGTCAGGTTTTTTAAAAGCCGTTTGGAGGAGTAGCGAAGTGGCTAAACGCGACGGACTGTAAATCCGTTCCTTCGGGTTCAGTGGTTCGAATCCACTCTCCTCCACCATTGGGGTATAGCCAAGCGGTAAGGCAACGGACTTTGACTCCGTCATGCGTTGGTTCGAATCCAGCTACCCCAGTCAGTGAATAATCAAGAAAAGTCAGCAAGCATCTCTTGCTGGCTTTTTCGTTATTTATAGACATCTTTTAAGGGTTAAAAGTTGAAGAATTTTTTTATTTACGATAGGCTATAGGTAAAGAACTCAGGAGATGAGAAAATGAAATTTAAACTGAATTTAAAAGAAAAAGTCACCGAAGCAGCGGAACATGTGTATGATGTCGTTAAACGGGAAGATTACGCCATTCATATTGCACCAAAAGGGATCAAAGTCACACAATTACGCAAAACAAAAGACACGATCAAATGGCGCTCAAAAAACCACTGATCGTAAAAAGGTATTGAATCAAACAGCTCAATAACAAATAAACCGGACCAGAGTTATCATCCGTTTCACGCTTTCCTGATTTCCGAGAGGAAGAGTAAGGTGAAGCAACTCTGATTCGGTTTTTTTGTTTGCACGAAATGCTAGCCTTCAATTTCAATTCCTAGAACGGTCAGATGTCCATTCGCAACTAATTTAATGACGAGTTTTGCTAATTGATTCGGTGTCATTTGGCTATCAGCAGTTAACCACCAGTGTAATGTACCGACGAAAATCGACGTCATGTATTCAATAACGAAATCCAGTGGTACTTCGATTGAGCTTTCCGTAATTTTTAATTTTGCAAAAATATGGTCGTATTGTTCATAGAGAATCTCCGCGATTCGTTGACGGACTAATTCGATGGCAGCACCATCCATGATCGTTAGATAGAAGAAACGATTGTCTTGGATATGCTGATAGATTTTTGTCATGGCATATTCGACTTGTTTGATCTTGATCCGATTCCCTTGGACCATATCCTCAAGGGATAAAATCGCGGTAAAGGAGTCGATGGCCATATCAAAAATTTTTTCATAGAGATCCTGTTTATCCTTGTAATGGGCATAGAATGTTGCACGATTGATCATGGCTTCATCTGCGATATCTTGAACAGTGACCTGATCGAAGCCTTTCTTCTCGACTAAGCGAATAAAGGCTTCAATGATGTGTTTATTCGTACGTTGCACCCGTAAGTCAACCTTTTTCATTGTGAACTTCCTCTCATTTTAAGCGACACTTTTTGCTTTCCTGTTGCTTATCCCACATATCGGGTGAATCTGTTTGTTGAATTATCAAGTAATTATTTTTAAAATAGACATAAGTAG
>NZ_JALAHI010000095.1 GCF_022711995.1 Enterococcus sp.
ACTTCAGATATTCTTCATTGGCTAACGATTTCTATAACATTCAATTTGTTCTAGCTTCTTTTACAGGTTTACTCGGTTGCTTCTTCCGACAGCTGAATCAGTAAGTCTTTGATCACATCATAAACAGCCGCTGTTTCTGGATAGGGGCTTTGGACATTCTGGATAATAAATAGATCTCGGTAGCGAAACTCTGGGGCTAGTTCTTGCCAATTCAAGGTGTCTGTCAGGGCAAGTTTAGAAATAATCGACTTGCCGATGTTATCCTCCAATAATGCTAGGATGGCTTCGTTATTATTGGTTTTAATGATTTGCGGATTTAAATGATTCGAATAAAGGTACGTTTCATTAATATAATACATCCCGGAATCATTTTCTCTTAGAATCCAAAAATCGGAATCACTGTTTCCGGCTAGGACTAATTCATCTTTATAGACGTAATCTTTTTGGATCAAAGGAGAGACGATGGCTTTTTCGATCAGTCCGATATGAGCTTTGTTGGTTTCTACAGCGTCGATCACTTCTTGAGAATTCATAATTTTGATTTCAAAAGCGATCAGTGGAAATTGCTCGATCAGCTGGCCCATGATTGTTGGCAGGAGATGGACACCGGTTGTATTGGAGCAAGCCAGCACGCAATCGGTTTTAAAATTTTTGGCGTTTTTGGCTTGGGCAAAGACACTGGATAATGAGTTCAAGGAATCCACTACTTTAGGATACAAAAATTCTGCTTGTTTTGTGGGCAGAATCAGTTGTTTTCCTTTGCGCTCAAAGAGTTTGAAGCCTAGCTCAGTCTCCAATTTTTGAATTTGGACGGAGATGGTCGGCTGGGTTTTAAACATATGCTTAGCGGCTACACTAAAATTTCTGGTTTCATAGACGACAACGAATGTTTTCAACAGTTCAAACAAGCGAATCCCACCTTTTCTATTAATAAAATTTATAACAGGTATATAAAAACATTATTTTACAAATAGTTAAATCGTGTTTATATTATAGATGGCAACAAAAGATAACGCAAGTACGATAGAAATTTTTAATCGTTCAGAAAGGGGAGATCAATGATTAACGGAGTTAAACATTTTTTAAATACGATTCCGATTCCTATTTGTGGGCTGATTTTAGGAACGGTCTCATTAGGAAATTTATTGTTTGCTGAAGGATTCAAAGTAACCGGAAATGCCTTTTGTTTAGTTGGTATTTTGGTGATGATCCTGTTCCTTCTCAAACTCATTTTCACATTCAAACGCACATTAGCGGATTTGAAAAATCCAATCGTCGCTTCTGTTGCGCCGACCTTCACAATGTCTTTGATGGTAATCTCAGTTGTCTTGGAACGGGCATTTCCTAAATGTATCATGAATGACTTGCTATGGCTGACAGCAATCGGGTTGCATCTTGGCCTAATGGTTTATTTTGTTGTTGTTCATATTTTACCGGTCGACATCACGTTGGAATATGTCTATCCGAGTTGGTTTATTACCTTCGTTGGTATCGGGGTGATTCCGAACACATCAGCTGTCTTTATCAAAGAGCTGGGGGAAATCGTGGTGTGGATTGCACTGTTTTTATATTTTGCTCTACTACCCGTGATTCTAAGAAGAATTATGTTCCAAAAAATGACAGAAGCTTCAGCAGTTCCTTTGATTACGATTTTGACTGCTCCTGGTTCCTTGTGTTTAGCAGGCTACCTATCGGTCTTTAAAGATGGATCAACTTGGTTTGTGGCGTTAATGCTCATCTTGTCGCAAGCAATTTACTTCTGTGTCGTTTTGTATATGAAAAAAATGCTGGAAGTCGGCTTCTATCCTAGCTATGCCGCCTTCACATTCCCATTGGTTATCTCAGCAACTGCTATGTTTAAGTCTTCGCAATTCTTTATGGATCGGCCAATTTTATTTGGTGCGACGGAGTTGTTGAGTATTGTGGAAACGATCTTAGCTATCGCAGTGGTTTGCTATGTTTTGCTGAAGTATGCCGTTCATTTGTATGGGCAGACAAAAAGTTTGCTTGCACAACACGAATGATCCATAATTTATCAGAGTAAAAAGGAAAGTTTTAATCGGTTGTTGTTCTACGATGAAGTACATATTATTTCTAATAATAGAAAAGGATGTGGATTCATATGAGAAACACAAGTAGAAAAGTTGTTGTTGTCGGCACTGGATTTGTAGGAACAAGTATTGCCTACTCAATGATCAACCAAGGGCTGATCAATGAATTGGTTTTGATCGATGTGGATCGTGAAAAGGCCGAAGGAGAAGCCTTTGATTTATTGGATGGGATGTCATGGGCCCAAGAAAACATCAAAGTTTGGGCTGGCGACTACTCTGACTGTCAGGATGCAGATATCGTGGTGATCACGGCAGGTGTCAACCAAAAACCAGGTCAAACACGGTTGGAATTAATTGATGTGAATGCCGGTATTATGACTAGTGTTGTAAGAGAAGTGATGGGGGCAGGCTTCGACGGTATTTTAGTGATTGCTTCTAATCCGGTAGATGTTTTGACCTATGTGGCTTGGCAAGCATCCGGTCTACCAAGCAACCGGGTCGTTGGAACTGGGACAACGCTAGATACCACCAGATTCCGTAAAGAATTGGCGCAAAAATTAGAGATTGACCCAAGAAGCATTCATGGCTACATTATTGGCGAGCATGGGGACTCTGAAGTAGCGGTCTGGTCACATACGACAGTAGGGGGAAAACCGTTGCTAGAGTTTATCGTCAAAAACCATCGACTGACGGTAGAAGATTTTACAACGATTTCTGATCGAGTGAAAAATAGTGCCTATGAAATCATCAATCGGAAAAAAGCCACTTTCTATGGAATCGGTATGAGTGTTGCCAGAATCGTCCGGGCAATTTTAAACAATGAACAAGCAGTATTGCCTGTCTCTGCCTATCTCGATGGGGAATACGGCGAAAAAGATTTGTTTACAGGCGTTCCTTCGGTCGTTGACCAAGGCGGTGTGCGGGAAATCATTGAGCTGAATATCGATCCAGCTGAGAAGCAAAAATTTGCTTTATCCTGCAGCCAGCTAAGAGAAGTAATCGAATCATTAGATAAAATGACTCATTGAGGAGAGATACTATCACTATCGGCGATCGTCCGCCAAAGCAATTGGTCAGTCGTTTATCTCTCATAACAAATGGCTATTTCCAAGAGGTAGTAGAATGGCGCAACGATTGTTGAGACGATAAGATCATAATCAGGTGGAAATGAGCGAATTCCTTAGCTAATTGATAAGCTGTAATAGAAAAAGAGCAGTTCGAGTTAAATCGAGCTGCTCTTTTTTTGCTATACCATATGACAGTTGTCATCATCAAATCCTGACAGCTGTGACTGTTGTTAGTCTATTGAAAGGACTATGCTGGAATTATCAGGAGGCGATGAGCATGGAATCAATTATCAATGTGTCAGGATTAACTAAAAATTACCATAAAGAAACAATTTTGAATCATCTTTCATTTCAGATAAATGCTGGAGAATCTGTCGCATTGCTAGGCGAAAATGGAGCTGGTAAAACAACGATGATCAATGTATTAAATCACATAATCACGAAAGATGCTGGTGTTATTACAATCATGGGGAAACAGGATGTGCGACAACTTCGAGGAGAGATCGGAATCATGATGCAAAAGAGTATATCTTTACCAAGAATTACGGTCAAAGAGTGTTTGAATCTCATCCGCAGTTATCATCACCAACCACTTTCCTATAAAGAATTGATTGATCTCGCTCATTTAAAAAAAGTGGAAGGAAAGTATGTGGACCATTTATCTGGTGGGCAAAAGCGCCGATTGACTTTTGCTGCAGCGATGGCAAGTAACCCTCAGCTAGTCTTTTTAGATGAACCGACTGCTGGGATGGACAGCAACAGTCGAATGACCTTTTGGCAGACGATTGAAAATCTAAAAAAAGAAGGTAAAACATTCTTTATCACCAGCCACTATCTTGAAGAACTTGATCAGATTGCTGACCGTATCATGATATTGAAAGATGGACACTTGATTTATAACGATCACTTACAAGCGTTACAAAATCAAAGTCGAAATGCAAGTATTCAATTTAAAACAAAATTGTCGAAAGCAGTTTTTGCAAAGCTGACAGGAGTCAATGATGTTCGTACCTATCAAGAACGGGTGCAGTTGAGCACGGGTGATCTTAATTTGGTGCTTACAGAACTTATGCCCTATCTTGACCAAATCGAATCCTTAACTGTGCAACAAAATTCTCTAGAAACATTATTTCATGAAGTCATTGGAGGGACAATCAAATGAAAAATTTTCTCTTTCAAGTAAAAATTAATTACAAGCGTATCATTTTTCGGAATTTAAGGTTTCTTTTTTTCAGTATGGCTATGCCTATTGGTTTTTATCTTTTGTTTACACAAGTGATGAATCAAACCATCCCTGACAATATTTTAAAAAACTGGAATGTAACGTATTTGATCAGCATGATCGTATATAGTATGTTGATTAGTTCTGTTTTTGCTGTTTCTAATACATTGTTAGAAGATCGTGGATGTAAGCTTGACTTATTAGTCGAGCTGAGTGCTGTGTCAAAACTTCAATATTATGGATCTATGATCATCGTTTTTTTATCATTAAATATATTGGGTGCATGCGCACTGGAAATTACTGCTTATATGATTAACCACATTCAAGTTTCTATGATCCATTTAGTAGAGTTGATATTACTTCTTCCTTTAGTTTCATTCCCATTGGTTTTATTAGGAATTCTTATTTCATTGGCTGGTTCAGGAAATACCGTCAATGTTCTTTGTAATCTAGCAGTCTTTCCAATGGCTATTTTGAGTGGATTATGGTGGCCGTTAGATACGATGCCTAATTGGATGCAGCATACTGGGAAACTGCTACCTACTTATCATGCCAAAGAGTTTCTAAATGAATTTGTTCAGGGGCAGCATTTCAATTTCAATCATTTTAGCGTACTATTAGCATGGAGTATTTTACTAGCAGGAATACTTAAAGGCGTTGTCATGCTTACAAAAAAAAGAGAGGTTCAATCAGTATGACTTTTTTAGAAAAACATTTGTTGTTTCCTAGAAGATTTGG
The DNA here is from genome assembly GCF_022711995.1 of Enterococcus sp. Lineage (GTDB taxonomy): Bacteria > Bacillota > Bacilli > Lactobacillales > Enterococcaceae > Enterococcus_D. Next base: position 5,079 of record NZ_JALAHI010000095.1, read on the forward strand.
TATCACACCTTATTTTTGGCTTGTTTTTTTAGTACCTACGATTATACAATTACTGTCACTTGATTCTTGGATTAAGTGGCTTTTTGTCTGTTTATTATTGATTTTTTTAAAAGCATATCGTGATGGTTATACCGCCCATAAGTATTTAACAATGGATGTCATTGTACAATTGATTGTCGCTTGTCTTTTTGGTCTTTTTCTACATAATGGGTATTTGTTTATTTTTACAGCGTGGGAGATTGGATCGGTACCGGTGCCAAAGACCGTTTATTATCACTATTTGGTTAGTTACTATGTCAGTACTGCTATTAGCTTGATTACTATGTTGATAATCATATATCCAATATCTTCTGCAGACATGGTGGAAATTCCTTTGACAGTAGTTGCTGCGATCATTTCACCCCTAGCTGCGAAGGCAATGAGTGAATCCTACAGAAGAATGAATCATTTAAGTCAACAAAACAAACGACTGGAAGCTATTGTACGACAAAATGAGCGAGATCGCATTGCACAAGATCTCCATGATAATCTAGGCCAAGCTTTTTCTATCATTACATTAAAAGCAGAACTGGCAAAGAAATTGGCGTCGATTGATTTGCTTAAAGCAGAAAAAGAATTACAAGACATCGCAGAAACATCTCGTGCCAACTTAACTTTAGTTCGAGGGATCGTCGCAAATTTACAGGAGCGGACGATTGCCAAAATGATGTTGGAAGAGGAAAAAAATTTAGCTGTTGCCAAAATTCGCTTGCAAACGATTAATGAAGAAAATGCCGTGAATTGGCCAATCAGTGTTCAAAATACCCTCTCAGCGGTCATCAAAGAAGCAGCTACAAATATGATCCGCCATAGTCAGGCGAGTTTGGCAACCATCACTTTTGAAGAAGACGAAGCAGACTATTTTGTGACGATAAAAGATAACGGCCAAGGTTTTTTACAAGTAAAGGAGGGATCATATGGTCTTTCTGGGATGAGACAACGGGTTCAAATGAAAAATGGCAAGATCGAGATCAATGGTACTCAGGGCACAGAGATTCTCGTTTACTTACCTAAGGAGCAAACAAATGATTAAATTATATTTAGCAGAAGATCAAGAGTTACTAAACACGGCATTAGCGATGATTTTAAATCTTGAATCAGATATCGAAGTTGTCGGTTCTGCAATGGATGGTGAAGAGGCACTGTCTGATATCCTTCGTCTGAAGCCGGAAATAGTTTTATTGGATATTGAAATGCCGCATCTATCCGGATTAGAGATTGCTCACCAACTACGACTGTTGAATGTGGATACCAAAATCATGATTTTAACAACATTTGCACGAGATAGCTATTTTCAGCAAGCGTTAAAAAATAATGTTAACGGATATATGCTAAAAGACACCCCTAGTGACCAACTGATTCGTTATATTCGTTCAATCATGGCAGGTGATACCATATTTTCACCAGAACTTGTGGCTAAGGCAGTGATTGCGCAAAAGAATCCTCTTACTCCAAGAGAATTGGAGGTATTAAATTTATTAAAGTCAGGAATTAGTACGCAACAAATCGCAAAGATACTCTTTTTAAGTGAGGGAACAGTACGTAACTATATCTCAGCAATTCTAAGTAAAACAGGTACAAGTTCAAGAATTGAAGCAATCAATTTCGCGAAAGACCAAGGATGGATTTGAATATAAATGATAGAAGAGAACGTTCGTTCCTAGAAATTGTTATACGATCTGCTCTTTTAGTAATCTGTTTAGTAGTGTTTGCTATCTTATGTTATACGACAACAAGTGTATAATTGAACTTGAGGAAATCGCTCGTTTAACTAGTTAGTTTAAATCGTTAGCAAAGAAAAAGAAGAATGCCTGTAAGAAATGTCGGGTGATCTTTCGAGTATCGTAAAGGAGGAAATAGCAATGGAGACACCGATTCAATGGCTGATCTTTTGGGTCATATGCAGTATTTTAGTCTTTATAGCCGGATTTTTAGATAGGAGCCGTTTGTTAGGATTTCGCACCAGCACAACGATGTACTCACAGGAAACATGGCGTTATGCGAATACTCGCGGAGGCTTGTTTAGCTTGATTTGTGTGAGTAGCGAATATTTCATTATAGCGCTTTTTGGTCAGAATTCACCCTTTTATGACCGTTTTTTTCTGTTTTGAGTGCTGTCTGTCCTTTTAATTTATTTTATTGTGACTCAGCTTACGAGAAAAATCTTCATTTTGAAAAAATAGGTAGTGAAATTATTTGATACGCTAGAATTGATTCTCATGGATCATCGATATGTATGAAAAAACACGTTGGTTTCGCATAGCCTTACCAGTCTGAGACAAGGCTATGCGAAAGCTTTATCCAATAGTAGTGTACTGTTGTTTTTCTTGCTTGGCATGATAGGCTTCTACATTGAGAATGGCTTGCTGGAACATCTCGCGAGTGATGGGATAGGGTACATGAATAATGTCGTTTGTGGTCATGGCTTTATCTAAAATGGCTTTCAAGTCTGAGTGAGCATTGAGACACATGTCAGCCAAACAGACCGGCAGCTTATTTTCTTTCATAAAAGCATAGACCCGTTGAAATAGTTCGGTCTGCTGATCCATCATCAATAACGCTAGAACACCGTAGCTGACGGAAGCGCCATGGAGATAGTGTTCCATTTTTTCTAGGACAGTCGTGCCATAATAAAACGAATGTGCCATGGCAGAATTGTAGTCATTGATGACTAAAACAGACACCAACCCGGTGGTCACGATGATATCTGAGACGACTTGTTGGATGGCATCAGAGGGCCGATTGGCGGCACTGTCTTTCAACGCTTGCGTGCCGTAGGTCAATAAGCGCTCCGTGCACATTTTGCTGATCTGAATGCCTAATGCATCGGTATGATCCAATTGATCTCCTCTGGAAGAAAAAGTGGCTTCGATTTCTTTGGATAAGGCGTCACCGATGCCGGCCCACAGGTAACTATCCGGCGCTGCGGCAATAATGGCTGTATCAATAAAGGCATGGACCGGTGGTTTTGAAGAAAAGAATAATCCTTGCATTTCGCCTGCTTCGGTGTAGATGACGCACACAGCTGTGACGGGAGAACAATTTGAGCCAATCGTCGGAAATGTGAAGACGGGTTTGGCTAATTTCTCACCGACAACTTTGACGGTATCACACACACGACCGCCTCCAACGGCAAATAAGACCTCTGATGCTTGGACACTTTTTTCCTGCATTAAGCGCGCCACATTTTCATAGGTAGAATTTCCACCATACCAAAGACTGTCAATGACGGATACTTCTTGCGTCAGGGCAGTCTTGATTTTATTCTCTGCTTTTGCTAGCGCTGTTTTTCCACCAATCAGAACAGCCTTTGTTCCATAACTTTTAACGATGTCATTTACTTTTTCGTAAGCGTCTGTTCCGATCGTATAATTTGGTAAAAAGATGCTTTGACTCATATTGTTTTCCTTCTTTCTTTGCGACTATATTCGCTAGTATTGGGCCTGTGATTTGATGAATGATCATGCCGACAGCAGCTGGGGTAACAGCAGCGGCAATGGCAGCAAAATGGGCATTGGCTAAAGAGATGGCTAGACCGGTATTTTTCATGCCTAATTGAAACATGATTGACTTGGCTTGTTGGTCACTGATACCTAGTAAGCGGCTGATACCATAGCCTGCCCCGTAACCGATAAGGTTATGCAACAAGACAAGGAAGATGACGATTAGTCCGGATTGCAGGATCACTGTGCCATTTTTTGCCACGGTTCCTGCAACGATCAGCAGGATACTGACGGAAGAGACTAAAACAAAAGCCTGCATCCAGGCATCGATAGAGTTGGCGATAAGCTTATGGACGATGATTCCTAAAAGAATCGGCAGCAGTACCATTTGCAAAACCGACAGCAGCATGGCGAAAAAAGAAATTTCTGTATACTGTCCGGCTAAGAGATAGACGAGAAAAGGGGTCACGACCGTTGCCATTAGTGTGGAGACGGTGGTCAAAGAGACTGTCAATGCGACATCTCCCTTGCCGATGAAAGTCATCACATTGCTGGCGGTTCCTCCTGAAACAGAACCTAGTAAGACAAAACCGATGATCAGTCCGGAAGATAACCCAAAAAGCTGTGCCAAGCCATAGGCAACAAGGGGACTGATAGTAAATTGGATCAATAAACCTAAAAGAAACGCTTTTGGCTGAATCACCACCATTTTAAAAGCAGTGACATTTAACGTCATTCCCATACAAAACATGATGATGCTGAGTAATGTCGTTGTGCGCGTAGGAATCCATAAAAACGGCTGGGGAAACAGATAGGAAATCAACATCAAAAGGACCATTAGATAAATCAGGTATTTATTCACAAATTGGGCAATCGTATTTATTGTTCTCATTAAGACTTTCCTTCCATCTTGACGTAAAGCAACCAGCAATCCTCACACCGCTCTCGTAGCCGTGTCAGGGATCATAGCAATCAATAAAAAATCAGTGCAGCTACCAAAAAAATTTTCAACAAGTGAAGCTTTAAAAAAGGGTATAAAAAAACATTCCACCCAAGAAGATTCTCTGTTCTTCTGGTGCAATGTGAATAGGGACTCTTTGAATAAATGTTCAAACAGTCCCAACTATAATAATAAAATAATTGTTTCTCTTCTACGAGGTGTCATTAAATCACTTCCTTTGTCTAAATTTTCAGAATATTTAAATTGTTTTATCTAGTGTACAAAATAGTTTCGGTTCTGTCAAAGGGAAAATGAGATTTTTGTTCATAAAGGAAATTAGAGACGGAATGAGAGAAGAAGGCTCAGAAGGGCAGCCCACTTCTAAGCCTTTTTCATTGAAAGTAAAACTTTTCTAGGTTCTCAGTCTGCTTGAGGGGGTGCGACAAATCGAGAAAGTAAGGCGCTTGCCATTGCTGTGTTTGGGCTGCGATAGGATTTAAGTCCTGCACCCATGGTGGATACACGCGAAAAGCCATTTTTCCAGCGGTTGTTGCTGTTTTGATGATGCCGTTGGCGACAAGAACAGAAGTTGGGAAGATAAATTGGCCTTTTTGTTTGCCATCAAGGACAGTAATTATTAATTTGTCTGGGCTGCCACTTAACGAATACGCTTGATTTTTATCTTGAGGATGCTCCCACAATGCCACGAAATAGCCTTTTTTCTTTGGTGTTTTCTTTGCCAGACGACTACGAAAGGTCGTGTTTTTGGCAACGAAAGTCAGGCCTTCATAGGCTTTGTTTTGGTCTTCGTCAAGGACAGCACAGGGTTCAACCTCAATAAGTCGCAGCAGCGCAGTGATCAACTGTTGGGATTGGCGCATTTTAGGCCATCACCAACCGTTTCCATTTTCTGATTTTTGTTCGGAAATTAGTGAATGGCGCCACTGAATTAATGTGGATCCATTTATACAAGGGCCATTGCGCTTTGGTCGTGGCCCACTTTCTCTGTCCGGGCTCAAACAGTTCGGTATCTGATAGTGTGCTGATCCATTGGCATAGTTCATCAACTAGTTGGGTCAACTGCTGTTGTTGTTCTTTTAGGGAAAGCTGTCCATAGCGCTGATAGAATTGCTCATAAAGCGCACCTAACTGATTCCACTTATAACCTGCTGCTGGCGTTTGCACAGCAACGCCGTTTTTTTCTTGGGCTTCCCAGTCTAATAGAAGATGGAGCCACCCTAATTGATAAGACAAATTTTCAGAGGGGCTTTTATCTACCTCATCATGGTGCTGGTGTTTCCATTCTTCTGGAATCTCTTCAAATTCGGTGATGTATTTTTGAAACGTGTCTTGAATGGTTTGGATCAATTCTGCTTTTGTTTGATACTGACGCATCGATTTTCCTCCTACTTATCAGAAAGTGTTTTTTCTTTGGTGATTTGAATGACCAGACCAAATGGATCTTGCAAGATAGCATAAAAGTCCGCAAATTCATTTTGAATAGGTGTCTGATAGGGCTTACTCAATGGGTGATGGCTCAATTTCTCGTAAACGGTTTGTGCTTCTTCGATCGTATCCGTAATGACACTCAATGACAAGGTATTTCCTTTTTGGTAAGAAATTTTAGGATCGATTGGTTGATCTGTCAGCTGCATTTGTGTCGAACCTATTTGTAGTACCGCATGGGAAAGCCAATGCTCAGTGCCAGTTTCAATCACGGTGTCGGGAGCCAATTGAGTTTTAAATTCTTGAAATGTCATTTTAAACAGTAGTTGTCCATTAAAAGCATTCTGGTAAAAAGCTAGTGCTTCTGTTCCTTTTCCTTCTAAGGTCAAAAAAAGTGCTAAATCAATTGATGCCATAATAACTTCTCCTTTTCGCTATGATAAACTAACTGTAGCAGTTAATGGTTTCATTTCATGACACCTTTGGAGGAGAATATGAAAAAAACAGAAAGAATCCAACAAGAAATGTTTTATATCAATGAAAAGAAGGTCTTTCATTTAAAAGAATTGATGGCGACCTTTGGGATTTCAAAAAGCACAGCACTTCGTGATATTCAAGAACTTGAAGCTCTAGGGGTGCCACTATATGTCGAGAATGGCCGCTATGGCGGTTATCGAGTCTTGCAAAATACATTGCTGCCGCCGATTCATTTTAGCGAAAAAGAAGTCTTCGCTATTTTTTATTCCTTACAACTGTTGAACTTACTGACCGATTCACCATTTGGTGCTACTTATAGGCAGCTACAAGAAAAACTGTTGCACACTTTTCCAAAGAAAAAACAGCAGCAAATCGCGACGATGCTGGATTGTGTACACTACGAAGGAATCAGTCAAATCGCCACGACAGAAAATTTGGAGCAGTTGTTTGAGTGTATTTTGACAAATGCGATCATCACAGTGGTGTATACACGCTACGGTTCGCAACAAAAACGGCTGTTGCCGACTCGGCTGATTCTAATGGATGGCTACTGGTATTGTACGGCATTCGATTTAGCAAAAGAAGCATGGCGGACCTATCGTTGCGATTTTATGGCATCGATCGTGGTGGAAACAACCTATCAAACCTTATATGCAAAAGGGGAGTTGCTGAATTCTTACCAAGAGCAAATGCAAACCTATCGAAACATTCCCTTCAAGGCTAAGGTCAGTGAAACAGGGAAAGAATATTTTTTGAAACATCCTTTTTCCAATATGTCTCTTTGCCAACGAGAAACAGGGACATGGATCGAAGGGAAGTTTGATCAGACAGAGTTACGGTTTATGACTAATTATTTTCTCGGCTTCGGCGAACACGTGGAAATTATTGCCCCGGAGATATTGCGGAAGGATTATTTAGACTGTATCAAAAAGATCATGGCCAGCTATGAGTGAAGAGCTGTTTTAAAGAATCAGAAGATGATTTTCTAAAACGAATGCTTGATTTGCTTCGCCAGAGATTTCTATAGTAGGATTATCGATTTGATATTTTAGGTAAGTTCTTTGTAACCTTTTGGCTTTTTGTGCGTTTCTTAGATAAAGGAGAGGAAAAATGAATGAAAAGGATCTTGATCAGTTACTTGAAGAATTTTACCCAACCTTATTGTTATACGGTATTTCTTTAACACGCTTAAAATCAGATATATGTTTAAATGAACCCATATTCAGACAACTCCTTATGTAGAAATCTAAATATCAGACAAAGTTAGACTATTACCCTCTTTTCAAATAACTTGGTTCTTCTCCATAACGTGATTAATTAAAGCTACGCCTTGACGTTCAACGACCTGTTTTCTCACAGACTTGTAGCTTCTGTTCTCAAAAAAAGGTTTGGCGGTTATCGAGGAGTGAGTAGTAATTACACCGCTTGTGGTTGCTTCTAATGCGTCACAAAGTGCAGTAGCTATACCTTCCCCCTGATGGTTTTTATGTACATACAAACAGTCAAGATATCCTGTAGAATCGATATTTCCAAACCCAACTACAACATTTTCTATCTCAGCTAGGAATGTTTGGCTCTCTAAAAGTGACTTATTCCAACCTTTAAAGTCAGCCGATTTAGGTGCCCAAACATTAAGCTGAGTCTCAGAGTAGTCACGAATATTGATATTGTGGACAGTATCATAAAACAAACAAACGATTGCTTCACAATCTGATTCACGATATTTTCTTAACTTCACGAATGTCCCTCCTTGATGATTTATTAGTTTACTCAGTTATCAACCATCATAATTATACAGGAATATACATTTTCTAACATACTTGAAACCCTGATACTAA
>NZ_JALAHI010000096.1 GCF_022711995.1 Enterococcus sp.
AACCGAATCATTTTACATAAGAATAACATAACATTTAAATTAAATAACTCTTGTTTAACTAACAAAATTTATCATTTTTTTAACAAGAGGGCAGTCATCCGCTGAATTGCAAACGAGATTTCATCCGTCGCTTCGTCTTGTTTCTTTTCGGCAGCATCGAAAGCTTCCCGATCGATCCCATCAGCAAGGCTTAAAGTCATTTCTTCACACCCTGCGACATATTTCATATACGCCCGTTCAAATTTCTTGTGGATTCCCATGACATTTGCTGGCGGACGCAATTTAGAGATTTGTTCCAACATCAACCGGTATTTGTCCGTTCCTTTCTTAAAGGTCGCTCCGATTGCTTCCAGACGCTCTGGTGATAATTCTGATTCCTTCTTGTCATCCAGCGCTTGACGAATCTCTTCATAGTTCGGATGCATTGTTTCTCCGATTGTTTCTGTTTCTTTTACTAAGTCATTGATTGTTTGTACATAAAAACCTAAATTCGGTCGCATGTTTCAATCCCCTACTTTCTTTTTAACTATCTTTTATTTTACCGTGTATTGTCAGAAATGAAAAGGATGACAAAAGGAAACGCTGGTCGCTCCTCAAGCATGCCGCTTCAGTAAGCTTACACAGAGAGGCAGTCTACAGGTTTTGACAAACAGAATAGGACTTACTGGAGCCCTATCAGGATCCAATAAGTCCTATTCCTCGAGAAATGTCAAACCTTCCCTACAGATTCAGTTCAACACCTATCTTCATTTTTTATTTTTTGCCCATTGCCCGTTGGACAGCTTTAACGATCTCAACGATCGGAATGATCGCAAAGGATGCACCTAGGACGATTCCCCATTGATACAGATCTAAATGAGCCACTCGGAAGATATCATTTAATCCAGGAACGACAATGATCACCATCATCAGTGCAAAGGAGAGCAAGATTGCCCAGTTAAAGGCTTTGTTGCGGAAAGGCCCCACTTTGAACAATGATTGGTAAACAGATTTAACGTTAAAGGCATGGAATAGTTGCATCAATCCTAATGTCGCAAACGCCATCGTCAATGCATCTGCATGGATTGCATCATAGGTATCGTGAACCGGCCATTGGATCGCCGACCAGTAGACGAACAAGACCGTTGCAGCTTCCAAGATTCCTTGATAAATGATACTGCTCATGACACCGCCGGAGAAGAAGTTTGAATTCCGGCCACGAGGGGCATGTTTCATCAGCCCTTTTTCTGCTGGTTCCATTCCTAAAGCAATCGCAGGGAACGTATCTGTTACAAGGTTGATCCACAATAGATGGATCGGCAACAGTGTATCCCAGCCCCATAAGGTAGCTAAGAACAATGTCAACACTTCACCTAAGTTAGCCGCTAATAAATATTGGATCGCTTTTTGGATGTTTGAGAAAACTTTTCGTCCTTCTTCAACAGCCACCACGATCGTTGCGAAGTTGTCATCAGCCAGAACCATATCTGAAGCACCTTTAGATACTTCAGTCCCGGTGATCCCCATACCTACACCGATATCGGCTTGTTTCAATGCAGGCGCATCATTGACTCCGTCACCGGTCATAGCGACGACTTTGCCTTCCTGCTGCCACGCTTTCACGATCCGAACTTTATGTTCAGGTGAAACCCGTGCATAAACCGAATAATGGGTCACTTTTTGAGCAAACTCTTCATCGCTCATTTTGTTCAATTCCGCCCCAGTCAATACTGCTGCATCATCACCAGGTTTGATGATACCTAGACGACCAGCAATTGCTTCAGCGGTGTCTCGGTGGTCTCCTGTGATCATGATTGGACGAATCCCAGCTTCTTTAGCGACTCGTACAGCATCGGCTGCTTCAGCCCGTTCAGGGTCGATCATCCCTACCAAACCAGCAAAGACTAGATCGTTTTCTACGATTTCTGATTCCAAATTTTCTGGTACTGCATCGACATACTTGTAGGCCATTCCCAAAACACGTAGGGCTTGTTTGGCCATATCTGTATTGTTGAACAAGATTTTTTGTTTTTCTTCATCAGTCATTGGTACTTCTTGTCCGTTCAACAAGACTTTTGAAGCCCGGCCCAATAAGACATCTGGTGCACCTTTCACTGCAACTAAGAAGCGACCATCTGCTTGTTCATGGATGGTACTCATCAATTTACGGTCCGAATCAAATGGCAGATCCGCTACCCGAGGTTCTGCACTTACTTGATCTTTCACGTGGAAGCCTTGATCCATCCCAAATTGCACAAGTGCAGTTTCAGTCGGATCACCAATCAAGTTGCCTTCTTCACCGAATTTAGTATCATTCGCGAAGTTCATGACTTTCAGCGCCATTGTATCCAATGGAATGTCTTCGGAAGCAGCATGCTGCTTGTCATTGACATAAAGTTTTTCAACTGTCATTTGGTTTAGTGTCAATGTACCTGTCTTATCTGATGCGATGATATCTGTTGCACCCAATGTTTCTACTGCCGGCAATTTACGAATAACAGCGTTTCGTTTGGCCATGACTTGCGTGCCTAGTGCTAAGATGATCGTTACGATCGCTGGCAGTCCTTCTGGAATCGCCGCAACCGCAAGGGAGATGGATGTCAACAACATATCGACCCAAGAAGTATTATTGAAAATGGTCCCCACAAAGAACATAATCACAGCGATCACGATGATGGCAATCGTCAAGAATTTACCCAGTTCATTCAAGTTACGTTTCAACGGTGTTTCTGTTTCTTCGGCTCTTGCCAACATACCAGCGATCTTACCGACTTCTGTCGCCATCCCTGTATTGACAACGACCCCTTTGCCTCGGCCATAGGTCACATTACTGTTGGAGTAAGCCATATTGACACGATCACCGATTCCGACATCTGTTGCATCGATCACAGTCAATTCTTTTTCTACCGGTACCGATTCACCCGTCAATGCCGCTTCTTCGATTTTCAAAGAGCTAGCTTCTAACAAGCGCAGATCAGCCGGTACTACATCCCCAGCTTCTAATAAGACAACGTCTCCAGGAACCAGTTCATCACTTTTGATGGTCACTGGATGTCCATTTCGTAACACATTGGCATTTGGTGTCGACATTTCCCGCAATGCTTCGATGGCTTGTTCTGCTTTCGCTTCTTGAACCACACCCATGATCGCATTGATAATAACAACAGCCAAAATAATGATTGAATCGACGATTTCATGTGATACGGCGGCAGAAATGATCGCAGCGGCCAACAAGACGATGATCATCAAATCTTTGAATTGTTCAAAGAATTTTTGCACCATCGATTTCTTCTTGCCTTCTTCTAATTCATTGGCGCCATATTGCGAAAGACGACTTTTGGCTTCCTCATTTGTCAAACCATTGGTATCAGTCTGCAGTTCCTTCAGAACAGTCTCAGCGTCTTGTGCATAAAAAGCATGGGTGAGCTGCTCCTTTTTACTCTCTTCAGACATATTTTTCCTCCTTTTAGCTACTTTCTATTTTATTGTACATGAAATGAAAAAAAATAGACTCATGTATGCACTAAAGCACATACACGAGTCTCACTATTTAAGACAACACCAGAAATTTCTTTCAGGATGGTGATGTTGCCGCAGCAAAAAGCTGCCAGTTACTCCCTCATGATCATATCAATAAAGACCATTATACAAAATGTTTCCGTCAGTTGCAATTTCATTTTCTGAAAAAAGAACAGAAATTATTAAATTCGGTCTCGTTTAAGCGATGATCGAACCGTTAGGCATTCCCTTTGGCGCTTCAACGATTTTTAACCGTCCTTCGGTATCTTCCGCAGAAAGGATCATACCTTGACTGACTTGGCCCCGCATTTTGCGTGGTTTCAGATTCGCTACGATCACAACTTTCTTGCCAATCAAATCTTGTGGTTCTGGGTAAAATTCAGCGATTCCTGACAAGATTTGTCGGTCTTGATCATCCCCAGCAGCTAAGCGGAATTGCAGCAGTTTATCTGCTCCTTTGACTTTTTGACAGTCGATGACTTCCGCTACTTTTAACTCGATCTTATCAAAATCATCGTATTTGATTTCTGGTTTTTCAGAAGCCAAGATGGTTTCTTCTGGATTCCATTTGACCGTTTCCTCAGTGCTTTGGGTACCTTCTGCCATTTTCTTCTGGATATAAGTGACTTCTGTCTCTAATTCCAAACGAGGGAAGATTGGCGTTCCTTTGGCAACCACTTTGGTATCACTAGGAAATTCGCCGAAGCGTAAGTCTTTCAAGTCCATGGCTTCTGAAGTTAAGCCTAACTGATGGAAAATATTCGCCGGTGTTTCGGTCATGATCGGTTGCAACAAGATCGCTACGATCCGCAAGCTTTCTGCAAGATGGACCATCACACTGTCTAACTCTGCTTTTTTCTCAGGATCTTTAGCCAATACCCATGGTTGTGTTTCATCGATGTATTTGTTGGCCCGAGAAATCAACGCCCATACTTCCGACAAAGCGGTACTGAATTCCATTTTATCCATGGCTTCATGGTAGCGGCCTACGACATTGGCTGCCGTTGTCGACAACTCACTATCGTAAGGGGTTACTTTTGAAGCATACTTAGGAACGATGCCTTCACAATACTTATTGATCATGGCAATGGTCCGGTTTAAAAGATTACCTAAGTCATTGGCTAAATCATAATTCACCCGAGAAACAAAGTCTTCCGGTGTAAAGACGCCATCACTACCAAAAGGTACTGCCCGCAGTAAATAGTAACGCAACGCATCTAAGCTATAGCGCTCAACAAGCATCTCTGGATAAACGACATTGCCTTTAGATTTCGACATTTTGCCGTCTTTCATCATCAGCCAACCATGACCAAAGATTTTTTTAGGCAATGGCAAATCTAATGCCATCAACATGATTGGCCAGTAGATCGTATGGAAACGCACGATTTCTTTTCCAACCATATGAACATCTGCCGGCCAGTATTTTTGGAACAATGAATCGTCATCGGAACCATAGCCTAGCGCTGTGATATAGTTTGATAACGCATCGATCCAGACATAGACCACGTGTTCCGGACTTGCCGTTACGGGAATCCCCCACTTGAAAGTTGTTCTGGAGACGGCTAAATCTTCTAATCCTGGTTTAATGAAATTATTGATCATTTCATTCTTACGAGATTCTGGCTGAATAAATTCTGGGTGCTCATCATAATATTGCACCAGACGATCTGCATATTTGCTCATGCGGAAGAAGTACGAAGACTCTTTGACTAATTCCACTTCGTGACCACTCGGCGCTTTCCCGCCGATCACATGTCCTTCTTCATCACGATAAACTTCTGCCAGTTGCGTTTCTGTGAAGTATTCTTCATCAGAGACAGAGTACCAACCTTCGTATTCACCAAGGTAGATATCTCCTTGATCCAATAATTGCTGAAAGATTTTTTGGACAGCTTTTTTGTGGTAACCATCCGTTGTCCGGATAAATTTGTCGTAGCTGATATCCAATGTTTTCCACAATTTTTTGACATCGGCTGCCATTTTATCTACATATTCTTGTGGATCAACACCTAGTTCTTCCGCTTTTTTTTCAATTTTTTGACCGTGTTCATCAACACCCGTCAGATAAAACACATCAAAGCCCATTAGACGTTTGTAACGTGCTACTGCGTCGCAAGCTATCGTTGTGTAAGAATTTCCGATATGCAACTTGCCGCTTGGATAATAGATTGGCGTCGTAATATAAAATGTTTCTTTTTCAGCCATGGGCGTACGTCCTCCTTTTCACCTGTAAAGTGTATACTAAGGTAGTATACCATAATTTTCTAGGAGTTTTTCCTTTTTTCTTTTCCTCAAATTGGCGAAATAATTTTACGATCTGCTCCTTTTGGTTTATGGACTGTTTTTTTGTTATAATAGAAAAGAACGATTGAAAGAGAGGATTTTCCGCTTGAAAAAACAACAGCAACGCTTTATGATCTTAGCTGTTTTATCGTTCATCGATTTGATTTTTTCTAGTTTTTTTTTGTATTTTTACGGCTATTTTAATGGGCAAAATCTAGCGAGCTTCTTTGTGATCATTACGTCATTGCTTCGTTATGGATTTCTACTATGGATTGCTATCTGGGGGTATTTAGCCATGAAGCACACACAAAAAGCAGCTTTCTTTTATTTAGCACTCTTTTTTATCAATCTGATTTTTCCCTATTTTTTTAACTAATTCATCGTCATTATTTCATCATATCAAGAGTAGGAGACCGGAATGAACGAATTCACCTCAAAAACAGCAGAAAAAGAGTATTATGAAAAAAAAGCTTCGGAAGCAGAATTTTTATCTTGGTATCGCAGCCAAGACCAGCCAAAATACGAAAAACCGTCTGTGACAGTCGATATGGTTTTGATGTGTTACAACAAAGAAGAGGAAGAACTGAAGATTGCACTGATTCAGCGAAAGGGGCATCCTTTTCGTAATTCTTGGGCTTTACCTGGCGGTTTCGTCAATCCGAATGAATCAACAGGTCAAAGCGTGATTCGCGAAACCCAAGAAGAGATCGGGGTAACGATTTCAAAACAAAATATTGAACAGCTCCATACTTTCAGTACGCCGGGAAGAGACCCTCGAGGCTGGGTAATCACCGTCAGCTATCTTGCGTTTATCGGCGAAGAGCCTTTAAGCGCTGGGGATGACGCCAATCAAGTCCGCTGGTTTTCATTAGAGAGAAAAGCCAATCAAATCTTCTTATCCAGTGGCGATGTCGAGATTATTCTGGATCTAGTCTCGGGAGAATCTGTCGGTAAGGATACATTGGCCTTTGACCATAGTGCGATCATTTTGAAAGCATTTGAACGAGTGGCTAATAAGATGGAACACGAACCCCAAGTCCTATTGGTACTCGGGGAAAGCTTCACCATCACCGAAGCCCGCAAAGTCTTCGCTAAATTTCTGGGCATCGACTTTAAATTGATTGATCATTCAAATTTCAAAAAAGCCATGCTGCAGTATTTCACCGAAATTGGTGAGAAGCCCGTCGGTATTGGCCGGCCTTCAAAAATCTATGAATTGAATGCAGATGTTCTGGGGGACAAAATGTAGACGGTGCAAAGAGGCTGCAACATAGACATCCAAAAACCGAAACGATAGACGAACAAGCTCCTGTGTGCTGTTTCGTGTATCGTTTATTTTTTTCGTCTGCTATCACAGCCTCTTCGCTGGTTGATCATAATTAGTGAGCAGAATTCCTAGAAACAAAAATCCCAAGATTTTTTCTATCCCCTAGGCGATCCCTGGCGCTCCTCCCAGTTCATCTCATTATTGATCATCTGCAGCATTTGTGCCATTTTCTGGCAATCAGCAGACAAAGAAATAAAGCGGACTTCTTTGCCGTACCACTCTGCTTTGTAGGTGATTTTACGAATAAATTGATGCCAATCGCTAACAGAAAAATTTCCTGTGTGTTCAGCTTCGTCGATCAATCGTTCCAAAAAAATCGTGTCGTATTGCTTGACTAGATGAAAGGTCACTTGATCAATAAACTCTTTTTTTTGATCGTGCTGCCTCCGGTACAGTTGCCGCACTTTTTCTTTTTGCTTTTGGTAATTGCGGGCATGACTCAGGACCATTTTCTTTCGTTTGACCGCTTTGGCCTTCACATTCAATTTCCGCTCAGCACGCGCCAGTTTTTGTTGGGACTTGATGGCATTGGCACTGATAAAAGGCAACTGGGTGTTAGCTTCTACCAGCACTTCTGGATGATAGACCAAGGCGATCTTCCGCTGGCTCTTAGGCAATGGCTGAATCTCTTCGATACAAAGAATTGAAATATAAAATTCCGTATTGTTTCTCGCAGAAATCGTCGCCGATTTAATCTGACCATTGATGGGTCGATGCCGCTTCACCGCAACGAAGGATTTCAATTTAGGCAGCTTCAACTGATCATCCACCAAATAAATGGTGTGCTGCTGATTATTAGTAGTATAGGACTGCCAGAGGTTTTTTTTCGTTTTCAGTTTGGGAAAGCCAGCTCTCTTTTGAAAATAGTTGCGAAAAGCCCGTTCCAAGTTGCGCTGAGCATTGGCCAGTGCCAAACTGTCGGTTTCTTTTAAAAAAGGATAGTCTTTTTTTAGTTTCGCTGGTGTCAGTTTTTCTTTTTCTACATTTGTAGAAAGTTCTTCCATCTTTGCTTTTAGCAATTGATTATAGGTAAAACGCACACAGCCAAAGGTTTGGATAAAGAACTGCTTTTGTTCTTCTGTAGGATAGATCCGAAATTTGTAGGCTTTTAAAACACTCAGTTTCATCTCCCCCCTAAACAGGTCTACCCCTTTTTTTGTGCTAATTTTTTCTGATACTGGACCGCTTCTTCCTTAGTGGCATAAATAAAATGCCCTGCTGCGATTTCTTCCATCGCTCTCGGTTTGTCATCTGTGGGTTCACTGACATATTTGATACGCTTGCGATCCCGTTCATGATCGGGATCTGGCAGAGGAATCGCAGATAAGAGACTTTCTGTGTAGGGATGAACACCATAATGATAAATTTCATCACTAGACCCTACTTCCAAAAGTTTGCCGTTATGCATCACGCCAATGCGATCGCTGATATGTTTGACCATTGATAAGTCATGGGCAATGAATAAATAAGTCAATTTATGTTCTTGCTGCAAGTCTTGCAGCAAATTGACGATTTGGGCCTGAATCGAAACATCTAGTGCGGAAATCGGCTCATCACAGATGATGAACTTAGGATCTACCGCTAATGCGCGGGCAATTCCGATCCGCTGCCGCTGACCTCCGGAAAACTCGTGGGGATAGCGGGTACCATGGCTTGGGTTTAAGCCTACGGTTTTCAGCAGATCATCCACCCGCTGATTGCGTTCCTGTTCGCTTTTTGCCAATCCGTTGATATCGATTCCTTCTGCAATGATGTCGCGTACTTTCATACGAGGATTCAATGACGCATAAGGATCTTGGAAAACCATTTGCACGTCGCGGCGAAAATCGGCTAACTCTTTTTTTCCTTTGATTTTCATGACATCTTGTCCATCAAACAAGATTTCTCCTGCTGTGGGATGATTCAGACGAATGACCGTTCGACCAGTCGTTGACTTCCCACTGCCGGACTCACCTACAAGTCCAAAGGTTTCTCCTTCATAGATCTGAAAGGAGATATCATCTACCGCCTTGACTTCGTCTTTGCGGCCGACATTAAAATATTGTTTTAAGTTCTTTACTTCAAGCAACACTTTCTCCAATGGGTTCTCCTCCTTTATACAGATGCCTGTCTAGTTTTTTCTTGGAATTTTTTCCAACGAATCAAGATTTCATCCGGAGGGGTCACTTTCGGTGCTTGCGGAGCTAAAAGCCATGTGGCTGCTTGATGGGTCGGTGAAACAGCAAAGAATGGTGGTTGCTGCTCAGCATCGATCTGCAAAGCAAACTCATTTCTAGGATAAAAAGCATCCCCAGTCGGCGGATCCAACAAATCCGGTGGGGAGCCAGGAATCGCATAAAGACGATCGCCTGTCCCTTCCAAAGTAGGCATGGAACCTAACAGCCCCCAAGTGTAAGGATGCTGTGGATTGTAGAATATTTCTTCTGCTGTTCCCACCTCTACGATCTTGCCGCCATACATGACGGCTACCCGATCTGCCACATTTGCCACTACCCCTAAATCGTGGGTAATGAAAATGATCGATGAATTGATTTTCTGCTGGATGTCTTTCAACAACTCAAGGATTTGTGCTTGAATCGTTACATCCAGTGCCGTAGTTGGCTCATCTGCAATCAAAATCTGCGGGTAGCAGATCAATGCGATGGCAATAACGATCCGTTGCCGTTGTCCCCCAGAAAATTGATGGGGGTAGTTTTTCAAACGCTTTTCAGCATTCGGAATCCCTACTAGATTCAAAAGATCCAAAGCTTGTCTGAGTCCTTCTTTTTTACTAAGTTTGTTATGTTTCATCAAAGATTCAGCCACTTGTTTGCCAATGGGCATCGTCGGATCCAGAGAAGTCATGGGATCTTGGAAGATCATCGCAATTTCTTTGCCGCGAATCTTTTGCAATTCTTTCTCCGATTTTTTAAGAATATCCGTTCCATTGAATAGGATCTGTCCATTGTCTACATTGGCATTACTAGCTAATAATCCCATGATGCTACGGGTAGTTACAGATTTCCCACTACCGGATTCGCCAACGATCGCCAGTGTTTCGCCTTTGTATAGATCGAAACTGACATCGCGGATCGCTTGGACCTTCCCTGCAAAGGTATCAAAGGAGATCTCTAAATTTTTTACTTCTAATACTTTTTCCATCGCAATCACTCTTTCATTTTCGGATCAAAGGCATCACGGAGCCCGTCAGCAAGTAAGTTGAATCCGATCATAATGACCGACAACGTAACTGCTGGTACCCACATTTGGTAAGGCAAGAATAAAAAGGTCTTGTACCCATCACTCAATAACATCCCTAGCGATGCTGAAGGCGGCTTTAAGCCTAGCCCAATGAAGCTTAGAAATGCCTCGAAGAAAATCGCTGATGGGATACTGAACATCATTTGCACAATAATCACACTGGAAATATTCGGCAAGATATGCTTCATCGCAATCTTGATACGACTCTCCCCTAATGTCGTGGCAGCTAGCACAAACTCTTGGTCTTTTAATTTCATGGTTTGCGCCCGAACGATCCGAGCCATGGGAATCCAGTTGGTGATAGCCATCGCAGCCACGATCGAAAAGATCCCAGGTTTGAAGACAACCAGCATCAAAATCATTACCACTAGATTAGGGATCCCAGAAAGGATCTCTAAGAAACGCTGCATGATATTATCTACCCGGCCCCCTAATAAACCGGAAATCAAGCCATAGGTCACACCAAAGATGATATCCAACAAAGCGGCAATAAAAGCAATCAATAGCGAGATTCTCGTTCCAACAAATAAACGGCTCAACAAATCCCGACCTAGTCCGTCGGTTCCTAGTAGATAGTAGGTGCCTTCTGGAACCTTGGCAGCCGCATACTTATCAACCAATTCCCCACCGACCATTGCATACCCGTTTAATCCGGGAAGATTCAGTCCGGGAATTTTCGGCGGCAGATTGGTAAACTTCACATTTTGCGCAGTAGGATCATGGGGAGAAACAAAGATCGTAATGATCGAGATTGCAATAATGAGCAGCAACAATCCGATCGAAAAGACCGCCGCTTTGTTTTTCTTTAGACGACGCCATGAATCTTGAAAAAAAGTGAGGGAGGGAGCAGCGATTGCTTCTCGTTCTTCTCTGGTATTTTTTTGTAACGGCTGAAATTTTGCTGCATCGATGGCAGCTACTTGCTGGTTCAGTTTCTCTTCCATTAGCCACGACTCCCTTCTGATACACGGATACGTGGATCAACGATCCCATACAAAATATCGACGATTAAAATCACAAACACTAACATCGCAGAATACAAAATCGTGACCGCCATAATCGTTGGATAATCATTTGTCATGATCGATTTTACGAATTGTTCACCGATTCCTGGAATGGCAAAAATATTTTCCACAACCAGTGATCCGGTCATCAGTCCCACCGCTAGCGGTCCTAATAAGGTGAGCAGCGGGATCAAACTGTTCCGCAAGCCATGTTTGAAAGCAATCTCCCAACGACTCAATCCTTTAGCCCGAGCCAATTCCACATAATCACTGTGGAGGACCTCGACCATCTCGGTTCGGATAAAACGAGCAGAGTCTGCCAATGGCGACATAGCTAATGCAACCGTTGGTAAGATCGTACTAGCAAAAGTTTCCCATTTGGCGATTGGCAAGATGCCTAACTTAATAGCAAAAACGTATTGCAGCAAGACAGCAAAGACAAAGTTCGGGATCGAACGCCCCAAGATGGCCACTAACGTTGATGACGTATCTACCCAGGTATTTTGTTTCATCGCGGAGATCGTTCCTAAAATGATACCGAAAAAAGTCCCAAAAATAATGGCCTGCAGACCCAATTGTAACGATGGGCCAATTCGACCAGATAGCAGATTGGCTACTGGTTGATTTTTGAATTGGAATGAGATCCCAAAGTTGCCTTTTAGCAAATTCGTTAAATACAAACCATATTGAGTAATCATCGGTTTGTCTAGCCCTGCTTGTTCATTCAATAAAGCAATCTGTTCGGGACTCAGTTTTTCTGCATTGCTATAAGGTGTCCCAGGCAAAAATTGCATCAAGAAAAATGTGATCGTGGCAATCAACCATAAGGTCAACACCATATAGAATATCCGTTTCAATAAATACTTCAAAAAACCGTTCACGCGTCTTCCTCCTAGGTATTTTGACTTCTCATCAATAATTATGTAAATTAAGTAGTACGAATCATTAAAAAGGAGTCAAATATGCGGATTAAAAAAAGTAGTGGGCTGATTGCCCTCGTATGTACCTTCGCTTCTATTGGCTGGTTGTTTTTCAAAAAAGACTTGACTCTCGCAGCCTTATCGGATGCGCTGTTTCTTTGGGCCTTATTCTTTTTGATCATCGGCGGGTTTCTTTGGGTCTTTGCCTCTGGCTTCTTTGACCACTTTCAATATTCAATGAAAAAAGCTTTTTCCAGAAATAAAACCGATTATCTCAAGCTCTCCGATGTCGGCAAACAAAGCTATGGCTTTTGGCTATGGCCAGGAATCTTTTTACTACTGCTTTCTTTGCTCTTTTTATTGATCAATATTCTTTAATTTAGCAACCTATCGTTTCGTGTCTTTTGTCGACTGCCTTTCTGCTTTAGAAAAAAAGTCGGCTGAGACAAGATTCAAAGAGGAATGCCCCGACCAATTGAATAGCGGCCAAGCAATAGGCAGATTGGAGAAGCAGCAGCTTCTCCATTTTTGTTATGCCTATTACTTTAGCTATCTCTCGGAAATGGTCCTCTTACATCACTTATTCCAGCCGCTAATTCTTCCGATTACTCAATCGATGTCCACTTGTAATCGTATTGTGCGCCTGCTGCATGAGCAACGACACCTTTGACATTTAGTGCACGTAAATGCGCTTCTGCTTTTTGGTAAACTGGGATGACTCCTTGTTCACTCATGATTAGTTTTTCTGCATTTACTAAGTCTTCCCAACGTTTTTCTGGGTCATTGACGTTTGTCGTGCTGGCAGACTTGATCAAATCATCGTACTCTTTGTTGCTCCATTGACCACGGTTATAGGAGTTCCCCGTCGTAAACAGGTCAGTAAAGCTGCTTGCATCTGCATAGTCAGCACCCCATCCGCCCATCAACATGTCAAAGTCTCCCGCGTTGGAACGATCCAAACGAACAGAGAATGGTACTGGGCTTAAATTGACTGTCAACCCATCCAATGTTTTTTGCAATGTATCTTGAACGTATTCAATGATTTTCTTCGTAGAGTCTGTATCCGATGCTAAGATATCAAATTCCAGCGAATCGATGCCTAATTCTTTTTTGGCTTTTTCCCAATGCTCTTTGGCTTTCGCTTCATCATATTCTAAGACACTGCCTGCTGACTTAGTAAAGTCCGTATTGTCTGATGGGCTAAAGGTCATGCCTTCTGGCACTAGTCCTGTCGAAGCAATCGAGCCGTCACCTAGGATCGATGTCACTAAAGCATCACGATCGATGGCATAAGAAATTGCTTTACGCAAGTTTTCATTGCGGAATGGCGATTTTTCATCACGCTGGTTGAGTTCAAAATAATAAGTCGTTGCTTCTGGTTGAGAAACAAATGCTTCGTCATTGGCCATTTGTTGCGCAAGTTCTCCTGTAAGAATGACATCATCTGCTTGGCCATCTTGGAACAAGTTCAATGCTGTCGCCGATTCTTTAACGACACTCACATTGATGGTTTTTAATTTTACTGTGTCTTTATCCCAATATTGGTCATTCTTTTCGTAGGCCCACTCGGTATCAGTTCCTGGTCCATCAAACCCAGTCAGAACGAAAGGTCCATTATAAACAGCATTATCACTGGTTGTTGCATATTTATCTCCATGTTCCTCTACAACAGCTTGACTTTGTGGGAAGAACGAAGGAAACGCCAGCAAATAATCAAAGTACGGTGTGGCTTTATCTAACGTGATCTCTAGCTCATAGTCGCCAACTGCTTTGATCCCTAGTTCAGACGGATCTTTCTCTCCAGCTGTGATGGCTTCCGCATTTTTTACTGGGGCGTACAAGTAAGCATACTCGGAAGCAGTTTCAGGTTTGACTGTTCGTTGCCAACCATAGACATAGTCAGCTGCCGTTACTGCCTTCCCGTTAGACCATTTTGCATCCTCACGCAGTTTGATTTTATAGGTCAATCCATCTTCACTGACTTCCGCTTCTTCTGCTGCTCCAGCTGGTTGCGGTTTACTGTCAGCGTCTAAGCGGTACAACCCCTCATAGACATTGTTTAATGCACTGAAACTGATTGTGTCTGTTGCAAGGGACAAATCGGCACTTGGCATTTCTTGTTGAACCACAACATTGAATACCTGTTCCGTTTTGCTTTCACCGCTAGCAGATCCACTGCTTGAGCTAGTTGAACCACCAGTGGTACAACCTGCTAATGCTAAGCCGCACACTGCAACCAATCCATAGGCCCATTTATTTTTCATCCTGTTCTACCCCTTAATTATTTTAATTTTCAGAATAATCATTCATTTCTGAAGTTAGATTAGATTTTAATTAATAATTATTAAAAAAGCAATATTTTTTTGAAATT
>NZ_JALAHI010000097.1 GCF_022711995.1 Enterococcus sp.
ATGTAATAAAACAAGATTATTCTTTCCAATCACTTAAATTAAAGGTGTGTCAAGGACAAAAAAAAATAGATTGGAAGTGGATTTTATGAAAAAAATTGTTTTGGTAGTAGTAGGAGCATTGTCAATGATCAGTTTAGCAGCATGTGGATCCGGAACTTCAAAAAAAAATCCAGAAAAATCACAGAAAATCGAGCAGAAGCAAAAAAATAAATTCAGTACCGAACAATCGTCGCAGAAACCGATTCCAAGGAAACAGCCGCCTAAATTACAGCTACCTAAAACACAAGAATCAAATAAAGGTCAGGAGAAGGGGGAGGAATCAAAATCCAAAGAGTCACACGAAAAGAAATCACCGTGATAAATTTATTTTTCATCTATAGGTAATGGTTAAAGGAGTCCCGGTTCAAACAGGAGAACCAGGACTTCTTTAAGTAAAGGGATGCACTTGGTTATCACCATTCATAATTAACTGAGAGAATCCGCACACTAAGATAGAAAAATGGAGGATATGTGAAGATGCGAAAAGTAATTACATTAATAACTATGTCAGTAGGATTACTTTTATTTTCTGCTTGTTCTAAAAGCAACGAAAAACACCCGGCAGTAACGTTTAAAGGTGGTACGATAACACAGAAAGAAATCACTGATCAACTAAAAAAGATCAGAGGAGCGGATTCGGCTATTCAGCAGATGGTCATTGAACGAATATATGAAAATAAATATGGAAAGGAAATATCTAAGGAGGATATTAAAAAAGAGTTTGATAAAATCAAAGAACAAGCCGGAAAATCATTCGATTCTCAATTGGCAAAGTCTGGAAATACTGAAGCAGAATTACGGCAGAAAATAAAGCAACAGCTAGCCTTTAAAAAGGGCTTGGAATCCAAGGTAGAAGTAAATCAAGAGAAATTAAAAGATATATGGAAAACGTTCCATCCAGAAGTAGAGGTCCAGCAAATCAAATTAAAAGATGAAGAGGACGCAAAAAAAGTGAAACAAGCGTTAGAGGAGGGAGAAGATTTTTCGGAGTTAGTGAAGAAAAAAGCAAGCGATCAAAACTCAACTTCAACTGAAGGGAAAGTAAAATTTCATTCACATACAGCGTCTGTACCAGAAGAGATGAAAGAAGCAGCTTTCAAACTAAAAAATAACGAAATTTCTGATATTATTCCGGTGAAAAACAGTATGACAAAACAAACGAGCTACTATATAGTCAAAATGATACGAAACCAGAATAAAGGAGAGGATATGGAAAAATATACGAATGAGCTAAAACAAATTGTAATTGAAAAACAATTAGCTGATCAAAAATTTGTAAAGCAAGCCATAAGTCAAGAATTGAAAGCGGCAAATGTGAAGATTAAAGATGCGACGTTAAAAAGTATTATGGATTCATTGATTAATCAGGACAGTAAACAAGAGCAAAAAAAATAAGAACCTTCTAAAAATCAAGAAAGGAAAAATCAAGTCTCAAAGATTCTCGTCAACAGGAATCGCAAAAATAAATATTTCGACAAATAGAGAGAATAGCTAAAGAAGTCCCGGTTCAAGTTGGAGAACTAGGACTTTTTTATTAGTCAGGTACAAGTAGAATGATGTGAGAATGCTCCAATATTTATTACACCGACCTCTTCAATCTTAGGTAAATTTTAGAAATTTGGTCACAATAAAAAAGAAGTTCCTAGAGATAGAGGGGGATAGAGAAACATTGATTGAATCACCTGCTTTTTTGTTTTCCCATTTTTCTGGTAAGTATCTAGGCTTTTTTTACCTTAGATAGAAGTTATCTGAAATCAGGCATATCCGTATTTTTGAATTCCTTTGAGGGCTTTTTAGTTGCGCATGGTTGCGCTATATTAAACCGTGACGGCCATGGAAAACCTTTACATCGCGAGATTATACGACGGATTGCAAGTAAAATTGTTTTTTTTGTTGTATAATAAAAGAGACGGCTTAGGCTAGGGAAATAATTAGTGTAAAAAAAATCAAGAGGTGAACAGATTGGAAACTATCAAAATCATTCCTCTCGGTGGTGTACGTGAAAACGGCAAAAACATGTACATTGCTGAAGTTGGAGAGGATATATTTGTTCTGGATTGCGGTGTCCGCTATCCGGAAAATGAGTTATTAGGGATCGACACAGTCATTCCTGATTTCACATATTTAGAAGAAAATGCAGATCGTGTAGCAGGGGTCTTTTTGACCCACGGACATGCAGATGCTATTGGAGCGTTGCCATATTTCTTGGAGAACATTCCGGTTCCAGTATTTGGAACAGAGCTAACGATCGAATTGGCAAAATTGACTGTAGCAAAAAACGAAGCAACCAAGAAATTCAAAGATTTCCATATCATTGATGAACATTCAGAAATCGATTTTGGGCATGCAACTATCAGCTTTTTCCGAACTACCCATTCAATTCCTGATTCAGTGGGGATCAGCGTGAAAACCAGCGCTGGAAACATCGTCTATACAGGAGATTTCAAATTTGATCAAACGGCTATTCCGATGTATCAAACGGATTTCGGACGTTTGGCAGAGATCGGTAAAGAAGGCGTCTTAGCCTTGTTAAGTACCTCGACCAATGCAGAAAATCCAGCACCCATTGCTTCTGAATTAACGATTCAAGATGAAGTGTTTGATAACATTCGCTATTGGGAAGGCCGAATCATTGTGGCTAGTGTAGCCAGCAATCTGCAAAGGGTCCAACAAGTGCTAGATGCGGCCTACCGTTCTGGACGTAAGGTTGTCCTGACTGGTCAAGACTTTGGCCGGATCATTCGGACAGCGATGAAGCTAGGTAAATTAAAATTACCAGCAGAAGACTTATTGATCACACAAAAAGAAATGAAAAAGTACGCCAATGAGCAATTGCTTATTTTAGAAACTGGCCGGATGGGTGAACCGATCAAGGCGTTGCAAAAAATGGCGAATGGCACCCATCGGACGTTGCGGATTCAAGAAGGGGATCTTGTTTATATTACAACCACGCCTACCACAGCGATGGAAACAGTCGTTGCCAAAACGGAAGACATCATTTACCGAGCAGGTGGAACTGTCAAACAAATTTCAGATAATTTCCGGGTTTCCGGTCATGCGAATCCCAATGATTTGCAGCTGATGTTGAATTTGATGAAGCCAACGTACTTCCTGCCAATCCAAGGGGAATATCGTCAATTGGCCGCTCATGTGGATTTGGCGCATGAAGTGGGCATTCCATTGAAGAATATTTTTATTACCGCACGCGGGGATGTTTTAGAATATACAAAAGGCGAAATGCATTCCGCTGGTGCTGTACCAGCGGAAAATGTCATGATCGATGGAATCGGTGTGGGCGATATCGGTAATATTGTTTTACGGGATCGCAAAGTCTTATCTGAAGATGGTATTTTCGTTGCTGTAGTAACGATCAACCGTCGTGAAAAGAAAATTATCGCAGCACCGCAAATCACTTCTCGCGGCTTTGTCTATGTCAAAGCCAGCCGTGACTTGATTCGGGAAAGCGGCGAGATCGTTGCAGAGATCGTGGAAAAACATTTGCATGATGAAGAATTTGAATGGAGTAAATTGAAGCAAGACATTCGGGATCGCCTCAGTCGGTTCTTGTTCGAACAGACAAAACGCCGACCAGTGATTCTGCCTGTGATCATGGAATCCAGTCAAAGAAATCGTTCACGCAAATAAAGCCACCAGAAACTAGGACGCCTGCTACAAACGTCCTAGTTTTTACTTTGTCTGCTTTTCCTGTGCCAGCTTGTTCCTACAGGAACGGCCAGGAAAACAGTTTTAAGACAAAAGTAAGACTAGCTAGGCGTTTGGGGATGTGCTGAAAGTTATTTGTCACGAGGGGCAACAAGCGGAAGCGGCGAAAGGGCATAGAGTGTGTGAAAGAGGCCGTGCCGAGAATACTAGCTACATGTTCCTTGCCGAGAGTTCTAGTTGGTTTTTAGGGATGTGACAGTTCTTTCTGAATATAAACAATTCCACGGAGATACTCGTGTTAAAAGAAAATTGATTGGAACGAAAGGATGGTTTTGTGTGAAAAGTTATCAAGAAGATGCACTTGTTCAGCAGAGAAAATGGTGGATCTTGATTGCTGTTGCGATGTTCACGTTTATGTCCACATTAGATGGGAGCATTGTGAATATTGCGTTGCCGACGATCTCGACCAATATGGATGTGCCCATGAATCAAGCAGAGTGGGTCGTGTCGGTATATTTGATGGTGGTTTGTGCTTGTTTGCTGCTATTTGGTAAAATTGGCGATAGTTGGGGGAAAATCAAAGTATTTCGCCTAGGGATGCTGATTTTTACCGTTGGCTCTTTACTGTGTGGATTCAATCATTCGCTGGCTTTTTTGCTCTTTGCACGGGTGGTTCAAGCCATTGGGGCAAGTATGACCATGGCAACAAATACTGGGATCATTACGGAAGTCTTTCCGATTAGTGAGCGAGGTCGAGCGTTGGGAATGATTGGTGCTTTCGTTTCATTAGGTTCCATTGCCGGTCCGGGATTAGGTGGAATCATATTGTCTCATTTTTCATGGCCTTATATTTTTTGGATCAATGTTCCTGTCGGGATTCTGACAATGATCGCCGGTGAGAAAATTTTACCTAAAGACATCACCATGAGCCGCAACTCGATCGATAAAAGTGGATTTGGGTTATTTTCAGTGGCCATCTTGACCTTTTTTGGCGGGATTTTCATTGGTCAAGAGCAAGGCTTCTTGACGTGGCTGCCTTTAGTATTGATGTTCGTCGCAGTCATCGCATTTATTGCCTTTATTCAAGTTGAAAAACGGGTGGCGATGCCGCTAATTACTTTCAGTATTTTCCGTAATAAAATATTTACGTTAAGCTTGTTTACCGCGTTACTGATTTTTTCTGCCAATTTCTTTGTCAATGTCGTGATTCCATTTTATTTGCAAAATGCCCGTGGACTGACACCAAGTGTTGCCGGGATGCTGATGATGGTTTTCCCTCTAATGATGGTTATCGGCTCACCTATCAGCGGTTATTTGACAGACCAAGTCGGACCTGAGATCTTAGTGCTGATTGGATTGGCTTTACTATCAATTACGCAATTGATGTACATGTTTATGAATCAAAATACCCCAATTTGGTATTATGTGATTGCGACGGCGATCATGGGCTTAGGGAATTCATTGTTCCAATCGCCGAATAATACCATGGTCATGAGTAGTGTCACCAAAGAGAACTTAGGTGTGGCAGGCAGTCTAAACTCCTTTGCCCGTAATTTAGGGATGGTTCTAGGGATTGCGATGTCCACCACGATTTTGTATTCCGCGATGAGTAGTGCCTATGGGCAACATGTGACAACCTACATCAATGGCCGACCAGATATCTTCAATCATGGCATGAAAGTGACTTTCTTCGGTGCCTTTCTCTTATGTGCTGTAGCACTAGTGATGACCATCTGGCGGATCAAAAAACAAGGTGGTTTCCGGAAACATTCGCTATAAGCTATGACTCAAAAAACTGTTCTAGTTCTTTTTTCTAAGGACTAGGACAGTTTTTTTGTGTTTTCTTATCATGGAGCAGAATAACAGTGAGGATGAAATGAATTCTCAGAATTGATTGCTTGGCATTTTGTATTAGTCTGTTATAATAGAAAATATTAGTCTGTATTACTTGTGAATAAGAAAGGGGTAATTGTTATGAAGATCACTTTTCATGGACACGCTGTTCTTTCCATCGAATTGGAGGACGGCCAAAAATTGTTGTTTGACCCTTTTATAAATGGAAACGCTATGACCGATCTTGATGCAGAAACGGTTGATCCTGACTGGCTATTGATCACTCATGGGCATAGTGATCATGTAGGAGATATGGTGGCTATCGCCAAACGGACAGAAGCACCTATCATCAGTGTGGTGGAAGTTTGTCAGTACGCCGCAGGAAAAGGTGTGACGAAGACGCATGGAATGAATATCGGCGGCTCCTACACCTTTCCTTTCGGCAAAGTTTCCTTTGTCCAAGCCCATCATAGCTCTGGCCTTGAAGAAGACGGTGAGATGATCTATATGGGAAATCCGGCGGGAATCATTGTAGAAGCGGAAGGCAAAACGATTTATCATGCAGGTGATACCGCCCTCTTTGGTGATATGGCGCTGATAGGCGAACAATTTTCCATCGATGTGGCATTCTTGCCGATTGGTGACAATTTCACCATGGGACCGAAAGATGCCGCTGCTGCAGCACACTTGTTGCAAGCGAAAAAAGTTATACCTGTTCACTACAATACGTTTCCACTGATCAAACAAGACCCTAATGCCTTTGTCGCTTTGCTGCCAGGGGTAGGGGAAGTCTTGGCTGTCGGAGAATCGATTCATTGCTGAGGGCTTGTATGCGACAAATTTTACTAACTAGGAGAGAATTATGGCGACAAAACATGACTTGATTTTAGCGCATATCGAAAGCTTGCCGGTAGGCGATCGCATCTCTGTACGAGGCATCGCCAAAGATTTGAGCGTCAGTGAAGGAACCGCTTATCGAGCAATCAAAGATGCAGAAAACATCGGACTAGTTTCTACCATTCAACGGGTAGGAACGATCCGGATTGAACGAAAATTAAAAAAACATATTGAAAAATTGACCTTTGGGGAAGTCGTTCAAATCATTGAAGGCGATGTCCTAGGCGGGGCAGCGGGTCTGGATAAAGATTTGAATAAATTTGTCATTGGTGCGATGAAAGAATCGGCGATGGAGCGTTATATTACTCCCGGCTCACTGGTAATCGTAGGGAATCGAAATGAAGTTCATAAATTAGCCTTAGAAGATGGCGCCGCTGTCTTGATTACAGGTGGATTTAAGACATCAGAAGAAAACTGCCGGTTGGCCGATAGGCTT
Source organism: Enterococcus sp. (assembly GCF_022711995.1). GTDB lineage: Bacteria > Bacillota > Bacilli > Lactobacillales > Enterococcaceae > Enterococcus_D. Next base: position 6,869 of record NZ_JALAHI010000097.1, read on the forward strand.
GAATTGCCGATCTTGCAGACCACTTATGATACCTTTACAGTCGCTACCATGATCAACCGGGCATTGAGTGATCAATTGATCAAAAAAGATATCATGCTGGTCAGCGATATCTATATGCCGTTGGAAAAAACGAAATATTTGCATACCTTTGATACAGTCAAAGATTACAAGCGTCTCTCAGAAGAAACCAATCATTCTCGCTATCCAGTGGTCAACAAGAATATGCGTGTGGTTGGGATCATTACGGCAAAAGATGTGTTGGAAAAACCAGATACTCAAATCATTGAACGAATTATGACTCGCGAACCACGGGTGGTAAAAAAAGAAATGAGCGTGGCTTCTGCCAGTCATCAAATGATTTGGGACGGTTTAGAAGTGATGCCGGTTGTAGCAGATGACTTGTCATTGATCGGGATCGTGACTCGTCAAGACATCATGAAAGCGATGCAGTTGGTTCAACGGCAGACCCAGATTTCGGATACCATCTCGGATCAAATTTCCGGACAGATCCAAATCATCGAACAAGATTATGAAGGCAATAAGCTGGCACAACCAAACTTTCGCTTTGCCGTCACTCCGCAAATGGTCAACGAGGTAGGAACGATTTCCTTTGGGGTACTGAGTGAAGTGATCGCCAATGCGGCCAAACGAACGATGCAAGTCAATCAACGACGAAACAGCTGGATCGAGCAAGTGAATCTGCATTATTTCCGTTTGATCCAATTAGAGAGTGAAATCATTATTCAGCCGAAAATTTTAGAACTAGGCCGCCGTTCCGCGAAGATCGATATTGAAGTTTATATCGAAAACTCGATGGTTGCCAAAGCCATCGTCGTTTGCCAAGTAATGGAACGCCCTTAAAGTAACTAGCAGCAATGAGGAATCAAGAGAGAAATACGTAGAAAATGGAGATAGGTAATGAACGTTCAAGAAAAAATAGTCGCAGCAATCAAGGAATATCAAACAATTATTATTCATCGTCACCAGCGGCCTGATCCCGATGCATTAGGTTCACAAGTTGGTTTGGCCGAAATTTTACGAGCGAGCTTTCCCGAAAAAACCATCTATCAGGTGGGGGGACCAGTTGAAGGATTAGAGTATTTAGCAGAGATGCAAGAGATTGAAGATGAGGTTTATCAAGAGGCATTGGTGATCGTAACAGATACCGCCAATTCACCACGAGTCAGTGACCAGCGGTATGCCACCGGTGCAAAATTGATCAAAATCGATCATCACCCCAATGATGAACCTTATGGCGATTTGGTCTGGGTCGATACAACCGCCAGCAGCTGCAGTGAAATGATCACGGCATTCTGGAAAATGTTTGCCGAAGAACTGACTATGTCGAAAGAAGCTGCTCGGCTGCTTTATGCCGGAATTGTAGGGGATACTGGTCGTTTCCTTTATCCAGCAACAACTTCCGCTACATTGCGATATGCTGCGGACTTACTAGACTATGGCTTTGATGCGCCAAAAATCAATCGCCAAATCGATCAGGTTTCCCGAGCAGTCGCTCGTCTTTCTGGCTATGTCTTTGAAAACATCGAAGTCGATTCACAAGGTGCCGGCAAGTTGATCCTAACAAATGAAATCCAACAGCGTTTTGGTGTGGTGGATTCAGAAACCTCTGCCATTGTGTCTTTACCAGGGAAAATTGAAGATGTCTTAGCATGGGCAATTTTTGTGGAGCAGCCAGAAGGCTATTATCGGGTGCGGATGCGTTCAAAAGGTCCAGTGATCAATGAAATCGCCAAACGTCATCACGGTGGGGGACACCCCCTTGCCAGTGGGGCGAATGCTGCAGATTTAGCAGAAGTGGCCGCTATCTATCAAGAAATCCAAGCAGCAGTCTCAGCGTTTAAAGAACAAGCATAGACGTTATTCGCCATGATCAGTGTTCTTTTGCAGAAGAAAAAACCAGCAGCGAGGAATCTTAGGACTTGCTATGGGAATGATCGGTGAGTTTTTGATTGTAGTAAATAACTGTAGTAAAAAAATTGCTCAAATAAAAAAAGCGTATGACTCGCGGGTCATACGCTTTTTTGCAAGTTGCAACAGGCGAGATCAGCCTCGCAAATCGTCTAAAAACTCGGTTTTGCCGGCTGTTTTTTCGTCTTTCATCTTGATGACTTTAGCCGGCGAGCCAGCCACTACCGCACCTGCTGGTACATCTTCTGTGACGACCGATCCGGCAGCAACCACAGCTCCTTCGCCCACACGAACGCCTTCAAGAACTACTGCATTGGCACCGATCAACACATGATCTTCGATAACCACTGGGCTAGCGGAAGGTGGCTCTAAGACACCTGCTAGAACGGCTCCAGCGCCGATATGGGCTTTTTTGCCGACCGTAGCTCGAGCGCCTAAGATTGCCCCCATATCGATCATAGTTTCTTCGCCGACGACGGCACCAATATTGATGACCGCTCCCATCATGATGACCGCGTTTTTCTCGATGATTGCTTGATCGCGAATGAAAGCCCCTGGTTCGATCCGGGCATCGACTGTTGTTAAGTCGAGCAATGGGATCGCCGAATTGCGACGGTCATTTTCTAAATAGAAATCAGTGATTTTCTCTTGATTGGTCGTTAGAAAATCAGCGACTTCTTGACTATCTCCAATAATAAAGTAAAAAGAGCCAGTGCCAAAAATTTTCAGTGTTTCAGAAGAGCAAGCAGAAAGGTCACCGTTTATATAGACCTTGACAGGTGTTTGCTTATTGGCTTCTTTGATATATTTTGCTAATTGATAAGGATCAGAAAATTGTAATTCAGTCATACGTTACCACCTTTATTTGTCGAGTAGATTTTCCATAGAGTACAGTCCAGCTGGTTGTTGCACAAGATATTCGGCAGCCTTCAACGCGCCGTTGGCAAAAATATCCCGAGATAATGCGGTGTGCTTCAATTCAATGATCTCATCTGCCCCGGCATAGATCACTGTGTGTTCGCCAGGAATCGTACCCCCACGAACCGCGTGAATGCCTAATTGCTTTCGATCATTGGTCAAGTCGTTGCCAGAACGGCCATAGAGGTATTCTTTTGGTTCCTGACAACTGTCGTTGATGCTGTCTGCGAGCAGTAATGCGGTGCCGCTTGGGGCATCGATTTTTTGATTGTGGTGCTTTTCAATGATCTCGATATCGAAATCTGCTTCCAAAGCTGGAGTGATGGTTTTTAGTGCTTTGATCAATACATTGACCCCTACAGACATATTCGCAGAATAAAAGACAGGAATCTGTTTTGCAGCAGCGACCATTTTTTCTTGTGTTGCTTGACTTAGTCCAGTTGTAGCCACAACGATAGGCAGTTGGTTGGCAACACAGAAATCAAGTAGGCCTGCCACATTGCTGTGGTGGGAAAAATCAATCACCAAGTCAACAGGTTCTTTGACTGCTTCTGGAGCAGAATAGACTGGAAAGCCGCTGTTGGATTCAGGGTGACGGTCTAATCCAGCACTGATCACAAATTCAGCGTGGGCCGCAATCATCTGTTGTAAAACTGTTCCCATGCGGCCATTGGCACCGCTCAATAAAATATGGTTCACTTGATTGCCTCCTTATAACAGCCCATAATCAGCCATTTCTTTTTTTAGACGGCTGACTGTTTCTTCCTCAGGGGGGCCTAGAGGTAACCGATAGTGTAAATCGCATTTTCCTAATAAGGAAACCGCCGCTTTGATAGGTACTGGATTGACTTCACTAAAAATCGCATCGATCAAAGGTTTTTGCCGTAACTGCTCCTGAATCGCTGCTTGAATATTTCCAGAAAGAAAATCTGCCACCAAAGTTGCTGTTTGTTTCGGGGCAATATTGCCCACTGTCGAAATCACGCCAGAACCGCCTAATGCCAAGATCGGTGTGACTTGGTCGTCATTTCCGGAATACAGAGAAAACTCCTCATCGACTAGCTGCGCGATCGCTGCAATTTGCGAGATGTCTCCGCTAGCTTCCTTGATTCCTTTGACATTGGGAATTTTTTTCAGTTCAGCAACCATGTCGTAAGTCAAGTTCATTCCTGTTCTTGATGCGACCGAATATAAGATGACCGGCAGTTCCACGCTTTGACAGATTGCCTTATAATGAGTAACCAAACTCTTTTTTGTTGCTTTATTGTAATAAGGGGTTACAACCAATAATGCGTCGGCACCAACACGCTGGGCCTCTTTAGAAAGATGGATTCCGTGTTGCGTGTTGTTTGAACCAGTGCCACCGATCACCGGAATGCGGCCTGCAGCCTGCTTGACAACCGCCTCGATAACAGCGATATGTTCTTCATCATTCAATGTTGATGCCTCACCGGTCGTTCCGCAAGCGATCAACGCATCGCTTCCTTGCTGAATGTGCCACTCAACCAGTGACTTCAGCTTATCGAAATCCACCGAACCATCATGAAACATCGGGGTGATCAGTGCAACGCCAGAACCTTTAAAAATCGTCAAATTACTCCACATCCTTTCAACCTTTTTACTTTCTCTATAATTGTACCAAAAATCAAAACATTTTGATTATTTATACTATAGATTATTCGAATTATATACTATAATATTATCCAATATCAATGAAAAGGTGGATATCTATCCATTTATGACCGCTAGTGACAATCAAACGAAAGAAAGGTGCCAATGAATGCAAATATCTCAAACTGTAACAAAATTAACGGAAGATGTGATTCGCTTTCGACGGGAATTACATAGGATACCAGAGTTAGGACTAGAAGAATTCAAAACAAAGGACTACTTACTTAAACAGCTGCAGTCTTTTGGAATCAAAGAGATTTATCTCGTTTTAGAGACTGGATTGATTGCTGTGTTTCGCAGTGAAAAACCAGGAAAGACGTTGGCCTTTCGCACAGATATCGATGCTTTGCCTATTAAAGAAGAAACCAATGTTCCATTTGCTTCGTACCATCCGGGTAAAATGCATGCCTGTGGTCATGATGGACATATGGCGACACTTTTGGGCTTTGCAAAATACTTGTCCCAACACCCGGAAGTTCTTCGCGGAACCATCGTTTTGATTTTTCAACCAGCGGAAGAAGGACCAGGTGGGGCACAGTTGATGATTGATGAAGGAATCTTAACCGATTTTGCCATTGATCAGATTGTCGGCCTGCATGTTTTCCCCGACTATCCAGAAGGGGTGATTGCTTGCCGCAAGGGACCAATGATGGCTCGAAATGGCGAGATCACGATTCGGATTCTCGGAGAAAGTGCCCATGGGGCCCAACCTCATCAAGGCAGTGATGCGATCTTAGCAGCAGCTGCCGTTATTCAAGGCCTTCATTCCATTGTTTCCCGCAATATCAGTCCACTGTCTTCGGCGGTGATTACATTCGGCAAGATTCACGGAGGAGATGCCGAAAATATTATTCCCGGAGAAGTCGTGTTGCATGGAACGATGCGGGCTTTTGAAGATGAGGTCTATGAGACATTGACGCAACGAGTGAAACTAGCGGCAGAAGAAATCGCTAAAGGCTATGGCTGCTCGGCAGAAGTGACTTTTGAGCACTTGTATCGAGTGGTAGACAATGATCCAGACATGGTGGATGCTGTTCGAGAGGTTGCTGGTGACAGTTATATCGAAACACCGCCCTATATGTTGGCAGAAGATTTCTCCATGTACCAAAAAGAAATTCCCGGCGTCTTTTTCTTTGTCGGCACTCGGAATGAAGAAAAAGGCTATACCTATCCGTTACACAGCAATAAAATGAATTTTGATGAAACCGTGTTACTAGGAGGCATTGAATGCTACCTGCAATTGATCGAAAGATTGAATAACGATCAGACACCAAGAGAGGGGCACTAGGATGATCAAAGAGATTAAAGACAATCACTTGTTTTGGGATGGCTGCGATACAGTGGCATTAGCAAAAGAGTTTGGCACACCGCTGTATGTTTTCTCGGTGACTGAGATTCGCACTCAATGTCAGGCCCTGCGAGAAGAATTTCTGTCTCGTTATGAAAATACCCGCGCTGCTTATGCTTCGAAAGCCTTCAATACATTAGCCATGCTACGTCTGATCCATGAGGAAGGGTTGTCTTTGGATGTCGTTAGTGGCGGTGAACTTTACACAGCGATCCAAGCAGGATTTCCTGCGGAACAGATCGAATTTAATGGCAACAATAAATCGATCGAGGAGTTGGCGATGGCCATTGATTATGGTGTCGGGCGAATCATTGTCGATGGCAGTCAGGAAATCGGGTTGATTCGAGGTCTGTGTCAGGAGAAACAACGAACAGCAAACGTGATGTTCCGTATCACACCGGAAGTGAATGTCCAGACCCATGCCTTTATTTCAACTGGTCAAAAAGATTCAAAATTTGGGATTCCCTTGAATGAAGAGATATTATTTCCTTTGATCAAAGAAGTGATCGAAGCGCCGGAAATCGATTTTTATGGGTTGCATTTCCATATTGGCAGTCAGCTATCTGACAATCGTTCCCATCTTGCTGCGACAGAAGCTGCACTAGCGCTGATTTTGGAAATCCATCACCGATTTGACTATACCGTCAGAGAATTGAATGTTGGCGGCGGTTTTGGTGTCCGCTATACAGAAAACGATATTCGTCAACCCTATGCTTACTTTTTGGACCCAGTGATGGCGACGATCGAGACCTTTTGCCAAGAACATCAGCTCCTGCGTCCAACTGTGGTGATCGAGCCTGGACGCAGTATCGTAGCAGAGGCGGGCATCAGTCTGCATACCATCGGGACGATCAAGACATTGCCGCAGATTCGGACCTATGCCAGTATTGACGGGGGCATGACCGACAATATTCGTCCCGGTCTTTATCAAGCTGAATATACGGGGATCCTAGCCAATCGGGCAGCAGAAGCAGCTGTCGAACCCGTCACAATCTCTGGAAAGGCCTGCGAAAGTACCGATATTTTAGTCAAAGATTTGCAGCTGCCAAAGGTACAGACAGGAGATCTCTTTGCCACATTTGCAACGGGAGCTTATGGGTATTCAATGGCCAGCAATTATAACAAACTGGCGATTCCAGCCGTGGTTTTTGTTGAAAAAGGTCACGCAGAATTAGTGGTTGAACGTCAGACTTATCAGCAGTTGATTCAAAATGAACGTATCCCGTCATTTTTGGCGAAGGAATAAAACAGGCAGGTGAAATCATGGAAATCTTTTACACCAAAATGCAAGGTGCCGGCAACGATTTTATCGTAATCGATAATCGAAGGTACGCTTTTTCTTCAGAACAGCTATCTAAACTAGCCAAACAAGTCTGCCAGCGGAAATTTTCAATTGGCGCAGATGCCGTGATGGCAGTGGATCATCCAGAAAAAACCGGCGATTTCCGGATGCGGTTTTATAATGCCGATGGCACCGAAGCGGAAATGTGCGGCAATGGTGCCCGCTGTATTGCTCGCTACGCCTATGAAAATAAGATTGCTTCAGCAGCAATGGTGATCGAAACGGTGGCAGGGCCAGTTCCTGCTTGGCGCATGAATCAGCAACAATACAAAGTGACGTTAAATCCTCCTACCGTTGCGAAATTTGATCAATCTTTTGCTGATGCCAAGGCACCTTTTCTCGATTATATCGAATTAGGTGATCCGGGAATCCCCCATGCGGTGGTGAAGTATCCCGGACTGCAAGACACATCCTTAGATACATTGACGGAGCTAGCGCAACGGATCCGCTATTGGTCCGCATTCCCTAAAGGCGCCAATGTCAATTTTTACGATGTCGATTCAGCAGGAGAGCTTATTGTCCGCACCTATGAGCGAGGTGTTGAAGGCTTTACCTATGCTTGTGGAACTGGCTCCGGCGCAACCGCTTATGTAGTGGCGCAACGAAGAAAACAGCCTGAGGCAAATCTGGTGCTGCAAGTTTTAGGTGGAGAGCTGCAAGTAGAAGTTGCATCAGAAGAGCTTCAATTGATTGGGGATGCGATTTTGGTTTCTGAAGGACGTATCTTAGACGAAAACCTCCATCTGTAGTGAACCAGCAGCAAACAAGAGCAACCGAATAAAAACGGACGCCTGTTCATTGCGTACAAACAAGTTGTCAAAAAAACCAATGGATAACTAATCAAGCAAAAGCAAGCGACAGCAGATCAAGCCTTGTCGCTTGTTTTTTTGCGTAAGCTGTTGCAGGATCGCAGGAAATTTTGTATTCTACAGATATGTTTGTTTTTTCACGATAGGATCCTTTCATTGAAAAAAAACAGAATAAATTACTATGAGGAGTAAAAAATTATGTCTCAAATACCAAATTGTCCTGTGTGCCAATCTGCCTATGCGTATGAGGATCGCGGCTTATTTGTCTGCCCTGAATGTGGCAATGAGTGGCAAGAAACAGAAGAGAGCGGCACTGACGCGGCTGTCGTCAAAGATGCGAATGGAAATATTCTCCAAGACGGCGATGCTGTGACAGTCATCAAAGATTTGAAAGTCAAAGGCGCCTCTGGGGCTATCAAACAAGGAACGAAAGTCAAAAATATCCGGCTTGTAGAAGGCGATCACAACATCGATTGCAAGGTGGATGGCTTTGGTCCGATGAAATTAAAATCAGAATTTGTAAAAAAACTTTAAAAAAAACAACTTCCGTTCTTCTTCATAATATTTTTAACCGATTAATGGTAAAATAAGGTCAAAGACGAAAGGGAGGGATTTCATCGTGTATGGAATCGGTGGCTACGGTTTTGGTTGGTTCTATGATCCAACATTCATTTTAGTCATTATCGGGATGGTCATCTCGATGGCGGCTTCGGCATACGTTAAAAGTACTTTTAGCAAGTATGACAAAATAAGCAGCAGCAACAACATTACGGGAACCAAAGCGGCACAATATATTTTGGAAAGCCAAGGAATCAATAATGTCGGTGTCCAAGCAATTGCAGGAGATTTGACCGATAATTACAATTCCGGCAACAAAATGTTGAGTTTATCACAAGCAACCGCACAATCAACTTCTGTGGCAGCTATTGGTGTCGCAGCCCATGAATGTGGCCATGCTGTACAAGATGCCAAAGGCTATCTACCGTTACGTATCCGCCATGCGATCGTACCAATAGCCAACATTGGCTCTGCGGTTTCGATCCCATTGATTTTGATTGGCGTTCTTCTAAGAGGTTCTTTCTTGATCAATCTTGGTATCTTGGCGTTCTCATTGGCATTTATTTTTCAATTGGTGACTTTGCCAGTCGAATTTGATGCCTCAAGACGAGCGTTACAGATTTTAGCCGATGGCGGTCTCTTGACGGAAGAAGAAGTACCACAAGCTCGTAAAGTATTGTTTGCCGCAGCACTGACCTATGTCGCTGCCGCAGTAGCAACATTGTTGCAGTTACTACGTTTGATCATCTTATTCGGTAATAACAACCGCCGTGACTAACAAAAAGCAGGAAACTTGAGAACCCTCAAGTTTCCTTTTTTTTTGAATTCTCGTTATAATAAAAACAAAGAGGTGGGAAATAGATGAAAAAAGAAACGTGGCTGCGGTCACTTTTTGCATTGATCGGGGTAGCTGTTCTAGCTTTTGGCGCATCCTTGCTTCGTATAGGAGGAGTCGGATTGGACCCTTACACTGCTGCCAATATTGGCACAGGTGAGCGCTTGGGTCTTTCGTTAGGCGTCTATCAATTATTGATCAATCTTGTATTATTGATTTTGGTTTTCTTTTTTGGCCGTCGACATATTGGGATCGGCACAGTGATCAATATGGTTTTGACGGGCTTTTTTATTGATTTTTATACGAAAATCTTCGAGTTGCTGGGAATCTCGCCAACGGGGTGGCTGCAAATGGGTCTCTTTTTGGTTATTGGTATTCTCTTCTTTACCTTTGGTGCCTCCTTTTATATGTCCGCCAATGTGGGAAGTGCGCCCTATGATGCCATCGCACCGACGATTGTCGATCAGACGAAAGCCAATTATCGGGTTGTCAGAGTAATTCAGGATGTCGCATTTGCTACATTGGGCTGGATCACAGGAGGACCCATCGGCGTGGGCACGTTTATCAGCGCGTTTCTAGTTGGACCACTGATCAAATTCTGGGATGAATATGTCTCCGTGCCAATCATTGAAAAGACCATCAAGAAAGCTTTATTTAAATGACGACAGGCTTAATGTTAGCCAACACACCGGCAATAAACAAAGTGGAAATCTTGTCTTTACGTCAAAGGTACATGCAATAACGAGAAGAAGTCCATTAGCGGTGAAAACAGCAAAAATATCGTGAACGGATGACGGTAATCAGAAGGATCCCTACCTCATGAAAAGTAATGCAGTGCTAGTCATGGCAATGAAATAGAAGTCTTGAGGATTGCCGAGAGGGACGAGCGGCATTGTTGGTGGCTTTCGTAAGTTCTGCCGTAGTTCTTGTTTTGGGAAATGATTTTTCTCTGTGGCATTTTGCCACAGTTTTTTTTTGTAAAATCGGGCAACGCTACTTGCACAATCCCTAAGCACTCGCTATGATAAGAGAGCTTAGGAGGGATCAGTGTGAAATTACCAGCAGCGTTTATTACAAAATATCAGCAGTTACTAGGTGTCGAAGCAGAGGCCTTTTTCACTGCTTTAGAAAACGGACACCCAGTAAAAGGGTTCCGATTGAATCCATTGAAGCCTCAGGCAGAATGGATGTTGGAAAAGTTTGGACCGGATAAGACTCCGGCACCCTACGCCACAAATGCCTTTATTGGCGAAGTCAAAGGAAAGTCACTGCTTCATCAAGCAGGTTATGTTTACAGTCAAGAACCAAGTGCGATGATCGTTGCTACCATCGCAGATGCACAACCAGGAGAAAAAGTGCTGGATCTCTGTGCAGCGCCTGGAGGGAAGACCACCCAATTAGCAAGTCAGATGCAAGGCAAAGGTTTATTGGTTTCCAATGAGATTTTTACCAAACGCGCAAAAATCTTATCGGAAAACGTTGAACGATGGGGGACCAGTCATGTGGTGGTGACGAACCATGCGCCGCAAGAACTGGCGCCGCACTTTCCACATTTTTTTGACAAAATCGTAGTCGATGCCCCTTGCTCAGGAGAAGGAATGTTCCGCAAAGATCCTGTGGCCATTGCAGAATGGCAAGTGGATTCGCCGTTGCATTGTGCCCAGCGCCAAAAGGAAATTCTAGCAGAAGCGGTTGCGATGTTAAAGCCTGGCGGACAGTTGATTTACTCTACTTGCACGTTTGCACCAGAAGAAAATGAAGCCATCATTGAATGGTTAGTGACGACCTATCCTTTTTCCATTGAACCGATTGAAGTGGCAAATGTGTCTCATGGTCGCCGGGAGTGGTCCACTATTCCGGAAATTGAAAAGCCAGTTCGGCTATGGCCGCACAAAAATCAAGGAGAAGGCCATTTTGCCGCAAAGCTGACCTACCATGGAACGGAGACTGCAAAGCCAAAGAAAGCGAAAAAAGCTAAAAAAGCTGGGCTTGATTCTGTCACCCGCTCACTCTGGCAAGCTTTCCAAGAAGACTATCCATTTTTAAAAGAACGGACTGCCGATATTCAGCTTTTTGGCGACAATCTATGGTTAGTTCCTAACGAATTGCCATCACTAAAAGGGATTCGCGTGTTGCGTCCGGGGCTTCACGTTGGGACTGTGAAAAAAAATCGGATCGAACCGAGCTTTGCATTGGCTATGGCAATCCAAGAAAATGATGCAGCACCGTTTTTGTCGATTGATTTTTCACAATGGCAGAAATATGTGGCTGGTGAAACAATTACGGTACCTGGAAACAAAGGTTGGGTTATCTTAAAGGTAGCAGAGGTTCCAGTTGGCTTTGGCAAACAAGTACAAGGTGTGGTGAAAAACTTCTTTCCGAAAGGATTGCGGTTTATTCCGGAATAAACGAAATAGTATTTTTATTTGATCGGTCGTGCTATCATAGAAGTAGCAAATAAAGGGAGCTGATCGATATGAAAACATCAACAAAAGTAACGATTGGATTAAGTATTGCGGCAATTGCTGGCATCTCAACAGCAGTCGTTGTCTCAGACAAAGTCGTGAATAAAGTACGCTTCGCTTGCAACCGTCACAAAGTGAAAAAGTTTGTTGACGACAAATTTAATGGCAACGAAAAATTACTAGGTGTCGTCGATGATTTGACGGATCAAGATTTAGATGCGTTGCTAGGCGTCATGAAGAAAGTCAAAGACAGCCGTCATAAAGTCTCGGTTTATGGAGATAACGTCAAAGATGCAACAGAGAATGTCAAAGACAAATTGACTAGCTTTATTGATGCAGTCTTTTAAGCCAGTATCTCCTTTGATAGAAGGATGTTAGAAGCGGCCAGAAGATAGTTGAAAGAACCTGCCAGTGGTTGTCCTGCCATAGCAGCTGTTTGACTAGGCTTCACTTGGCGCTTCTTTTTTTGTTCAGATAAAAGAATAAGCATTGGGAGCAATAGCAATAAAACAAGAGCTATTACTGAATGACTGCGCCAAGAAGTTGCCGATACTTTTTTATCGAGACAGTGTCAGTATCTGAATTTATCCCAATGGAATTGAAAGGAATCATTTTGAAGAAAGAAAGTACCCTTACACAAAGTGAAAAAGAATATTTTATGCGTGAAGCACTGAAAGAAGCGCAAAAAGCAGAAGCAATCGCCGAGGTCCCCATTGGAGCGGTCGTTGTTTTAGATGGGCAAATTATTGGTCGAGGCCACAACTTGCGGGAAAAACAGCAAGAGGCCACAGCGCATGCCGAAATGTTTGCCATCCAGCAAGCCTGCCAAGCCATCGACAGCTGGCGCTTGGAACAAGCGCAGTTATTTGTTACATTGGAACCTTGTCCTATGTGCAGCGGTGCAATGATGTTGGCTCGCGTCGAAGAAGTTTACTTTGGTGCCTATGATCCCAAAGGCGGTGCCGCGGGTTCCTTGCTGAATCTGTTGGAAGATGAGCGTTTCAACCATTGGTCCTATGTCGAAGGCGGGATCTTAGAAGAAGCGTGCGGACAATTGCTGAAAGATTTTTTTCGAGCATTGCGCCAAAAGAAAAAACAAAAAAAGTCTGGTAATCTATAGAAAAATACGTTATACTAAGTTTTGCCGAAAGGCTAGGACAATGGAGGTCTTGTGAAGCGTGTCAGATCCGGAAGGAAGCAGCACTAAGCAGGAGTCTCCATGTGTCTGATTGAATCCCTATTAGGTAGCCTGTTGAAAGACCTATTTTGAATAGATAACAGGTCAAGGGGCAAAAAAGGGGCAGAATTGAAAATTTAATAATTTAAACCATAACCTAGTGATTAGAATCCTAGGTTATTTAATTTTTCTACAATATCGGTTTTTTGTTTTTCAGTTACATGAGTATAAATTTTCAGTGTAGTTTTTTCATCGTCATGGCCTACTCTTTGCATTATAGCTTTTATGGGTATGTTCAATTCAGATAATAAAGAAATGTGGCTATGCCTAAAAATGTGAGAATGCAGCTTTTTGTTTATTTTTTTATCCCCAAGCTTCTCATTATTATAATCTAGAGCGGCATTGAATGTATTCACTTGGATTGGTAATCCCGTTTTGCCTATAAAAATGTAGCTGTCGTTATCATAATGATTATACTTCAGCTTGTTTTCTAAAATAACTTCATCCAAAATTTCAATAACTCGATTAGATATTCCTATTGTTCTATACGAGGCGTCTGTCTTAGGTAATTCTTTTGTTGCGTTTTTATAGCCTTTTGAATAGTCTAACGTACCGTGAATGTCTAGTAACTTTTCTTCCTTCCTATAATTTTTCACTTGCAGACTTATCGCTTCACCGATTCTTACTCCTGTTAAATACATAAATTCTACGAGCATTCCCATTCGTTTAGATTGATGAGAAGAATAGTAGGCAGATAATAAACGATCCACTTCTTCCTTTTCAAGGAACAGATCTTGTACCTTAGAAAATGTCTCAAGAGTTTTAGGCGGTTTAGGTATCGTAACCTTGTGCAATGGATTATCTTTTAAATACTGCATGTTTACTGCGTAATCGAAAGCCATGTTCAGGACTGACTTGTATTTTGATTTTTGAATGTGTGAGAAGGTCAGTGAGTTGATAAATTTTTGAAAAAATTGACTATCTGTATTTTTTATTTTTGCTTTCAAATTAAGATTATCGTTCTTCTTAAAAGATTTCATAATGTTAGTATAGTTG